>JANYHE010000085.1 GCA_025359215.1 Hyphomicrobiales bacterium
GGGTTCAAACCCGCAGGTGGCATTCGAACATCGAAGGATGCCATCGCATGGCTCACGCTCATGAAAGAAGAATTGGGCCGTGAATGGCTGGAACCTAATCTGTTCCGCATCGGCGCCAGTTCCATGCTCGCCGACATTGAGCGCCAGCTCGAACATTTCATCACGGGCCGATATTCCGCTCTGTCCCATCACGCCCTTGCCTGAGGTTTATTGAATGCCAACTGTTAAGCACGTTCTCGACACTATGGATTATGGCCCATCACCGGAAGCCAACTCCCACATTATTGAATGGTTGGACCTGCACAAAGCAGGTTTCAATCATTTCATTGGTGGCGCTTTTGTGCCTGCAAGCGATAACGCACAATTTGAAGTTAGAAACCCTGCCAATGACACGCTGCTGGGCCGCGTCGCGCAAGGCTCCAAAGCTGATGTCGATGCAGCTGTGGCTGCAGCGCGCAAAGCATTTCCAGCATGGTCAAAACTTCCGGGTCATGCGAGAGCGAAACATATGTATGCCATTGCAAGGCTCATCCAGAAACGAGAGCGCTTCCTGTCCGTGCTTGAAACCATGGATAATGGCAAGCCCATCCGTGAAAGCCGTGATATTGATATTCCTTTGGTAGCCCGCCATTTTTATCATCATGCAGGTTGGGCAGAGCTTATGGGCAGCGAGTTCAAAGGCTATAGCCCACTTGGTGTGTGTGGCCAAATTATCCCGTGGAATTTCCCATTGCTCATGTTGGCGTGGAAAATTGCGCCTGCAATCGCAGCAGGCAACACAGTGGTTTTAAAGCCTGCAGAATTCACCCCGCTAACAGCCTTGGCCTTCGCAGAGATTTGCCGCGAAGCCGGGCTGCCAGAGGGTGTTGTGAATATCGTTTGTGGTGATGGCGCAACGGGTGCCCATTTGGTGAGCCACCCCGATGTTGATAAGATCGCTTTCACTGGGTCCACAGATGTGGGCCGCATCATCCGTCAGGCCACAGCAGGTTCAGGCAAAAAGCTTTCGTTAGAACTCGGCGGCAAATCGCCGTTCATTGTTTACGAAGACGCAGATTTGGATGCTGCAGTTGAAGGTGTGGTCGATGCCATCTGGTTTAATCAGGGTCAAGTGTGTTGCGCTGGTTCGCGGCTGCTCATCCAAGAAGGCGTTGCTCCCAAATTCATTGCAAAGCTCAAGCGCCGCATGGACACGTTGCGCGTTGGAGATCCGCTGGATAAATCAATTGATGTGGGTGCCATCGTTGCGCCAGTGCAATTGCAGCGCATAAAGGAACTGGTAAAAAAGGGGCAAAATGAAGGCGGCACATTGTTCCAGTCCTCCTGCGCCCTTCCCACAAAAGGCAATTTCTTTGCACCCTCTTTGTTTGTCGATGTAGAGCCTGCTTCCACAGTGGTTCAGGAAGAAATATTTGGACCCGTCGCCGTCGCCATGACTTTCCGAACACCAGAGGAAGCTGTGCAATTGGCCAATCACACGCGATATGGTTTGGCCGCCACTATTTGGTCTGAGAATATCAATGTGGCGCTCGACACCGCGGCCCGCGTGAAGGCTGGCGTGGTGTGGGTGAACTCCACCAATTTATTCGACGCCGCCGCAGGCTTTGGTGGTTACAAAGAAAGCGGCTTCGGCAGGGAAGGGGGCCGCGAAGGCATGTATGAATACCTGTCGGCTGATTTTTTGAAGTCGCTTCCACAAGCTTCCACCCAAATTGTAAAACTCTCAGTTCTCCCAGCGGTGCAAAGCGAACATGCGAGCATTGACCGCACAGCGAAATTATTTATCGGCGGCAAACAAACACGCCCCGACTCCGGTTATTCCTATTCAGTGTTGAACGCTCAAGGCATAAGCATTGGCGAAGCGAGCCTCGGCAACCGCAAAGATATTCGCAATGCAGTTGAAGCGGCAACGAAAGCCAGCGGGTGGAGTGGCGCAACGGCCCATAACCGTGCACAGGTGCTGTATTATATCGCTGAAAATTTATCGGCTCGTGCCGCCGAATTTGCCAAGCGGTTGCAAGCCATGGGGCAAAAACCCAAAGCTGCCGCAGAGGAGGTTGAGTTTTCAATCCGACGTATTTTTTACTATGCGGCAATGGCTGATAAATATGATGGTCGCGTCCACGCCACACAAAAGCGGAACGTCACTCTTGCCATGAATGAACCTTTCGGTGTGATGGGTCTTTTGTGCGCCGATGATGCGCCACTACTCGGCTTCATTTCCCTCGTCATGCCGGCAATTGCCATGGGCAATTGCGTAGTGGCGGTTCCATCAGCGCATCGTCCATTGGCAGTTACAGATTTCTATCAAGTATTGGAAACCTCTGACGTGCCTGCCGGTGTTGTGAATATTGTAACGGGAGACCGTGAAGAACTGGCCAAGACATTAGCCGAACATGATGAAGTGGCAGCACTCTGGTATCATGGTGATGGCGCTGGTTGTGCGGCAGTTGAAAAGGCATCAGCCGGAAATCTAAAAAGCACATGGACAAATAGTGGCAAAATTTTTGACTGGCGCAACGAAGCCCAAGGCGAAGAATACTTGCGCCACGCCACACAAGTTAAAAATATTTGGATTCCTTATGGAGAGTAAGTGTTCAACAAGTAACTAAAGTTCATTTTCGGGCGCACTACGGTCAATCAATCAAAGTAGACGATGTGGTGCTATCAGGCTCATTCAAATCTTTAGTCAAAGCGGCGCGTTATTATTGATCCAAGAAGTTGCGCGCGGCCAAAATAGTATCCGCCTTTATTTGGGGTAGGCGCGCTAACATGCCGGGCTCTTCCCGCCGTGCATCAGCCCACCCCAAATAGGCAAAATCACGCAACATCAGAAAAAAATCTAATGACTGCTTTTCAAAGCCCTTCAGGGGCGTGCAAGTTTCATAACCTGAAATGAGCGCCAACTTCATTGTTTCATAATGAGGCTCTTCGCGATTTTTAACCAGCGCGGTTGCCAAATCAAACATGCGAAAGCCAAATCCGGCGTCGTCAAAATCAATGAGTTGAGTTTTGCCGTTTGAAATTAAGATATTTTCACGCACCACATCGGCATGAATAAGCCCATAATCTGCACCTTGCGCAGCCAGATAATCTATTTTTTCTGCTGCGAGGTCCCGGGCCTGACCCAGCAGTAGCTGCTCATCTTTTGTCAGACATGACGCTTGCCAAAATTTCCCCCAACTCGCGGTTTCTCCCAAGAGTCCCTCACGGTCGAGAGCGTGGCGGCAGAACTCAACTGGCATTGCCCACTGATCAGAAACACTATGCATTCTCGCAAGGTTGCGTCCAAGGTCGAAGAAAATGGTCTCTAAATCATTTTTAGAATGTGTCAGAGGAACTCTTGATTTTCCGAGCGGCACACCATCCAGCCATGTCAGCAGATCGACGATGTAGCGATTACTCTGATTATCGGTAATATCAGCAGTGTATGAACCGTTCTTTGTCAAACAAGGCATAGGCGCCTGAATGCCCGCCGCAACAAGATGGGCCATCCATTGGAGTTCTGATTCAATTTCTGTCGCCGTGTGGTATCCCGGCCGATGAACGCGTAAAGCAGTGTATCCTGACGAGGTTTCAACTTTGAAAACAGCGTTCTCACGATGCATCACAAACACGGGGGAACCCACAACACAGTCCCATTGTTTGATTGCCTTTTCCGCTATGGCAAAGGCAGCAATCAAAGTTTTTGCAGACAAGCATCAAGATTTGACAACATCAAATCGGCCTCAGGCTTTCCAAAAGGCATTGGAGGACGAATTTTGAGAACATTATAATTGATGCCATTGGTGCCCATTAAAATCCCGCTTTCACGCATAAGATTAACCACGCGGTCCGCCTGATTCTTGGCCGGTTGCTTAGAGCTTCGATCCAAAACCAACTCTGCACCAATGGCTAAACCTGAGCCGCGCACATCGCCAATGATGGAGTGCCTATCGGCAAGTTTTTTGAGGCCTGCCCTGATATATTCGCCTGTCACTTCAGCGTTTTTTTGCAAGCTCTCAGCTTCAATAACATCCATCACAGCATTGGCTGCCGCACATGAAACGGGGTTTCCTCCGAACGTGTTAAAATAACCAAAGGCATTTCGAAACGCGCCCATGATTTCAAGCGAGGTCGCCACGGCAGCCACAGGATGACCGTTGGCCATTGGCTTTCCGATTGTCACAATATCAGGAGAACACGCAGCTTTTTGATGTCCCCAAAAGTGAGTGCCAATACGACCAAAACCAGGTTGAACTTCGTCAGCAATTATCACGCCGCCCGCTTTGCGCACGGCTGAAATTGCATCTTCTAAAAATCCAGCATGCAAATCTGGAAAGCCTTCATTGACGAAGCTGGGGCAAATAATCATGCCAGAGACACCATGCCCTGAAGTGATCAATGATTGGCAGGCCTGTTCCACTTCTTCGGCGAAGGCCTTGGCATTCAGCTCTGCGCTGCCACCTGTGGGGCGATAGCTATCAGGTGCAGTAACATGGCGAATATGCCCACCAAAACCACCAATAGGCGGTTTGGTCGTCGAAAGTTGCGACACTGCAGCCGTGTTGCCGTGGTATGTATGATTTGTAGCGATGATACCGGTTTTGCCAGTTACCGCTTGTGCCATGCGCAACGCAACGTCATTGGCCTCACTGCCAGTGCACACCATAATTGCTGACGTGATGGTGTCGTCAAACGTGGCTGTCAAACGCTCAACATAATTCAAGATGCCTTCATGCAGATAGCGGGTGTGTGTATTAAGGGTTGCGGCTTGCTTGCAGATGGCATCAATCACTTGGGGGTGGCAGTGGCCCACGTGCGGCACATTATTATAGCAATCAAGATATTTGCGGCCATCGGCATCATACACCCAAACCCCTTGGCCACGCACCAGCTGCACGGGGTCGTCATAGAATACGCGCATATTTGGCCCGAGCAGTTTTTCTCGGCGTGCCAGCAGTTCAGCATTCGTTGACATTAGCCAATTGCTCCTGAAAGGCCCGCATCTAATGCAGCAACAATTTTTTTAACATCAGCGGCGGTGATAACGAGGGGAGGGGACAGAATAATATTTGCCCCCGAAGTACGAACCATCACACCATGGGCATAGGCAACATCTTGCACTTTTTGCACAACATCTTTTGCTGCCGCAGATTGTTTAGTACGGTCTGAAACCAGTTCCACAGCGCACATCAGGCCTTTGCCACGCACATCACCTACAAGCTCATGCTGCGCCTTTAAAGCTTCCAGTCCTGCCATAAGTTCCAAGCCGCGCGCTGCAGCATTGTCTGCAACATTCAATCGCTTGGTTTCAGCTAGTGTGGCCAAGGCCGCAGCAGCCCCCACAGGATGGCCAGAATAAGTATAGCCATGACCAATTGAAGCCAATGGAGATTTGGATGTTTCAAACACTTCAGTGAGCTTTTCGTTGATCATCACGGCACCAAACGGATAGTAGGCGTTTGTAATCGCTTTGGCAGTGCAGGCCATGTCTGGTTGAACACCCCACAATCTCGAGCCAGACCACGCTCCGGTGCGGCCAAACGCAGTGATAACTTCATCGGCGATCATCAAGATTCCATACTTATCACAAATGCTGCGCATGAGCGGCATGAAGCTTTCATCAGGAACGATAACGCCACCCGCACCCAGCACAGGCTCTATAATAAATGCTGCAATTGTATCAGCACCTTGAAACGCAATTTCATCTTCGAACAAATTTGCAATGCTCTGCGCAATCACCACACCATCAGTGGTGCTGAATGGATTGCGATAAGGGAAAGGCGCTGGCAAATGAAAAACACCAGGCAACAATGGTTCATAAGCGCGGCGAAAATTGGCATTGCCATTGACAGATGCACCGCCGAAATGCGTGCCGTGATAGCCCTTTTTCAAGGCGAAATATTTGGTGCGTTCTGGTTGGCCTTTAAGCTTGTGATATTGACGCGCCAGCCGCAGCGCGGTTTCAACTGAGTCGGAACCACCCGATGTGAAGAATGATCGGGTCAGCCCGTCCGGCTTAAAAAAATCAGCCAATTCAAATGAAAGTTCAATAACCGGCGCATTGCTGGTGCCACGAAACGTTGAATAATAGGGCAGGTCATCCAATTGGTCGCGGATTGCTTTTTTGACTGGCTCACATGAATAACCGAGATTGACATTCCATAGGCCCCCCACAGCATCTAGCACAGTGTGGCCATCAACATCGGTAATTTCAACGCCTTTTGAAGCGGTGATAATCTTGGGAGGGTGGGCCAACATTTCGCCCGCATTCGCCATCGGGTGCCACAAGTGGCGGGCATTATTTTCTTTCAGGAAATTGGCACTACGCATTTTTGGTCTCCATATATTTCAAGCCGAGTTCAATATTTCAAAATGGGCATTGATTATCGACGTCATCAGGGTTTTCCTGCAGGCACAATGCCCGCCACCACCCAGGCATCAAAAACCTCCAAAGCTTTAGCGGCAAATGCGGGGCTGTTGATGTGATCGGGAATCTCGTGAAGTTCGATTGGTGCTTTGACGGCAAGGCGCATAGCTTCGACAAACGCATAGAGACCATCAGGATCATGCAAGGGTTCCCCCACTTGATCCCATTCTTCAATGCCGCCTGTCGGAAGAATAAGCGCAACCGGGCCCCGCGCACGTTCTAATTTGTGAGCAATGGTGCGGGCGGTTTTCCGCCGCCCTTCAGCATCAGTTGTAATTGAACCAATCAAGCGGTTGTGAGCATGATAAGGACGATCAGCAAACGCAGTTGGCAGGGGCAACCATGAAGGTAAATCCACCATATCCACGGCACCGGGCGCTACAATCTGCGGAATTCCCATGCGACCAGCATTTTCTAGTCGGTCCCATCCAGATGAAGTAGCCAGAATGCCATTTTCGTGGTTCACCACCTCTTGCAAACTAAAATCCATAACTGCGGCAAATGTTTTTTCAGATGCAACCGATTCAAACGCCCGCCCGCCCATACCTGTAGTGTGGAAAACAACAACCTCATAGCCGCGCTTTTCTAATTCGGGTTTAAGCGGGATCATGTATTTTAGACACGACTTGCCGAGAGACGTCATGCCGATGACCGGACGCGTAGTTTGCGGTTTAACGCTGGCGCGTGCCGCGCCCACCACCGCACCGCAGGCTTGGCTTAACACTGATTTGCAAATGCTGTTGAGGCCATAAAGCCCACCCGCCCACAAAATCATCATCAAATCTGTAGATATGCGATCCGGCGGAATGAGATGCGAAAATGAAATTGTGGAAACAACAAATTTAGGCACACCCAAAGGCAAAGCATTTGCCACGTCCAAGGCCAAATCGGTTCCCATGGAACCACCAAGTATAAGTGCTGCGTCTGCTTTGCCCGCATCATAAAGGCTGCGCGCAAGCATTGAAGCACCTTTAGCCATTAAAGACATGGCTGAATTTTCGTCACCTGACCTAATAACTGTTTCAATTGTGATGCCTGCAGCCTCAGCCACATCATGTTTTGAATAGTCAGGTGTGAACTGGGGATCGCCTAAAATTGAAACATCCATCATCACAGCATGGCCCCCTGCCGTTGTGATGCAATCGCGCATGAAGTTTAGCTCATCAGACTTGGTGTCACCTGTTCCAATAACAAGAATTTTTGGATGGTTCATCGAGCGCTCCGATTCATCATGATTAACTCAATCCTGTGCGACGGCCCGAAAGTTTGTTTGAAATTTCGGTTGCAGTTTTTTGCACCAAAGCGCCCAACTCAGAAATTGAATTCGGTGTCATGCGCAAGGTAGGAACAGCAATCGCAAGTGTTCCAATAGGTTTGTCGAATTGGTTACGAATGGCACCAGCCACACTGCTCACATCATCTTGCAGTGTTTGATTGCTCGTTGCAAAGCCTAGCACTCTGGCCTCCCGCACAGCTTTTGAAATATCTTCCGCATTCGTCAGTGTTGCTGATGTGAATTGCGGTAACGGTTTGCGAAGAGTGGCATCGATGAATGCTGGTGAAGAAGCCGAAAGAAACGCAATGCCTGATGCGGTGGCATGCAGGGGAAGCTTTTGTCCTGGTTCCAAATTAACCCGAATGGGCTTGGTTGAGTGTTCCGTACAAATCGAAAGCAGCATACCTGCACTATATTCAGAGGCATGAACCGTCTCGCCAGTTTGCTCACACAGCGCCCGCACAAATGGAGTAACAGTTTTTAAAAGTGAAAAGCGCTCTTCTCGAATCTTCCCGTAAACCTGAAGGGCAGGCCCCAGCTCATAGTCACGACTGTCTGAATTTTGAACCACATAGCCATTGGCCGCCAGCTCCAAAAGCATGCGCCGGGCCGTGGCTTTATCAAATCCGGCGGCTTTGGCAATTCCTGTCAAACCCTTGGGACCATTGGCACGCGCCAATATATCAATCAATCCCAATGCTTTGCTCACAGTGCCCATCGGCTAACATAGTCCCGTTTTCTTAACGTGTGAAATAACTTGACACCGCCACAGTTTTTTTGCAAGCCTATATTTGCACTAATGGTTCAATAGTTGAAACAAAAACTAACTCAGGTAACGCCAAATTTGGAGGGTAACTCAATGGCAAACACCTCATCGGCGGCTGGCGTAGACCAGTTGCGGAAAAACAGGCTTGGCCTGGGAGTGGTGACATTTTTGGTCATTTCAGCTGCAGCACTGGTTGACTTGATTTTGGCTATGAAGCTGCAATCTAAGAGCCCCAAGGGTTTTACGCGCTTAGGCAGCCAGAAAGTTTAAAAAGCAATAATGGAGCACCGGAATTTGCTGCTACATTTTTTTGGAGAAGACCATGTCGCAAGCAGAAATAAACCGCCTTCGCGTTCTTGAGGTTTCGCCGCGCCAATTGTTTGTGGGCGGTAAATTTATGTCTGCTGAAGATGGCGGCACAATGGATGTGATTTCACCTATTGATGGCAAAGTGTTTACAAAAATTGCCACAGCAACAGTGGCAGATGCAGATGAAGCAGTGAAAGCGGCACGCGCCAGTTTCGAAAGCGGACTTTGGTCTAAAGCCGCGCCAGCAGAGCGAAAGCGCGTGATGCACCGCATAGCTGATCTGATTGAAAAGCACGCCCTTGAGCTGGCAGTTCTTGGTGTGCGTGATAATGGCACCGAAATTTCCATGGCCTTAAAAGCCGAACCTGGCAGCGCTGCAGGAACCTTTCGTTATTACGCTGAAACCATAGATAAGGTGTATGGCGAGATAGCCCCCACAGCGCAGAATATTCTTGGTCTCATCCACCGCGAGCCGGTCGGTGTTGTGGGCGTGATCGTGCCGTGGAATTTCCCGATGATGATAGGGGCGTGGAAAATTGCGCCCGCGCTTGCATCGGGAAACAGCGTGATTGTCAAACCGCCGGAAGCGGCCTCTCTTTCACTTTTGCGCCTTGCAGAGATTTGCGCAGAAGCCGGATTGCCGGATGGAGTGTTGAACGTAATTACAGGAAAGGGCTCTATCGTTGGCGAGGCTTTAGGGTTGCACATGGATGTGGATGTGCTGGCCTTCACCGGCTCTGGCATGGTGGGTCGAAAGCTGTTGGAGTATTCTGCGCGCTCAAATTTAAAGCGCTGCTATTTAGAGCTAGGCGGCAAATCGCCAAACATAGTCTTTGCCGATGCGCCCGATCTCAACAGCGCAGCAAAAATCTCAGCCTATGGAATATTCCGCAATTCAGGCCAGGTCTGCGTGGCGGGCTCTAGGCTTTTAGTGGAAGACAAAATTCATGACGAGTTTGTAGCTAAAGTGGCTTCGATCGTAGCAAAAATAAAAGTCGGAGACCCGTTGGACCTCACGACAGAGGCGGGTGCCGTGAACAGTTTGGACCAATTGCAAAAAGACCTCGATTTCGTGCAGCGCGCACAAACTGAAGGTGGCAACATCGAAACGGGTGGCAAGCGAATTCTCGAAAACACTGGGGGCTATTATATGGCTCCAACGGTCATTTCAAATGTCACGCCGAAAATGGATTTGGCCCAGAACGAAGTTTTCGGTCCTGTTTTAGGCGTGATGAAATTTAGTGATGAGCAAGATGCTCTGCGCATAGCCAATTCCACTGTCTTTGGCTTGGCATCGGCCGTCTGGACGTCAAATCTATCGAAGGCCCACCGCATGGTGCGCGGCATAAAAGCAGGTGTCGTGCATGTAAACACCTATGGTGGTGCCGATAACACTGTGCCACTGGGGGGTGTGAAACAAAGTGGCAATGGCCATGACAAGTCTCTTCACGCGCTGGATAAATATTCAGATCTCAAAACGGCTTGGATTCAGCTGTAATTTCTGCTCGAACTTCGGTCTCGCTTGCCTGTGATTTCAACACTGTCTGTCTATTTTGGTTGACAGCCGCATGGCTCATGGCAGATTGACACGCATAATTTTGAATTGAGATCTTTTTTTATGGCAAAACAGAACAACACGGCCCCTATGAAGGGCGCAGTCAAAAGACCTGTCTTTCCATTTTCGGCCATTGAGGGGCAACAAGAGCTAAAAACCTGCCTCATTCTCACGGCTGTTGATCCCTTAATTGGCGGATTGCTTGCCATGGGTGATCGCGGCACCGGAAAATCAACCACGGTCCGCGCTTTTGCTTCATTATTGCCGCCTATCAAAGCTGTGCGGGGGTGTCCTTACCATTGTGATCCAGCGCAACCACAATCGGCCTGTGAGCAATGCCGCAACGCCGCCAAGCTTGATACAGAAACCATTCAGGTGCCGGTGGTTGATCTGCCCTTAGGCGCGACCGAAGACCGTGTTGCCGGTGCGCTTGATTTGGAACGGGCCTTATCGCGGGGTGAAAAAGTTTTTGAGCCGGGTCTGCTGGCCAAAGCCAATCGCGGTTATCTTTATATCGATGAAGTGAATTTGCTGGAAGATCATCTGGTCGATTTGCTGCTGGATGTTGCAGCCTCTGGTGAAAACCTGTTTGAGCGCGAGGGCCTGAGCGTGCGCCACCCAGCGCGATTTGTGTTGATTGGCAGCGGCAACCCAGAAGAAGGCGAGTTAAGACCGCAGTTACTCGATCGGTTTGGCCTTTCGGTTGAAGTGAAAACGCCTCAAGATGTTGCAAGTTGGGTCGAGATTGTAAAGCGGCGCGATGCTTATGAGCGTGACTCAGAAAGCTTTCTTGCGCAATGGCTGGACGAAGAACAAAAATTGCGCGCGCGCATTGAAGCGGGCCGCAAAAAATTGAAAGACGTTGTCGTGCCGGACTCTGTGCAGGAAGCCGCGGCCACATTGTGCATCGCACTGAAAACTGATGGCCTTCGCGGGCAACTCACCATCATTCGTGCAGCGCGGGCTTTGGCTGCTTTTGAAAAGCAAAAAACTGTAGCGCTCACGCACATAAAACGTATGGCCCTGCCATCGTTGCGCCATCGCCTTCGCCGCAATCCTCTGGAAGAAACAGGGTCAACAGCCCGCATTGAACGCGCGATTCTGGATGTGTTAGGCCCGTGACACGTGACGACATCTCCGATGCCACATGGGTGGCGGGGCTTCTTGCGCTGGATGGTTTTGGCCTTGGGGGTGCAATTGTCAGCGCCGAGGCAGCTGAAGATTTTATTGCCGCACTCAACACAGCGCGCGGACCAAATGGGGCTATGCGCGTTGTTTCTTCGACGATGTCGTTAGATGCTTTGACAGGGGCGATTGATCTGGCCGCAACATTGGCATTTGGAAAGCCCGTGCACACTGAGGGGCTGCTGGCGACAAGTCCACAGCTGCTCATCCGCCGTGCTGAAAAGTTAGACACGGCTTGCACATCTTTGCTGGCACAAGCACTTGATCGAAACCAAATGTTGCTGCTCGCTATATTGGACCCCTATGATCCTGAAGCTATACTCGCTGCAAAACTTGAAGCACGGTTGCCGTTCGTGGTTGATGGGCCCACAGAACACTATTGGACATATTCGGACATTGAGCGCGCAAGGACGAAAATTAAAACTGCACTACTCGATCCAAAATGGGTGCAAGACCTTTGCGATGCGGCCCTTGCTATCGGCATTGCTTCTCCAAGATTTGTAACGCAGGCTGTTGCCACGGCCCGTGCCCTCGCCGCGTTGCAAGAACAAGACGTTGACGAAAGCACAGTTGCTTTGGCAGCGCGTTTGGTGTTGGCACACCGTGCGCAACATGCGCCTCCTGAGCAGCAGGACGACGATGAACAGCAGGAACCGCCACCCCAGCCACCATCACCAGATTCCGGCGAGTCTGAAAATGACGCCGAACAAAATCCGGGTGATGCAGAATTGATTCTAGAAGCTATAAAATCGGCTTTACCAGCGAACTTACTCAATCTGGCTGCTGATGGATTGGGCAAGCGCGGAGCAGGGCGCAATGTGAAAAGTGCAGCACCACGTAAATCCGGTGGGCAAAGGGGCAGGCGCATTGGCCATAAACGCGCAACATCTCTTGCCGGGCAACGACTGGATATTCTGGCTACGTTGCGCAATGCTGCCCCATGGCAAACTTTGCGCCGCACGTGGGCGGGTGCCGACCGCATGGTGGTCACTCGCGATGATTTTCGGGTGTCGCGCATCAAACAACGAAACGAAGCCACTGCGATTTTTGCAGTTGATGCCTCTGGCTCCACGGCCTTTCAGCGCTTGGCCGAAGCCAAGGGCGCTGTCGAAGCCATTTTAGCAGAATGCTATGTGCGGCGCGACCGCGTGGCACTTGTCGCCTTCCGCGGAAAAAAAGCCGAACTCTTATTGCCACCCACCCGCTCGCTAGAACGTGCCAAACGCGCGTTGGCCGGATTGCCGGGCGGTGGCGGCACACCGTTAGCATCTGGGCTGGACGAAGCTTATGCGCTCGCCGTGCAAGTGCGCCGGACCGGGGGCAATCCTATTGTCATTGTGTTGACAGATGGAAAAGGTAACATCACCCGCGCTGGTGTGGGCAACAAAGCCAAAGCATTCGAGGAAGCCCAATCGGCAGCAAAATTATTTGCAGCCGAAGGCTTTGATGCCATGATCATTGATGTTTCACCCGAACCACAAAAATCTGCCAGAGGCTTGGCAGCGGATATGCACGCCACTTATTTGCCAATGCCGCGCGCCAGTGCTTTAGATATTGCACGGCCCATCAGCACGGCCCTGAAATCTATTTCCAGATGAACTTATCGCAAACCAGTGCAGGCCATTTTGTTGAAGCCAATCGCTTGAAATGGTATGTGGAAGAAATGGGGCAGGGCTCCACCATTCTCTTAGTCCACGGCACGGCAGCCTCAGTTCACTCATGGCGCGACGTGATGCCATTGCTCGCCAAGAGCCATCATATCGTTGCAATAGATTTGCCGGGTCATGGCCAAACAGCTTCGCGCTCTTCTGGAGATTTCAAATTGGAGCATATGGGCGATGGCCTTGCCGCCGTCATGAAGGCCATGGCGCTATCGCCCGAAACTGTTGTTGGCCATTCCGCTGGAGCAGCCATATTGGCCTATGCCTGCGCGCGCAAACTTTTGCGGCCTCAAAGCTATATTTCATTCAATGGGGCCTTTTATCCATTTGGCGGTTGGGCGGGCAGCTTGTTTTCACCCATAGCTAAACTTGCGGCGTTTAACTCATTTTTGCCGCGCATCCTCAGCGGCTTGGCCTCACGAGCGATGGTTGAAAAGCTGCTCCGCGATACCGGTTCCGCGATAAGCCCTGAAGGGGTGGATCTTTATTTTAATCTATTCAAACAGCCAAACCATGTGGCCTCCGCTCTGGGCATGATGGCGTCGTGGGATTTATCGGGAATGGACGCTAATTTAGCGCGCTTAGAGCCGCGTGCTGTTTTTGTCGCAGGTGAACAAGACAAAGCGGTGCCGCCAAACGCTGCAGACAGGGCCGCAGCCCGTTGCCGAAATGCCAAATCTGTGCACATACAGGGGCTCGGCCATTTGATGCATGAAGAAAACCCAGCTTTGGCCGCCGAGATTATAAAAGGTACTTATCAATGAACGCTTCACCCCTCGCAATGCCACCAGACCATCCGCATCGTCGTGCTTTAAACGACGAAGTTCATGCTAGGCCATCCGATAGTCTTGAGGCGCCCGTTCGCTTGTCATATTTGGTATTGATGGGATCGGGCAGCAGAGCCGATGATTTGGCGATGTTGACACGTCTAATCGAAGGCTCTGGCGCACCCAAGCCCGCCGCAGACGCCAATCATTTCAGTGCTACGATAGGGGCCCTTCGTATTAAATGGGAAAGGCACACTGAATTCTGCCGCTACACGTTTTATGTGCAAGGCGCCGAAAAAAAACCTTTCTCCGAGCCTGCTATTTCACTGGTGCCGCAAGATTGGCTGCGTCAGCTCAAAGGCCAAACCATTGCGGCCATTCATGCCAACGTTGTGCGCGGCGTCAAAGCGCCAGACCCCATCAAAACATCTGAAACCTATTTTAACGGAAACCCGATTATTGGATCAATGATTTCCGGTGGCACGGGCCGCGCTTACACGGATTTTCGCATTCACGCCGATGGGTTTGGTCGCCTGCTTTTGTGTGATCATCGCATGACGTCACGTCAGGCAGGCCGCTTGGTTCAGCGACTGTTCGAAATCGATACCTATCGCATGATGGCTTTGCTGGCATTGCCAGTGGCGCGAAAACTTGCCCCTCAACTGACTGCTGCTGAGCTTGAACTGTCTGAGATTTTAAGCGCGATGCAATCTGCCGGTGAAGCCGAGGAGCCCTTGCTTCTGGACCGGTTGACCAAACTTGAGGCCTCCGTTGAACGGCAATATACTGAAAATCATTATCGGTTTTCAGCAGCCAACGCCTATTATGATTTGGTGCAGCAGCGCATTGAAGAGCTGCGCGAGGGCCGCATTGAAGGCTTTCAAACTTTCCGTGAATTCAATGATCGACGTTTCCTGCCTGCCATTGCCACGTGCCGCGCAGTATCTGCGCGACAGAGCGCACTTTCAGAGCGTGTTGCCCATGCGACTGTTTTGCTGTCAACGCGAGTCAGTGTTTCGCGTGAAAAGCAGAACCAGTCAATTTTGAAATCTATGGACCATCGATCGAATTTGCAATTACGTTTGCAACAAACGGTTGAAGGTCTGTCGGTTGCAGCTATTACCTATTATATCGTGGGCTTGGTTTATTATGCGGCCAAAGGCTTTGTTCCTAAGAGCACAAATGTCTCACCGGAATTCGTGGCTGCATTGGCTATCCCAGTTGCCCTTGTGGTCGTTGGCCTTGGGTTGCGCCGCATTCACAAATCATTACATGAGTAGATCGTCGCCTCTTGCGTCAACTTAATTTGCAGTCTTTAATGTCACGTAATGTTGACAAAAACCACCATGCCGCATGCGGTTATTGTCGGTGCAGGCCTTGGCGGTCTTGCTGCCGCGATTAGACTTGGAGCGCGCGGCTACCGCGTAACTGTGCTCGATCGATTAGCAGTGCCGGGTGGCCGCGCTACGGTTTTCAAACAAGACGGATTTACCTTTGACGCCGGGCCAACAATCATCACAGCGCCCTTCGTTTTGGAAGAGCTCTGGCAATTTGCTGGTCGCAATTTCTATGATGATGTAAAGTTGCAGGCGCTCGATCCATTTTACGTCATCCGTTTTGATGATGGCAGCACATTCACCTGTCGTGCAGATGTGAAAGCAATGCGTGATGAGGTGGCTCGCATCTCACCTGATGATGTTGCGGGTTATGATAATTTCATGCGGGAAAGCGAAGCGATTTATAAAATTGGCTTTGAACAGCTGGGCCATGTGCCGTTTCCCTCCATCGGCAGCATGGCTGCAATTGTGCCAGACCTTTTGAAACTGAAAGCGTGGCAATCAGTGCATTCGCACGTGGCCTCGCATGTGCGCCACCCAAAACTGCGCATGGCCTTGAGCTTCCATCCCTTGTTCGTTGGCGGCAATCCGTTTCGGGCTACGTCCGTCTATAGCATGATTGCTTACTTGGAACGACAGTTCGGCGTGCATTGCGCAATCGGTGGAACCGGCGCGATAGTTCAGGCCATGGTGAAGCTCATTAAATCTCAAGGCGGCGACGTCATATGCAATGCAGACGTTGCAGAAATTACCACAGACAATGGACGTGCCACTGGTGTGAGAATGGCATCAGGCAAACTCATAAAAAGTGAGATCGTGGTGTCCAATGCCTGTGCCGCACACACCTATACAAAGCTCATTGCAGGGGGCGCACAAAAGCGCTGGACCAAGCGCAAAATGGCGCGAGCGCGGCATTCAATGTCGTTGTTCGTCTGGTATTTTGGCACCAACATGAAATTTGAATCCGTGCCACATCACACAATTTTAATGGGTCCGCGCTACCGTGGATTGATAGACGACATTTTTGAAAATAAAATCCTCGCCGATGATATGAGCCTCTATCTGCACCGTCCAACGGCGACTGACGCATCATTGGCCCCAGCAGGGTGCGATAGTTTTTACGTGTTGTCGCCCGTGCCCAATCAAGACTCGAACATTGACTGGATGCAAATGGCTGAGACCTATCGCCAACGCATTGCCAAGCGATTGGATGAAACCATCATGTCGGGGTTTGAGAAACACGTAGTAACGCAACGCGTGATGACCCCGCTGAATTTTGAGCACGATCTTCTATCCTATAAAGGTGCGGCTTTCGGGCTTGAACCTGTGTTGACGCAAAGTGCTTGGTTCCGTCCGCATAATAAAAGTGAAGAATTTGAAAACCTGTTTCTGGTTGGCGCAAGCACTCATCCTGGGGCTGGGGTTCCCGGTGTCATATCAACAGCGCGCGTGCTTGATTTAGTGGTTCCACCAGCTGAGGCCTTTGCCAGTGCTCACGCCTGAATTTGCTACACCCGCTGATTTGGCGCTGTGCCGCCAAATGATCCGCCAAGGATCAAAAAGTTTTCACTTGGCCTCATTGCTGTTGCCAAATTCCTATCGTCAACATTCGCGTGCGCTTTACGGGTTTTGCCGCATGGCAGATGATCTTGTTGATCATGCCGAAACTCCCAAGGTGGCGGTCGACCAACTGGCCATCCGCTTGGATGCGATTTACGCAGGTGAGCCGTCAGACAATCCAACAGACCGCGCCTTCGCCGATGTTGTGCAACTATTTGCAATCCCGCGTGCAGTGCCCGATGCCTTGATCGAAGGGTTTGCGTGGGATGCTGAGGGACGGCACTATAAAACATTGTCTGATGTAACAGCTTATGGTGTGCGTGTTGCAGGCACAGTGGGCGTGATGATGTCGCTCATCATGGGGCAACGCAAACCCGATGCGCTGGCCCGCGCCATTGATTTGGGCGTTGCCATGCAGTTCAGCAATATTGCCCGCGACATTGAAGAAGATGAACGATTGGGCCGGACTTATTTGCCAGCAGATTGGATCTCCGAGGGCAAAGCAAAAGCTGCCACACGGTTGGTTGCTGAAGCTGAAAGCATTTATCATCGCGCAGCCTCCGGCATTGCAATGTTACCTCGGTCATGCCGTGCCGCCATCAACACAGCGCGGCTCCTCTATCGTGAAATTGGCCTTGCAGCTGCAGCACAAAATCATCAAGGCAGGGCCATAGTTCCATTGCCGCAAAAATTGAAACTGTTAGCGAGAGCCGTTGCCCAAACACCGTGGCTGCCCAAACAAACATCAGCGCCGTGTTTGGCCGAAGGCCAATTTTTGCTCGATGCTGTGGCACAAACAGCAGCATCGCATGCATCTGCAAAAAGTTTCGATGATCAAATGGGCTGGGTGATGAAAATGTTTATGGCAGTGGAGGCTCGCAAATCATGAATGGCAACATAATCGGCTTAGTTGAATTGGGATTTACACTTTTCGTTTGCTTGGGCTTAGGTTTTTGGGAATTGTATCGGTTGAAAAAGGGCAAATAATATTAACCCCGCCGCGGCATGCGGAAGGGCAACATCATTTGAACGATCGGACTAACAAATCGATCAAGTGAAAGGCTTTCATGAAAAGCTTCGCACCGCTCGCCATCTAAGGTCATCTCTATATGGTTGCGGGTATAGAAAGGTGCGTCTTCCAATTTAGTGATAAGGCGCGGCGGCTTTTCCGAATGTGCAATGCGAGGCATGCCCCAAATTCCAAAACTTAAAGGGTGAGTTGGAGGTAGACTAGTATTGAAGATATCACCCTGAAGATATCTGCGCCCAAATAAAAAACGTGTGCCATCGCGGCGCTCGACATCGTAAAGCACTTGCGCGCCGGTGGTCGTGTTGGCGCGCAGCCACGTCCAATTTCTGAATCCACGCTCTAACGGTTCTTCGCCCCAATTCATATCGTGATAGGCAGAGCCTGACCATGAGAGCTTTGGGTGTTCAAACTCCACACTCACGCGGGCTTGCGGTGCAACGGCCTGCCAAAAATGTTTGTGGTGGGCATCGAGAGCTATTGGTGAATCATAAACTTCTCCGGGCGTCAGCGTCACCCGCCCGCGCAATGAAAAAGGCACAGGCACACACCGCTCATTGATATCAATCGCAAGGCTATCATTAACCCACGCCATTGACGAAGGGCCCACACTGAATTTTTGTGGCGAGCGAATGACATGTTTTGAACCGCGCTCCGTCATGGCCCATCGTCGCTTGCCGCCATAAAGTGCAACATTTATGGCGCAATGATTTTCAGGGTCGCCTCTGCCATGCCTGCGGGCCCTAGCATAGTAAGGTGAGAATACGCTGCCCACAAAGCCAATGATGGTAAGGCCATTTTGGCCATCGTCGCTCAATGCATCAATATACCACCAGTGGTAACCATCGGCCGCTACAGGGACATCAAAGCGCGGTCTTCCAGCAGGGCTTCCGCTGCTCGCATTCCTGCTAGCGCCGCCATTGGCACGCCCGGCCCCGGATGGGTGCTGCCCCCCGCCAGATAGAGCCCCGGAATTTTCGTGCGGGCCTTTGGGCGTTGAAATGTTGATAACCATCCGTGACTGGCCCTTCCATAAAGTGCGCCCGAACTGCCGGGGTAAAGCGCGGCAAAGTCCTTTACACTGCGACGAGAAATATTCATTGGGTTTAAGACTAGCCCACTTGCGGATAGTCGCTTGAACACAACGTTTTCAATATTTTGTAGCGGGTCTTGACCATTTGCTGGTGCGTTAATCAGCAAAAGTTTTCGCCCCTGTGCTTGGTCGCAAACATATACCGTAGGGTCACGGGCTGGGCCATGGGCCAAATCAGAAAACTCAGTTTTGTAATCATCAGAGAAAAACACTGTATGATGTTCCAGGGGAACACCTTCTTCTTTGGTCACAGCGCACCACGTTATTGCTGACAACGAGTTTGCATCAGCGTTGGGCATTGCACCCGCTTGCGTTACTCTATTGCCAAACAACCCGGCCGCAACCGCAGCACTATCGGCATTGACGATAACTGAAGTGCAAACATGACGCGTGCCGTTGGCGTCAATAACAGCACTCACTTTATCGCCTGTTGTTTCAATGCGCTGAACTTTACAGTTGAAATGAAACGCGACCCCCGATTTTTTGGCACGGTTTTCCATCGCCAGCGCTAAAGCTGCCATGCCCCCTTTAACACGCCACACGCCGGACGCTTCAACATCCGCCACCAACATTAAAGTGGCCGGAGCTTTGAACGGCGACGAGCCGCAATACGTGGCATAGCGACCAAACAATTGTAGCAGGCGCGGATCTTTAAAATAGCGCTGCAAAGCATGCCAATAAGTTTCAAAAGGATTGATGACCAACACGTCTAGCAAAGGCATCGCCGCCGCCAAGCCCCAAGGGGTTGGTCGTTGGCTTTTTAGAAATGGCTTCAACAGTGATTGGTGAATGCGTTTGGAAGCAGCGGCAAATTCTCTGTAACCCTCCGCTTCAGTGCGCCCAGCAAAACGGCCAATGGCATCGAAGGTCTGCTGCGGATTGGCAAAAATATCCAGCGATTGACCCCCCGACCAATAATGCCGAGCCAGAGTCTCCAGTGGCAATAGAGTGAGATTGGAATCAAGCCTGTCGCCAGCGCGTTCAAACAAGTCTTCAAACACCCAGCGCATAGTCAGCACGGTGGGGCCGCTGTCAAATTGAGCATCACCCACTGTCAAAGGCAGCAATTTTCCTCCTGCGCCCGATTGCGCTTCCAGCACAGTCACGCTCTGGCCCTTAGCGGCCAGTGCGATGGCCGCAGAAAGTCCTCCCGCGCCTGCTCCAATGATGATTGTTGTCATGATGATTGCCAAACGAAACTGAATGTGTCAGGTTACGTTGACAGTTTAACAAGACAATATCAATTGTCGATTTGGGAGACGCCACAGATGGACACTGAAAATCCCATCGAACGGGCCTTGGCAGCAGCATTAAGCGGAGCATTATCTCCCGATTGTCCGCCAAAATTCGCCAGCGCCATGCACTATGCGGTGTTTCCCGGTGGTGCACGGATTAGACCAAAACTTCTCCAAGCTGTAGCTTATGCTTGCGGCAATGCCGACCCTTTGGCCACTATGGCAGGGGCTTGCGCGATTGAGCTTCTCCATTGCGCCTCGCTGGTGCACGATGATTTGCCTTGCTTTGATGGCGCTGCCTATCGTCGTGGCAAACCTTCGGTGCATGTGGAATTTGGCGAGCGACTCGCGGTGTTGGCAGGGGACGCGCTGATTGTGGAGGCCTTTGCTGCAACGGCAAGCTTTCCGCAAATCACCCGCATTGTGGCGCAAGCTGCCAGTGCACCACATGGCATTTGTGCCGGCCAAGCGTGGGAGTGCGAAGACAGCATGGACCTGGTGAATTATCAGCGCGCCAAGACGGGTGCTCTGTTTGCGGCCTGCACAATGATTGGGGCCGTTGCCGCCGGTCGTGAATCGGCCCCATGGCAGCAACTGGGTATGCTTATCGGTGAAGCATTTCAGGTGGCTGATGATTTGCGCGATGTTGCCGGAGTCTCCGGTGAAATTGGCAAGCCGACAGGGCAGGATGCAGCGCACGGTTTGCCCAACATGGTTTCAACGCTTGGTTTTGAAGGTGCTGTGCAACATTTGGATAATTTGCTCGACAGGGTTGTGGGCAGCATTCCAGATTGTCCTGGCCGTTCTGCTTTGGGCCAGCAGATTGTAACAGTGTCGCGGGCCATGGTGCCAAAACAGATTCACCGTGGCGCTGCCTAGTTTTCTTCTTCGCTTTCGTAACAGGCTTTTGGCTGATCCAAAGTTCTTGTCTTTTGCTCAGAGATTTCCTTTCACACGGCCAGTTGCGCGTGCCAAGTCACGAGAATTGTTCAATCTTTTGGCGGGCTTTTCATATTCGCAAGTGCTCTATGCTTGTGTATCGCTACGCGTCCTTGATCACGTGGGGCAACATGGAATTTCGCCTTCGCAGCTTGCAATCAAAATCGGATTGTCCGAAAACAAGACGGATCTTTTGATACGCGCCGCTGTGGCATTGGATATTTTAGGCTGGGACAAGGACCAAGTGGCGCTGGGCGCACAAGGTGCGGCACTCCTCGGCCAGCCATGGATCATGCGCTTTATTGAGCATCACAAATATTTCTATCGTGATCTCGAAGATCCTGTTGGTCTGCTTCAAGGTCAATCTGTGCCCGGTGGTTTGCGCAGCTATTGGACCTATGACGATACTGAGTCGGATAAGATTGCCTATTCAGCGTTGATGGCGGCATCGCAACAAGCTGTCTCGCAACAAATTTTGGCGGCGTACAATTTCAAAAGCCATAAATCGCTGCTCGATATTGGCGGCGGCTCCGGTGCGCTTTTGCGGGCGGTTGGCGAATCTTATCCACAGCTCGCCCTTAATCTTTTTGACCTTCCGGGTGTTGTCAAATTGGCCAATGAGAAACCAAATGCGCCCCCAGTGATTCTGCATGGCGGCGACTTTCGCATTGATCCTTTGCCGCAAGGCATGGACATCATCTCATTGGTGCGTGTGGTGCATGACCATGATGATATAGTGATTTCGGCTTTATTTCGTAATATCAGAGCAGCGTGTGAGGTAGGCACAACACTGCTCATCGCCGAGCCTTTTGCGGGCAGCAAAGCTAATGCCGCCGTGACCGATGCCTATTTTAATCTCTATTTTGCAGCCATGGGGCAGGGGCGCACCCGCAGCCCAAACGCCATTGCCGAATTGGCCGCCGCTGCAGGCTTCGGTCGCCCCAAAGTTTTGTCTACCAACTTGCCGTTGATTAGCGGCTTGATGACATTACGCGCAATCTAAGCAAAACTGTAAAAACACATTGACATTTAAAAGTGTCAAGTTAAGCTTACACAATAAGAAGTCCGAAAACGTGACTAGATATTTAGGGGAAGGGAGGGAGCGAGATGAATACAACAGCCGTAGTCTTTACGTCTCCCGGTCAGCTCGCACTCCAATCCCTGCTGTTGGTTCCGCCTGATGGACCCCACGCCATTGTGGATGTGAATTTCAGCGGCATCAGCACCGGTACGGAGCGGTTGCTCTGGACCGGTGAGATGCCAGCTTTCCCAGGAATGGGTTATCCGTTGGTGCCGGGTTATGAAACCGTGGCCCGTGTTGCTCAAGCGCCGTCAGGTTCTGGAGTGTCTGAAGGTGATCTGGTTTTTGTGCCTGGCGCAAATTGTTATGGTTCCGTGCGCGGATTATTCGGTGGTGCCGCCAAGCGCATTGCAATCGCTCCCGCCAAACTCACAAAAATTAATGAAACCATCGGCGAAAACGGAACCCTGTTGGCTCTGGCAGCAACAGCGCACCATGCCGTTGTGTTGGGTCGCTTGCCTGAATTAATCATTGGCCATGGCGTGTTGGGCAGGCTCATCGCGCGCATCACTGTGGCACTGGGTGGCACACCGACAGTTTGGGAAACCAATCAAGATCGCCACTCTGGCGCTTTGGGCTATGATGTTGTGCGGCCCACTGAAGATCTACGCAAAGATTACGGTTGCATTCTCGACGCCAGCGGCGACACGCAAGTGTTGGATCGCTGCATGATGCACCTTGCACGCAAGGGCGAAATTGTTCTGGCTGGCTTTTACGCTGATCCACTGCATTTTGTTTTCCCACCAGCATTCATGCGCGAAGCATCAATTCGCATTGCAGCACAATGGGAGCCAAAAGATCTGCAAGCCGCAGTGGACATGGTGTCGAGCGGCAAGCTTTCTCTTGATGGATTAATCACACACCGCAGCCCCGCTGCCCAAGCCTCATCAGCTTATGAAACTGCATTTAAAAACACCGCGTGCCTGAAAATGGTGCTGGATTGGAGCTCCTTTCAATGAACTCTCTCAACCACAATTTCCTGACTGACGCTGAACAGCTGAAAGCTGAAGCTGCGATTGAGCCAGATCCGGTTCACACAGGCGAGATCAAAAAAGAAACTCAAGTCATCGCCATTTATGGCAAGGGCGGCATCGGCAAAAGCTTCACATTGGCCAATCTGTCTTACATGATGGCTCAATCTGGCAAGCGGGTGCTGCTTATTGGCTGTGATCCTAAAAGCGATACGACCTCACTGCTGTTTGGTGGCAAGGCATGCCCCACAATTATTGAAACCTCGGCCAAGAAAAAACTTGCTGGCGAAGAAGTAAAAATTGGCGATGTGTGTTTCAAGCGCGATGGCGTTTTTGCTATGGAGCTGGGCGGACCAGAAGTGGGCCGTGGCTGCGGCGGTCGCGGCATTATTCATGGTTTCGAACTTCTCGAAAAACTGGGCTTCCATGAATGGGGCTTTGATTATGTATTGCTCGATTTCTTGGGCGACGTGGTGTGCGGCGGCTTCGGCCTGCCGATTGCGCGTGACATGTGTCAGAAAGTGATCGTCGTCGGTTCGAACGATCTGCAATCACTTTATGTGGCCAACAATGTGTGTTCCGCCGTTGAATATTTCCGCAAATTGGGCGGCAATGTTGGTGTTGCTGGAATTGTCATCAACAAGGATGACGGCACAGGCGAGGCGCAAGCTTTCGCTGAAAAAGTTGGCATTCCTGTATTGGCTTCTATCCCCGCCAATGACGACATTCGCAAAAAATCTGCCAATTATGAAATCATTGGCACCCACACCAGTGAGTGGGGGCCATTGTTTGAAATGCTAGCCATCAATGTGGGCGAAGCCCAACCCATGCGGCCAACGCCACTCACGCAAGATGGCCTGCTGGGTCTTTTCTCGAGCGACGTCACAGGCCGCAATGTGGTGCTGCAACCCGCCAGCCAAGAAGACATGTGTGGCGGAACACTGACCCAAAAAACCTCACTCGAAGTGATTTACGACGCGGTGTAATGACAATGACAACAGTGATTGACACAACAGGAAAAATGCCCGCGCAACAAGCGCCAGCAGCCCCTGTTGCATCAACACCAGAAGGCGCATGCAACAACAAAGTTGAATTGCGTGAGGCCGCTGCCAAGGCTGGCAAGTCTGAAGTGCTGGACCAATATGCCAAAGATTATCCGGTTGGCCCGCATGATCAACCTCAAAGCATGTGTCCGGCATTTGGTTCTCTGCGTGTGGGCCTGCGCATGCGGCGCACGGCCACCATTCTTTCCGGCTCAGCCTGCTGTGTTTATGGCCTGACATTTACCTCGCACTTTTATGGTGCAAAACGCAGTGTGGGCTATGTGCCCTTCAATTCCGAAACTTTGGTCACAGGCAAACTGTTTGAAGACATTCGCGAAGCCGTGTTCGCCATGGCCAAGCCAGAAGATTATGACGCAATCGTCATCACTAATTTATGCGTGCCAACTGCATCGGGCGTTCCACTTCAGTTGCTGCCAAAAGAAATTAATGGCGTGCGCATCATTGGCATTGATGTGCCGGGCTTTGGTGTGCCCACCCATGCTGAAGCTAAGGATGTTCTTGCGGGTGCCATGCTGAAATATGCCGCAAGCGAAATTCGCAGTGGCCCCGTAGCAAGGCCTCGCACCAAAGCTGAGTTGCCCACCATCACCATGCTGGGTGAAATGTTCCCGGTTGATCCTATCATGATTGGCCGCATGTTGGCCCCTATGGGTTTGGCCGCAGGTCCTGTTGTTCCCACGCGCGAATGGCGCGAATTATTTGCAGCATTTGATTGTGCTGCTGTGGCAGCAATTCACCCATTCTACACAGCCAGCATTCGCGAATTTGAATCTGCTGGCCGCAAAGTGGTAGGCTCCGCTCCAGTTGGCTACGATGGAACCGCTGCTTGGTTAGAAGCAATTGGTAATGCGTGTGGCATTTCTGCTGAGGCGCGCGCTGCGGCCCAAAACGCAATTTTACCCGCTATCAAAGGCGCCCTCGCTGCCAAGCCAATCAAAGGCCGCATCACGCTTTCCGGCTATGAAGGTTCTGAACTTTTAGTCGCACGGCTACTTATCGAAAGCGGCGCAGAGGTTCCTTATGTCGGAACAGCGTGCCCCCGCACAGCATGGTCTGATCCTGATCGCATTTGGCTCGAAGAACGCGGCGTGCAAGTGCAGTTCCGTGCATCGCTTGAAAATGATATTGCGGCCATGCTTGATCACAAGCCAGATCTGGCGATTGGCACAACGCCTGTGGTGCAAAAGGCCAAATCACTTTCCATTCCTTCGCTCTATTTTACCAATCTCATTTCAGCGCGGCCCTTAATGGGGCCAGCTGGTGCGGGCTCACTTGCGCAAGTGATCATGGCCGCCATCGGCAATCAACATCGCTTTGATGCGATGAGCGACTTTTTTGAAGGTGTGGGTTCGGGCCATGCCTCCGGCATTTGGCGCGATGTGCCAGTTGATCGACCTGAGTTCAAAAAGAAATATGCAGGCATGTTGGCCGCAAAAGCCAAGTCTGAAGAATCGGTGGGAACATAGCCATGCTGGTTCTTGATCATGATAGAGCAGGGGGATATTGGGGCGCAGTTTATGTGTTCGCCGCCATCAAAGGTTTGCAAGTGATCATCGATGGCCCCGTTGGCTGCGAAAACCTGCCTGTGACTTCTGTACTGCATTACACCGATGCGCTTCCACCGCATGAGCTTCCCATTGTTGTCACTGGCCTCGGCGAAGAAGAACTGGGCCAACACGGCACTGAAGGTGCCATGCGCCGCGCCCATAAAACGCTTGATCCGGGTTTGCCCAGTGTGGTGGTCACAGGTTCCATTGCTGAAATGATTGGTGGTGGTGTCACCCCACAAGGCACTGGCATTCAACGCTTCCTGCCACGCACCATTGATGAAGACCAATGGCAATGTGCTGATCGTGCATTAATGTGGCTGTGGACCGAGTTTGGTGCAAAGAAAAAAAACGCCACCACGCGCAAACCAAAAGTCGATGGTGAAAAGCCTCGCGTTAATATTATTGGCACAATTTATGGCACATTCAATTCGCCATCAGACTTGGCGGAAATCACCAGGCTTGTTGAAGGCATTGGCGCTGAAGTAAATCTATCGTTCCCAATGGGCAGCCATTTGGCCGAAGTGCCACGCCTTGCCAATGCTGATGTAAACATTTGCATGTACCGCGAATTTGGCCGCAAGCTTTGCGAACAATTGGATCGCCCCTATTTGCAAGCGCCCATTGGCTTGCATTCCACAACGAAATTCTTGCGCACCTTGGGTGAGCTATTGGGCCTTGACCCAGAGCCCTTCATCGAAAAAGAAAAACACACCACTATTAAGCCACTCTGGGATTTGTGGCGCTCTGTTACACAAGATTTTTTCGGCACCGCAAGTTTTGGCATTGTTGCCAGCGACACTTATGCGCGTGGTGTGCGCAACTTCTTAGAAGAAGAAATGGGCTTGCCCTGCAACTTTGCAGTGCCGCGCATTGCGGGCGCAAAAACAGACAATGCAGCCGTGCGTAGAATGATCAAAGAAACGCCACCGCTCATTTTGTTCGGCTCGTTCAATGAACGCATGTACATGGCTGAAGCTGGTGCAAAGTGCGCCTATATTCCCGCTTCATTTCCAGGCGCCATCATTCGCCGCCACACCGGAACTCCCTTCATGGGATATGGTGGTGCTACGTACATTATCCAAGAAGTCTGCAACGGGCTTTTCGATATGTTGTTCAACATTATTCCGTTGGGCACGGAGTTGGATAAAGTTGATCCCACACCAGCCACCAATAACCGCATGATTGATTGGAGCGATAACGCCCGCGCCATGCTGGACGAAATTGTGGAAAAGCAACCGGTTTTGGTGCGCATTTCGGCCGCTAAAAAATTACGCGACAGTGCAGAACGGCTGGCCCGTTCTTCAGCCGCAGAGCGTGTTGAAGAACAAGATGTTTTAAAGGCCAGCCGTGTGCTGGCTGGTGTTGAGTAAATCAAGGGAGACCATGAGACCATGAGCATATCAGTGAAGCATAAAAGCAAACCAGGCGAACTTGAATTCAAGTTGCTCTTGGCCTTCATTCTTCCGGTTTTTCTGGTCGCTACGATTATTAAGCGCGTGATGCCTTGGAACTGGGGCAGTGATCAACGTTCCCTTTTCGCCGCTACACGCTGCGCTGCCTATAGCTGTATTCCGTTCGTCTTCATGTGAAGATTGAACGGCTCGCCTTTCATCTGGGAGACTGGATGAAATCTCGCCCCGGGGATTGCCGGGGTAATTGGGCCCGCAAGGGTCCCAGCCGGAGTAGAAAACATGGCTGATAATAACCGATCTGGCAGCATGTCAGGTCTCACCGAAGCGGAAGCCAGGGAATTCCATGGTGTCTTCGTTACGAGCTTCATTATCTTCACGGTAATCGCGATCATCGCGCATTTTCTCGTGTGGCAATGGCGCCCGTGGCTCCCAGGAGTTGATGGTTACAAAACTTCACAAGTAGAAAACGTTATGCCTGCGGCTGTACAGCCAATGGCTGACTTTGTTTGAGGAGAAAATAACATGTGGCGCATTTGGCTAATGTTTGATCCAAGACGCACGTTGGTGGCTTTGTTCACCTTCTTGTTCGTGTTGGCGATTATCATCCACTTCATTTTGTTGTCAACGAACCGCTTCAACTGGATTGAAGGGCCTCGTAAAGCAGCATTCTTGGATGTCCAAACAACTGAGATGGTCGCTTAATTGTGAACCCTCAAATTCTGCGGGCTGGATGGGCAGCTGTCCGCCCGCAGACTACCTTTCATTTTGATTTCGGAGACTTGCGATGGCAATGCTGAGCTTTGAACGAAAATATCGCGTCCGTGGCGGAACTCTGCTCGGCGGGGACCTTTTTGACTTTTGGGTCGGTCCTTTTTATGTAGGCTTTTTTGGTGTGACCGGCATGTTCTTTACGCTGATCGGCATTGCCATGATCGCTTATGCGGCTTCGCAAGGGGCCACTTGGAATTTATTTCAAATCAACATAGCTCCCCCTGATTTGAAATATGGTTTGAGCCTTGCTCCTCTGCGCGAGGGTGGCTTTTGGCAAATGATCACATTCTGTGCCTTTGGCGCTTTCGCATCTTGGGGGTTGCGTGAAGTTGAAATTTGCCGAAAACTTGGCATGGGGCTTCACGTGCCGATAGCGTTCAGCGTTGCAATTCTGGCCTTCGTAACCCTCAACATTTTCCGCCCCATTCTCATGGGTGCATGGGGCAACGGTTTCCCATACGGGTTTATGAGCCACCTCGAATGGGTTTCAAACACGGGCTATCGCTATGCGAATTTTCATTACAATCCGGCCCACATGATCGCGGTGAGCTTCTTCTTCGTCACCTGTTTTGCGCTGGCGCTGCATGGGTCGTTGATCCTCTCTGCAACCAATCCACAGAAAGGCGAACCCGTTAAAACAGCCGAACATGAGAACGCATATTTCCGCGATTTCATCGGTTACTCCATAGGCACACTTGGCATCCACAGGCTTGGTTTGTTTGTTGCGCTGAGTGCAGCGTTTTGGGGTGCGATCTGCATCATCATCAGTGGTCCCGTCTTTGCAGGCAGTTGGCCTGATTGGTGGAACTGGTGGCTTGAACTTCCAATTTGGTCCTAACGGAGGCACACATGTACGAATATCAAAATATATTTACGCGCGTTCAAGTTCACGGACCAGCTGATATGGGTGTGCCGCTGCGGCACACAAATTTCACCAGACAAGGCACACCCTTTTTCAGTCGATTGCTGGGAAAGTTAGGTGATGCGCAAGTCGGTCCATTTTATATTGGTTTCCTGGGCCTTGCTTCAATCATGTGCTTTTTTGTTGCGATCGAAATTATTGGTCTCAACATGTTGGCCTCGGTGAATTGGAGTCCTATCCAGTTTATGAAGCGCTTCTTCTGGCTCACACTTGATCCGCCTGCTGCTAAATATGGTTTGGCTCTCGCTCCCCTGAATGAGGGTGGCTGGTGGCAGATTGCAGGCTTCTTCCTCACAGCATCCGTGCTGATGTGGTGGGTTCGCACTTATCGTCGCGCCCGCGCTTTAGGCATGGGCACGCATGTGTCTTATGCGTTTGCTGCGGCGATCTGGTTGTTTTTAGTACTGGGTTTCTTGCGTCCGCTACTCATGGGCAATTTTAGCGAGGCTGTTCCTTTTGGTATCTTCTCTCACTTGGAATGGACTAACAATTTCTCGGTTAGCCATGGCAACTTATTTTACAATCCCTTCCATATGATCTCGATTGCTTTCCTTTATGGTTCAGCGCTGTTGTTTGCGATGCACGCGGCAACAATTCTGTCTGTATCACGCTATGGTGGCGAACGCGAAATTGAACAAATTGTTGACCGTGGCACGGCCTCGGAACGTGCGGCTCTCTTCTGGCGCTGGACGATGGGCTTCAATGCGACAATGGAATCCATTCATCGCTGGGCTTGGTGGTTTGCTGTTCTGTGCCCGATTGCAGGCGGCATCGGCATCTTGCTCACGGGCACTGTGGTGGATGATTGGTATAGCTGGGGCATCAAGCACGGTCTTTCGAATGGTTCGCCTTATGACATGACTGCACCATCAACACTGCCTTAAATAGAACTCATCGCGGGTAGCACTACCCTTCTCAGGCCCGCACCCAACTGCCACACGGCATCCTAGCAGATTTCATATCTGCTAGGTTTTCTTTTGCCTTCACGGCTGGTCATGACAAAGCAAAACGCCCGGCACAGTGTGCCGGGCGTTGTTTGTTAAATATTTTTAAGATTAGGGTGCAGCAGCTAAAGCGAGAGCTGCTTCAATTCGTTTTCCAGCAGGGCCTGGAACCTTAATTGCTTTCACAGCATCGGTCACTGGCGCATTGCCCACCTGAATCAGCGCCACCATGCCCATTGCAAAATGAGGTGCACACTTGAAGGCGTAGAAGCCGTCTTTTTCAACTTTGAAATCCAGTTCTTCACTCACCTTACCTTTAACCTCGGCCATGCCTTCTGGCCACATCATCGGCAGGTTTTGCACGAAATGTCCTTTGTCTACGGGCATAAACTTGATTGTATCACCAACTGCAGCACGCGCGAATGCGGGTTCAAAAACCATTGCTGTGCCATCAGCGCCTTTATTTTTCAGGTTGATAATAACATCTGCAGCAGATGCCGCAAAGCTGGCAGAAGAAAGCATTGCAGCAGTCAAGATTGCAGTTGTGAATATTTTTTTCATTTTAATCCTCATGTTTGAAAGTGAACTATAATTAGAAATTAATTGTGGAATAATTATGCCTTGTCTTACGCCTCAGCATTATTATGGATCATCTGAGACAGAGCGCAACGGGGCTTTTCTAAGCTCAACAAGATTTTGTGAAGCAGTGCAAAAACAAACGATGCGCAGCGCTTTTTCCCATTCGGCCACGTGTGCCATCACCTGTTCTGGCCCCAATGTTGCCGCGCCCAATAAAGCACCAGCCTGACCCACCAGTGAGGCACCAAAGCGAATAGCTTTTGCACCATCAAGCCCATCAGCAATTCCACCAGAAGCAATTAAAGGCATTTCAGGAAAGGCGAGGTGAACAGCGTTCAAACATTCAGCAGTTGGTAGACCCCAATTGCGAAAAACTTCACCAAGGCTTTGCCCTTGCGCGTCAGCGCGGCGCAGTCCCTCAACTGCTGCCCAGCTCGATCCACCAGTGCCAGCAACATCAATCGCCGATATCCCAGCGCCCTGAAGCCGCCTCGCCACATCAACAGAAATGCCAGCTCCCACTTCTTTTGCAATCACAGGCACCCCGATGAGCCGACATGCATTTTCAATTGCGTGCAACACGCCTTTCCAATTCACATCACCACCCAGCTGCAGCACCTCTTGCAGGGGATTGAGATGAAGGATGAGAGCATCCGCCGAAATGGCATCAACAGCACGGCGGCAGTCGTCCACACTCATGCCTTGCACAAGCTGCACCGCTCCGAGATTGGCGTATAATGCAATGTCAGGCGCGATGCGCCGCACTTCGCGGTCCAAGCCATGGCCGCTACCACCACCAAGGGCGATGCGCTGAGAACCCACACCCATGGCAAAGCCCATGGCCTGTGCTGCCTCGGCAATGTTGCGGTTGATTATGCCACCTTGATCAGGGCCACCCGTCATGGAAGAAGCCAGATATGGAAGTTTCAGCGTCTTGCCTAAAAACTGCGTGGAAATATCGATATCGCCGATATTAAGTTCTGGCAAAGCATTGTGCACAAACCCAATTTCACTGAAGCCACTGCCATGCTCGTGCCGTGCCTTGCCCGAAAGAATAATTTCAATGTGATCTTTCTTACGTTGCTCAATATCGCCATTGCTATGCGCTGCTGTTGCACCACGTTTGCTAAGTCTGTTTGATCCGTGAAGAGAAGTTATGGTTGCTGGTGTTTTGACATTTTCAACCATTGCCAAACCTCCAAAATATGAAACAGGAATCCGATGCCGAGAAAAAGCGCCAGCTCATTCGTGCTGTGGTGCAGCAGTGCAGCGCGCAATGCCAGCACCAAGCAAGCCCCTGCACAAAGTGTTGCCAACATTCCACGCAGACGCTTAAAATAGAAAATGTAAAAAAGCGCCTCAACCAACAAGATAGCAAGGATAACCAGCGTGATTGTGCCAGACCTAATGAATTCATCAAAGTTGATCATGGGTTCAACCTGACAATTTTATAATTCAACGCACCCGCAGTTGTCACCCACAGGATGTAGGGAATCAGCAGATAGAACGACGTTTTCGAAACATTGCCCAAAACATAGATTAGAGCGACAATGCTGAGCCAGAACAAGATGAGTTCGAGCATTGCGAGTTTAGGCTTTTGGAAAGTGAAGAAGATCGCACTCCATGCCATATTAAAAACGCCATTGATGGCTACGGCCCAAATGATGTGTTGTCGTTGCGCAGGGTCGCCTGCTTCCCAAGCATAAGCAATGGCAAAACTGAGGCAGATAAAAATCGTTGTCCATACTGGCCCAAAGGCCCAATCTGGCGGTTTCCAAGCGGGCTGACGCAGTGAATAATACCAGGGCGAAAGCTTCGTCAGCACGCCGCCCGCAATGGCCAACACAAAACAGAATATAACACCGCTCAAAAGCGCTTGATAAAAAGGGGTGGTTGGAATCACGGTGCCACAATTCCTAAAAGATGCGCCATGTCTTTGAAGAAAATGCGCGCATGGGCCATGGCACCAGCCTTCTGCAATTTCTTTTCAGTATATGCGGCCCATGTCAGGCGCTGCACGTCTTTGTCGCGGCACATGCTCACGAAGCGTTCGCGCCTTGCATCATTGCCATACCAAAAATGTTGCATCACCGAGAGAACACGGAAGATCATGCCATGTGCGCGCATGAAGCGTTTGCGCGCTTGCGCCAGAACGCGCGCATCACCCGTTTTTAAAAACAACAATGCTGTGTCAGCAGCCAATTCACCACCTAGCATGGCATAATAAATGCCTTCACCAGAGGCTGGTGCCACAACGCCTGCAGCATCTCCGGCCAACAAAACATCGCGACCATTGTCCCAGCGCTTGAGTGGTTTCAACGGAATGGGAGCACCCTCTTTGCGAAGCGTCTTTCCACCTTCAAGGCCTGCATCTTTGCGCAGTTTTGCGACAGCATCGCGCAGTGCAAAACCTTTTTGTGCGCTGCCTGTGCCAATGCTTGCCGTTTTTCCATGCGGGAAAACCCACGCATAAAAATCTGGTGAGTAACGGGCGTTATAATAAACATCGCACCGATCCGATGAATAAGTGTCGGCAGCATTGGGGCGTTCAACAATTTCATGATAGGCAAATACGAGTTTGGTTTTGTGCGCATCAGCAATGTGGTCGCGACCGAGCTTCGACAAAGCCCCATCAGCACCAATTGCCAGTTTTGTGCGGGCGGATGTTTCACTGCCGTCTTTTAATTCATAGTGAAGGCGCAAGGTGCCATCTTCATCACGGGTTGATTTGGTATAGGTTCCCGTGGCACGAACAGCGCCCGCTTTTTCTGCCCGGTCGCGCAAAAACTCATCAAAGTCTTCACGGTCAACCATGCCCACATAACTGCCATCAACAGGCATATGCGCGAGCCGACCCGTCGGAGAAACAATGCGTGCAGCATCAATGCGTGCGACGATCAAATCAGAGGGAATATTATAGTCGCGGATCAAGCGTGGCGGAACAGCACCACCACAAGGTTTGATGCGACCGCCTCGATCAAGCAGCAAAACTCGCTTGCCAGACTGTGCTGTCATCTGTGCCGTGGTGGCACCGGCTGGTCCACCACCAACAACAATAATGTCAAAAGTTTCATTCATCACGCTCATCCCAAATCATGTTGTGCCGCAAGTACAAGCGGATTGACCGTTGCTTTTTCCTGTGCGCCCAAGCGCAAGGCGAGCAAAGCTGAGTAGATGAAAAGTGCGGCTTCCAATCCAAATACAGTGCCATAACTGATGGCGTTCGAATGTGTAAATAATTTTAAAACATCCACGATCACAGTTCCAACAAGGCCACCAGACGCAAACGCAATTGCCTGAGATGCACCGAACAGGCCCATGCGAATGCCTTCCCTTGAAGATTGCCCCGCAGCGGCACTGAACATCGATCCGATGGCCGCCACTGCGAACATGCCATTTGAAAACCCTAGGGCAAAAACATTTTGTTTAAGCGGCCAATCAGCACCAACTTTGGCTGCGCCAACCAGACCAATAAGTGCCACTGCCGAACAAAGACAGCCGAACACAGTCCAGTTTCGCAAGGTTAAAATTTTGGCTCTGTTCGCAAATGATGAAGCAAAACCAACAACCACCATACCGATGAGGACACCAGAGTTTTGCGTGCCCGAAAGTGAGGTGGATTGGCCGGGCGTGAAGTTAAAAATAAATCCAGCGAAAGGCTCTAGGATCAGGTCCTGAGCACTATAGGCCAGCATGGACATGAAAATAAATATTGCAAAACGCCGTGCGTCACTGTCTTGCCAAACTTCGCGCAAAGCCACAACAAAATTCAATTTTTCAGCTGCTGGTTTTGGGTCTGCCTTTTTTGTGTGGGCTTTTTCAATTCCCCACACTGCACACGTGCTAACGATAAAGGCTATTGACGTTACAGCCGCCGCAACACCCACCAGTCTTGTCATAGAGAATGGATCTAGAAAATGTCCTGCAAGAACGGTGGTTAAAATAAATCCGGCAATCATCATGGTCCACACAACAGTTGCAGCTGCGCCGCGCCGCTCTTGTTTTACGGTCTCCGCCAATAGAACTAAAAGTGACGTGCCTGCGGCACCGACGCCAATGCCAATAAGTGTGAAAGCGAGTGCAGCCAATGCGAGGCCTGCCCAAAACAATGTTGCGGCAACCCATGCCGAAACGGCTGCTAGAAAACCTCCGAATGCCAAAACGGCCATGCCGCCAATAATCCACCGTGTGCGTGTGCCGCCATTGTCAGATCCATGGCCCCAGCGCGGCCGCAAGATTTGCAGTGCGTAATGCCAGGCAACCAGCAAGCCGGGGATGATGGCTAAAAATGACAATTCAACAATCATCACGCGATTGATTGTCGAGGTCGTCAAAACAACAATTGCACCAAGCGAAGTTTGAACTAATCCTAATCGCGCAATTCCGGACCAACCTAAATTTTTATCTGCCATCACAGGCCCCCTCGAATGGCAATGGCAGATGCCAACATGCCAAGAACATAAAGCGTAACTCCCGTTCCATTATACCACGGGGCATATTTTTTTGGATCTTTCAAAAGCCGCTTCATGCATAGAATTTGCAGCACAAGCGAGGCTGCAATGAGAGCAGCATAGAGTGACCTATCCCACTTTATCAAAAGTGCAATGACAACAACTTGGGGCAGGGCCATGACAACGCAGGCGAGCTTTGCCGCAGTGGCTTCACCCAAGCGCACCGGCAGAGAGCCAATGCCCAGCAAGCGGTCGCCCTCGACGGCTTTAAAGTCATTCAAGGTCATAATGCCATGAGCGCCCACACTATAGAGCAGGGCTAAAACAATAACTTCAGTGGGGGGCTTGCTCATCAGCATAGCAGCGGCAGCGGTGAACCAAGGCAGGCCCTCATAGCAAAGTCCCACTGCGCTGTTGCCCCACCAACCATTGATTTTCAATCGCAGTGGCGGTGCACTATAGGCCCAAGCCACGATCAAGCCCACGATAGTCGCGTAGAAAACCCAGACCCCTAAAGTGTAGGCCACCAGCAGCGACAAAGCCGACCAAAGAATTGCGATATACAGCCCGCCGCGGCCAGGAATTCTGCCAGAAGGAATGGGACGATTGGGCTCATTAATCGCATCAACATGGCGATCATACCAATCGTTACAAGCTTGCGAAGTGCCACACACCAGAGGCCCACACAAAGCGATGCCAGCAAACAAAGTCCACCAATGATTTTGCAGCGAAACACCTGAAGAAACAATGCCACACCCATAGGCCCACATCGGTGCAAACCACGTGACAGGCTTCAAAAGTTCAAGGCTCGCGCGCAAGCTGGTGGCACAGGTTGGGCGCGTTAATAGAATGGATTGGTCCATCTAAAAAAGATAGGACCATCATCCGAAAGTGTCAATTAAGATTTACACTTTTAGGCGTCAATTTGAAAGTTCAGCAACACCCATATCATCAATCCCATAGCGATGGAGTTTGACATAAAGGCTTTGGCGAGACAGACCCAGCATTTCTGCTGCACCGGCACGATTATCGCCATTCATTTGAAGGGCTGCTTCGATGCACAAGCGTTCAATAATGTCGGTTGATTCACGCACCAATTCCTTCAGCGGAACTTTGCCAACAAGTTTTGTGAACTCATCAACTGAACGCAGCAAACCTTTGTCTTGCTTGCTGGTATTGACCTTCTGACGACTGACGTGATGCAGCGCAAAACCGAAACAAGGAGTCTCACCTTCCATCACTGACACCGCAGAGACCTCCACATCTTCGACAGCGCCAAATTGACCGCGAATGATGGTGTGGAAATTACGAATTTCGCCCTTGTCTTGCAACTGGCTGACCATTTGGCCAATATCAACACCGCGCCGACCGAGCCATGTATCAAGCGACATACCACGCGCTTGCTCTTCTGATGCAAGTTGCACAAGCTCAAGAAAAGCTGAGTTTGCTGTCAGAATTTTCATGTCCGTATCGGTAACGATAAATCCATCAGGCATTTCACTGATAATTTTGACAACCTTTGACTGAGCCTTTGGCAGCACAACGGCCGACGTTCCAATGGCATGGGGAACCATGCGCAAGAGATAGTAAGTCGAATTTTCTTGCCGGAACATGCTGAAGGACAGCACTGCTTGTTGGCGATCTTCAGAAGGGCGCAACACAATGTCATCAGTCTTGCCAGAGTTCCGCAAGCTTTCCAAAGCACTTTTCACATCAGACCAGTCGTCGCCGAACACGTCTTCAATGCTTGCACTTTCAATACGCTTAAGCGGGCGTCCCAATAGGGTAGCTGAAGCCGGATTACACTCAGCAACTCGACCAGTGCGAGCATCAACAATCATAATCGCGTCAGTTGCTGATTGCAATAAAACGCGGAACCGTGTTTCCGAATTACGCAGGCGTTGATATTCTTGCTCAACGGCTTGCTCGGCAGATAGAAGGCGCTGCTGCAACTTTGACACGTTGCTCATATCGCGACCAATGGCAATGATGTGTCCATGTGGCCCCGCTTTTACAGCACTGTAGCTGACAGGAAAATCTAGGCCGCCATGCATCGGGTGATTGACTTGACGCCAACGCGGTATGCCAATGCCAACTTCGCCGATAAGCTGTTCAATCTTTGGACGACTCTCAACCGTTACAGTGTCGGCGAGTGACTTGCCCGGCCAACCCGTAAACAAATTGCGTGGCAAATCTGACCCTGCAAAAACTTGATCGCAGATTATTCCCTCTGCTGTCATTAATATTGTGACATCAACTGCCGTCGCTAAAATTGAAGCAACGAGCCCCGGATCTTGCAACCCAATTGCCGGATCTTTCGGCAAGGCACTCGTAATACTTGATTGCATGGTCACGATAAATATCCTTTCGCGTCGCCGGATGACAATTGATTTGCCCAACCGTTGACAATTTGTACTGTTGCAGGCGCATCTACGGCGTAGGCGTCTGAACCACAAGACTCGATTAATTCTGGCCGCTCAACAAAAAGATGACCACCCACAATTATCTTAACGTGGCGATTTTTAGATTTTTGGCGCACAACGCGAATCGCTTCCAGAAACGGTTCAACGATTGTTTGCCCACTTAATGACAGGCCCACAATGTCATAAAATTCTTGCGATACAACTTGTCCGAGTTGCTGGACGTCTTCTACTGGTTTGTTGGTCACCGTCCAACTTTCCCGTAATAAAAATTCTTGCACCAACCGCAGGCCGAACGAATGTTGTTCACCCGGTGCCGGCAGCAACAACGCATGGCGTCCAAAGCCAGCATTGCTCCAGAGGAAAGAGGGCACACCATCGAACTCTCTTAAGATTCTGTGCATTCGTGCAACGCCAAGGGCAACTTCAACGAAGCTGGCCTTATCTTCTTCCCAGCGCTCCCCAAGAACCCGCGCTGCCGGAGCCATAAGCTCTAACAAAACGTCTTGGAATGAAACGCCACTGGCCATTAAATGCCTCACATAATCAATTGCAGATTCAGGATCGTCTCTTGTCGTAAGCTCAATAAAGTCGGTAACAGCAACATTTCTCAACGAAACTTTTTCTTCGATTATCGCTGCACTATTCACGTGGCTCATAAGAAGCCGAGGAACAATAATATTTTCGATAACCGAAGCAAATTCTTGTAAATGACTCTCCGTTGGTCTTGCAACAACGGCTGCAAGAGGCTCAGTGAAAGTTTTTAGGCGCTCAATTCCAAGGTCCTGCTGTTCATCTTGGACCCACTGCAAATCACTCGTCATTGCTCGACCCTCCCGGAACGCCAGTCTCTAAATCGCTGATCTATTCCAAGAGGACGTTTTCACACCCATCAAATTAAACGTCAAGTAAAATTGACAGGTGCGTCTGTCTCATCAAGTCATTTATATATAGTGTCAACTAAACTAGACGTCAAGAGAAGTTGACACATTGGCAAAAATAGTTCTATTCTCACTTCGAAGCCCCGCTAAGACACCTCAATGCAGAAGCGGGCTCGGGGAGACGAGATGGGAATGCCGAGACAAACGTCCGGAACTAGGGGCCTTTACAGCGCAGAACAGCGGATTCGCCGTGATTCTTCGAAATGGACCCTCGTTCAAGGTGTTTTGGCTGCGTTTCAGTTTTTCGTATTCCTGATCAGCCTGCTCCTAGTTTTAAGAACACTGGCAACAGGCGAGGGCGCTTACGTTGCGAATCTCTCCGTGATCTTCAAAACAATTGTCCTCTTCACAATTATGATCACCGGTTCATTGTGGGAAAAAGATGTGTTTGGCCAATATCTTTTCGCGCCCGCCTTTTTCTGGGAAGATGCAGTCAGCTTCGTTGTGATAGGATTGCATACAGCTTATGTTTATGCGCTCATAACGGGGAGTCTCACACAAAACGGCTTAATGCTCCTCGTTCTGGCGGCCTATGCGACTTATGCTGTGAATGCTGCTCAGTTTCTGTGGAAGTTACGCCAAGCGAGACTTCAGCACGCCAGCACTCAAATGACCGGGGTGCACGCATGAACATTATAGCAAAAAATATTAAAGCCGCAGGCTGCGAAACCGCTCCCGTTCTGCGTGAGCGTGGTCAGCGTGAAGTGTTCTGCGGTCTTACAAGCATCGTTTGGCTGCACCGCAAAATTCAGGATGCTTTCTTCCTTGTTGTTGGTTCGCGCACCTGTGCCCATTTAGTTCAATCTGCTGCTGGTGTGATGATTTTTGCTGAGCCCCGTTTTGCGACAGCCATTATTGATGAGCGTGACCTCGCAGGTTTGGCAGATATTGATGACGAACTGGACCGTGTGGTCAACCGCCTTCTTGAACGTCGTCCTGAAATCAAGATGTTGTTTCTGGTTGGCTCTTGCCCATCCGAAGTGATCAAGCTTGACCTGAAGCGCGCAGCTTCGCGCCTCAATCGCGAGCATTTGCCAAACGTCCGTGTACTGAATTATTCAGGCAGCGGCATTGAAACAACATTCACCCAAGGTGAAGACGCCTGCCTTGCAAGCTTGGCCGAAGATTTGCCGCGCACCACCGCCAAGGCAAATTTGCTGATTGCTGGCGCTTTGCCAGATGCTGTTGAAGATCAGTTTTCGCGCATGTTCAAAGACATGGGAATTGACTGCAGTTTCTTGCCCGGTCGTCGCTCGAATGCCATGCCTGCGGTTGGAGCAAACACAGTGTTCCTGATGGCTCAGCCATTCTTGGGCGATACCGCGCGGATTCTTAAAGAACACGGTGCCACGGCACTGCTGGCTCCCTTTCCATTCGGAGCAGAAGGAACAACGCTTTGGTTAAAAGCTGCTGCTCATCATTTTGGTGTGTCTGACGCAGTGTTTGAAAAAGTCACAGCTGCTCCCCGCCAACGCGCCGAACTGGCATTGGCAAAACATCGCGCCAGCTTAAGCGGAAAGAGCATTTTCTTCTTCCCAGATTCGCAGCTTGAACTGCCGCTGGCCAGATTTGCCGCCCGCGAATTGAACATGCAATTGGTGGAAGTTGGCACACCTTATTTGCACACCCAACATATGGCGCAAGAATTGGCGCTGTTGCCCGCTGGCACGATGCTCAGTGAAGGCCAGGATGTTGATAAACAACTCGATCGTTGCCGTGCTGCTCGCCCTGATATTACGGTTTGTGGTTTGGGCCTTGCCAATCCGCTTGAAGCGGAAGGCCTCACCACCAAGTGGTCTATCGAATTCGTGTTCTCGCCCATCCATGGTTACGAACAAGCCGGTGATTTGGCAGGCCTTTTTGCCCGCCCGATTGCCAGAGCTGAAAGGCTGAGCGTGTAATCCATGCAGCTCACCCTTTGGACATATGAAGGCCCACCCCACATCGGTGCAATGCGTGTGGCAACAGGCATGACTGGCCTGCATTATGTTTTGCATGCGCCTCAAGGCGACACTTACGCTGATCTTCTTTTCACCATGATTGAGCGCCGCGAAAAGCGCCCACCAGTCACTTACACAACGTTCCAAGCGCGTGATCTGGGCAAAGATACTGCCGAGCTTTTTAAAACATCTTGTGCCGATGCTTATGAACGTTTCAAACCCCAAGCCATGATTGTGGGTGCAAGCTGCACCGCTGAGCTTATTCAAGATGACCCAGGCGGATTGGCCAGCACATTGGGTCTGCCCATTCCAGTGATCGCGCTCGAACTCCCGGCCTATCAGAAAAAAGAAAACTGGGGCGCATCAGAAACGTTTTATCGTTTGGTTCGCGCACTCGCAAAGCCCGGCCCAAAACGCGCTGCCAACACCTGCAACATTCTGGGCCCGTCGGCTTTGGGCTTTCGCAACCGCGACGACATTGTGGAAATTAAGCGTTTGCTCGCTGCATTGGGTGTTGAGGTTCTGGTCACAGCGCCAATGAGCGCATCGCCATCAGACATTGTAAAACTTCCAGAAGCTGCCTTTAACATTTCGCTCTATCCTGAAGTGTCAGATGTAACGGCCAGATTCCTTGAAAAGAACTTTGGCCAAAAATTCACGACGACGATCCCCATCGGCGTAGGTGCCACACGTAAATTCTTGACGGAAGTTGCAAGCCTTGCTGGCCTTGATGCGAGCGCCTTTATTGCAGCAGAGCAGGGCCGCTTGCCCTGGTATTCAAAGTCGGTTGATTCAACTTATCTTACAGGTAAGCGCGTATTCGTATTTGGTGATGCCACCCACGCCATGGCTGCAGCCCGCATGGCAAGAGATGAACTGGCCTTTGATGTGGTCGGCATGGGCACATATTCTCGGGAATTTGCCAAGCCCATGCGCGAACTGGCGGCTGAACTTGGCATCGAAGCGTTGATCACCGATGACTATTTGGATGTCGAAGCCAAAGTCGCTGAATTGCAGCCAGACTTGGTTCTCGGCACGCAGATGGAACGCCACATTGCCAAGCGCCTTGGTGTTCCGTGTGCCGTCATTTCAGCGCCTGTGCATGTGCAAGATTTCCCCGCACGCTTCTCGCCTCATATGGGTTTTGAAGGGGCCAATGTTATTTTTGATACATGGGTGCACCCGTTGATGATGGGCCTTGAAGAGCATCTGCTCCACATGTTCCGTGACGACTTTGAATTTAATGAAGCGGCCGCACCTTCGCATTTGGGTCATCAGAAACAAGAATCAGCTGCACCGGCCATGACTTCCGAAATCACCCTCAGCTGGCTGCCCGAAGCAGAAGCTGAATTGAAAAAAATTCCATTCTTCGTGAGAAAGAAAGCCCGCCGCAACACCGAAACCTATGCTGCCAATCATGGCGTAAACCACATCACTGTCGAGACATTGTACGATGCCAAAGCTCACTTCTCCAAGTAGCGCGCTGCACTGCGTAATCGTAACTCTCGACCATCACTTGGCCGGGACAGTGGCGCGTGTGAAACAAACACTCTCACGTGAATATCCGGGCATCACACTATCGCTCCATGCTGCGTCTGATTGGAGCACCAATCCTGCAGCTCTTGCAGAGTGCAAAGTTGAAATCAGCAAGGCCAATATCATCATCGCCAACATGCTGTTCATCGAAGAGCATGTGCAAGCCATTATGCCAGCCCTCGAAGCACGCCGTGCAGATTGCAAAGCCTTGGCTGTGTTTATGTCTGCAGGTGAAGCGATTAGAATGACCAATCTTGGTCGCTTTCAAATGGGTGGCCCACAAAGCGGTTTCATGACATTGCTGAAAAAGCTGAAGGGCAGCAAGGCAGAGAGCGGCTCCTCCGGCGAACGGCAAATGAAGATGTTGCGCCGCTTGCCAAAAATCTTGCGCTTTATCCCCGGCACAGCCCAAGATGTGCGCGCCTATTTTGTAACCATGCAATATTGGCTGGCAGGTTCAGAAGAAAACATCGCCAATATGGTGCGCTATCTGGCCTCGCGCTATGTGCCGGGCCTTGGCGACACGTCAAAACTTTCTGCACCCCGCAGCTATCCTGATGTTGGCATCTATCACCCCAGCATTCCCAATCGCATTGCTGAAGATCTAAGCAAGCTGCCCTCAGGCAAAGCCAAGGGCACAGTTGGATTGTTACTGCTGCGCTCCTATGTTCTGTCCCGCGACACGGGCCATTATGATGGCGTCATCAAATCTCTCGAGGCCAAGGGCCTTCGCGTCATTCCTGCATTCGCAGCCGGGTTGGATTCTCGCCCTGCCATTGAAACCTATTTCCTCAAAAATGGTGTTGCCACTGTCGATGCGATTGTTTCGCTCAGCGGTTTTTCTCTGGTGGGTGGCCCGGCATACAATGATGCAAAGGCCGCTGAAGCCATCTTGGCAAAGCTCGATGTGCCTTACGTTGCGGCACACCCCTTAGAGTTTCAAACGCTTGAAGAATGGGGCGCTTCTGATCGTGGCTTGCAGCCTGTTGAAAGCACCATCATGGTGGCCATTCCTGAGCTTGAAGGATCAACCGGGCCGATCATATTCGGCGGCCGCTCCAATGGCTCATCAACGGCCTGCACGGGTTGCGAACGCTCATGCGTGTTCCCTGTTTCAAAGAGTCGTGAAATTTTTGTGTGCAGTGAACGGGCTGAAATGCTGGCTTCTCGCGTTTCAAAACTCATCGCTTTGCGCCGCAGTGAGCGCGCTGCCCGCAAAGTGGGCATCGTCATTTTCAACTTCCCGCCCAATGCAGGCAACACAGGTACAGCGGCTTATTTGGCCGTGTTTGAATCGCTGCATAACACCTTGGGTGCCATGCGCGATGGTGGTTATTCTGTTGAAGTTCCAGCAACGGTTGATGCGCTGCGTGATGCAATCATCATTGGAAATAAAGATCGTTATGGCGCATTGGCCAATGTGGCTCACCGCATTCCAACAGATGATCATGTGCGCCGCGAAAAATGGTTGGGTGCCATTGAAAAGCAGTGGGGCGCAGCGCCCGGCAGGCAACAAACCGACGGCCAGACTATACATGTATTGGGCGCTCAGTTTG
>JANYHE010000090.1 GCA_025359215.1 Hyphomicrobiales bacterium
ACTGAACGCACCTCGCGCGCTGGATCAACTGTCAACTTCAGGACAACAGGAATCACCTGCTCTCGCTCCAAACGAGGTGTTTCATCATCGGAAAGCAACATCGAAAGCTGGCGGGCCAACGCTATGCGCGCTTCAACATCACCATCCTCCAGCACTGCCAGGAAAACCGAAACATCTAGACCGATTTCTGCAACTTCACTCATAACCAATACCAACTCGACTGTTTACCAATGTCAGGTTAGGAGCGAAGAATTAACAATCAGTTCATTATACAATTTAAGGTTTCAGTAAGACTTGTGGCAAGTCAATGCGCAAGAACACCAGCTTGTTCCAATTTAAATTGGATCAAATCGCGGTCTACAGGCATCATCAAAAAGTCTGCGGCCCCTTGCATAATTGTCTCGCCCATATCGGCAATGTCGGGCTTGTTCGCATAAAGAATAACTACAGGCCTACTGGTTTTTTGGCCTTGGTAACGAACCAGTCGAAGAAACTCTTTCACAGCCGGAACGCCAGAGGCTTCCATGACCACAACATCGGGGCGGCGTTCGTGGCAAAACCGAATGCCCTCTTCCGCTCCAGAACGTTCATCGCAATTCAACCCCAGTCCGTTTAAAATCTGCAGCATCCGCTGCCGTTCATTGGGGTTTTTATCGATCAATAGACAGTTGACCATTTCGCTTCACTCTTCTCTGCACACCACGTGGAATTGCACGTATTGCGAGTCCTGACTCCGAGATGGTTAACGACACGTTAAGCAGGTTATCCACAGGTTTTCCACAGGGGTTAAAATATTGAAAACAATGCCTATTATGTCACTATCCACAGACTTATCAATTGCGGCAGAAATACGGCGTTCGGCCTCTGTTCTGCACACGCGCTGCGACTCACTGTTTTATTTTAACGCGCAAAGGTTGTAAGAAACTCGGGACACAACAAAATCAGCTGGGCCTGCGCATTTTCCAACTAGCGTCCATTGTTGCATATTCCGAATAGCCCAAACGCGTGATGGGTTTCATGGCTGCGGAATTCACGCGGCCATTTTCGATGTATTGATCATCGATGTAAATGCCGACCACTCGGCCGATGACCAACCAATCATTTACAAGGCCGTCCTCATGCGGCAGCGCCACCGTCTGAAAGTGGCGGCATTCCAAGCAGGCAGGGCTTCGGGCAACCCGCGGTGGCTTGATCAGTTTGCATGAAGCTTTTTGCAGTCCCACTAAATCAAACTCGTCGCCCACCGCGCTACCGGATGATAAATTCATCGCCTCGCGCAAATCATAGGTTGCCATGTTGATGGCAAATTCGCCATTGGATGCAATGTTGGTCAAAGTATCTTTGTAACCACCAGAGCCAAAGGCCACATAATACGGGTTGTCAGAAAACGCGTTAAAAAAGCTATAGGGCGCCAAGTTGGCTACGCCTCGATCAGACAAAGTTGAAATCCATGCAATAGGACGCGGCATAACAATCGCTTTGAAGGGGTCTAAAGCAAGGCCATGGCCTTTTGCTGTCTCGTAAAACATCAGGCCAATTCGCGAAGCAAGTTTGCGATATCAGCAACACTGGCCAACGTATGATCCGCCAAATGCGCAATGTCGCCATGGCTGGCATTGCCGGTGAGAACAGCAATTGCCATGGCACCCCCTGCTCGCGCTTCCTCCATGTCATGCGAGTTATCACCCACCATGGCCACTTCATGGGGTGCAAGGCCTGAAACTTCACAGAACCGTGCAATCATCTGGCCCGAAGGCTTCGGCACGGCAACGCTATCGGCGCCAATAATTTCAACGAAATAATCATGCACACCCAACTGCTGCATGTGATTTGTGGCAGAGGCATGAATATCATTTGTGGCCACACCAAGCTTCATTCCGAGGGCATGCAATTCATCAAACACCGGCACTAAATCCATAAGTGGCTTTAGAAATGTGCGAGCCAAACTGGCATAGTCGCGGTTGATCAAATGCACTTTGGCACGTTGCCCGGCTGCATCCAGCTCTGGCCACCACAATTGCACCAATTGCTCGGTGGTGCCGCCCGCAAAAATGCTGCCAGCCCGAAACCCATCGGTTGCAACATCATAGCCAGCAATATCCATCAGCTCGGCAATACGGTCAGGTTGGGCTTTAAAAATATCAGCCAACATTTTCTTGTAAATTGGCACCCAAGTGCCATTCACTTCAATTAAGGTGCCATCCTTATCGAATAAAATGCCTTTAATCGCCATTATGCACCCCAAATTGTAAGCAGTGATTTTGCATCTGGCCGTGGCCGATCTTCCAACGGCACCGTTGATTGACCAATATAAATCAACCCCGCAACTTGCTCTTCACTTTTAACGCCCATAGCAGCCTTGGCCCCTGCATCGTAAGCCACCCAGTCAGATTGCCATTGCACACCAAAGCCCATAGCTGTGGCAGCTAAGGCAACATTATAACACACCGCAGCGGCAGACATTTGCTGCTCCCAGATCGGAATCTTGCCATGGGCGGCGGCTGTTGAAATCACTGCCAGAACCATGGGTGCCCGCATAAACAATCCGTGTTGGAAGTTTAATGAATCGGCGCCATGTGTTGGGTTAAGCTGCGCCCAGACATCGGCAAATTTCTCTCCAACCTGCGCGCGCGCATCACCCTCAAACAAAATAAACCGCCATGGGGCCAATTTTCCATGATCAGGAACACGAACCGCGATGTCCAAAATTTCAGCAATCTGGCTTGCCGATGGCCCCGGCCCAGCCATGGCTTTTGCAGAAGCCGATTTGCGGTGTTTCAAAAATGCCAGAACCGATGAAGTGTCATTGAGAAGTGTCATAGCCCCTCATAATCCCGCACCCCAAGCCAAAGCAATCCCTCCAATTGCAACCCAGAAATTAACCATTGATTAAGCATTTCATTGCCGCCGTCCCCCACCCCGTGCTTCAAACAATCACCGGCCGAAGAGCTGGGGGAGAGTTAAATTTAGGGGACAACGCGAATGGACGTCAGCACCCGTCCACCGCAGAAACGCCACCAAGCATACGCGCATTTGGCGCTATGCTTGGTGGCAGTTTTATCGGTTGTGACACCACTCAAAGCAGCCACACACAATCAAATCGATGTTGCCCCTGCCGAGCAAAAATTTATACCCGCACCTGCCGCGCATGACATCGCGATCACAACCGTAGCCGAGGGTCAAGAAGCGCTTCAACTCTCAGCACGCTTCACCGACAATAGCACCGAAATTGTCCAAGATGTGAACTGGCTAATCCGAAACCAAAATAGTGAAATCGTTTTTAAAGCCCTCATCGGTCAAGCCGATGCCACCCTGCCTCCCGGCGATTATCAAGTGGAAGCCAGCTATGGAACAGTCCAAATCAGCCAAGGTTTAACCTTGCTCAAAGGCACCCAACTTGATGTCAGTTTTGTTTTAAATGCCGGTGGCTTGCGCCTACTGCCACGGGTCCAAGGCATTGCGACGCATGTGGCAAGCCGCACTTTGGTCTATGCGCTCGGTGGCGCCAACAATGGGCAACTCATCACCTCGTCGCACAGGGCAGGCGAAGTGATCAAGATTATCGCCGGAACCTACCGCATTGAAAGCAGGTTCGATGGCAGCAACGCGGTGGCGGTTACAGATGTCATTGTGAAAGCCGGCAAGATGACTGCTGTGCAAATCGATCATAAAGCCGGATTGGCAAACCTAACTCTAAACGGAAGCGAAAATGCGAATGTGTTGTGGACCATCACAGATGATGCGGGAGAAATGCTACCGCCTGTCACAGGCGCAACCGCTTCTTTAGTTTTAAGGCCCGGCCATTATCTTGCCAAAGCAAGTCTTTCTGGATCAGCCCAAAATACAGAATTCCAGATATCCGCAGGTCAAACCTTAAATATCGCACTTGATCAAAAATAAAATAGGGCTACCGAAGCAGCCCTATTCTTAACAGATACGAAAAAAATTACTTCATCATCATATGTTTTTTGGCCATATCGATGTGCATGCTGCAATCATCCATTTTGTTGGCCTTCATTGAATCGTCGGCCATTTTCATTTCATCAGTGGCCATCTTTGTGTCATTTGCCATTTTAGGATCGGTATCCTTTTTGATGGCATCCATCACCATGGTCATTGTTTCTGCATCACACTTTGATTTTGCCATTTCATCAGCAAAGCTTGCTGTGCTCAAAGCCATAGTGAAAAGTGCGGCACCGAGAATAAGTTTTTCCATAATAATTTCTCCAACAGGTTAAGGACAAGCCGTCCTGATTTCAGTTTGTAATTTTGATATTTCACTTTCCAATGACAAACCCGTCATCAACAAAAATGTGATGGAAATTGATCAAGCTCCACTGAACCAATTGTAGCCTTGGTTTTCCCAATAACCACCGGGATAATCATTGGTCACAAAAATTTCCATCACATGCTTAGGATTTTTAAATCCCAATTTCGTCGGAACACGAATTTTAAATGGAAAGCCATTACGCGGCAAAATAGTTTTGTCATTAAAAGTCAGCGCCATCGTGGTTTGAGGATGAAGCGCTGTCGCCATATCCAAACTGGTGAAATACTCATCGGCACATTTAAAACCAACATATTTGGCTGTGGTGTCAGCGCCCACTTTTCGCAAGAAATCACCAAATGAAGGGCCACCCCATTTGCCAATCAGGCTCCAGCCTTCTACACAAATGTGGCGCGTGATTTGTGATTGTTGAGGAAGCTGCCGCAACTGTTCCAATGTCCAGCTTGTTTTGTTGTCAATCATGCCGCTCAGTGCAAGTTTGTAATCGGCCTCGGCGACAGTCACAATTTCATCTTCACCATAAAACGCATTGAAGCGAAATGGATCAACCACATCTTTTTGCTCATAGGTGATTGCAAGCTTCGTTGGGTCAAACAATGCAGCCTGTGCTTTGTCGTTCCAATTCGACATCGCTTTCAAAATACGATCAACAGCAGAATTATCTTCGGGAGAATCGCAACCTGTAAGCAGAGCCAAAGCACCCAGGGAGAGTGTTTGTTTCATGAACGACCGCCGTTCAATATTCAGAATTGAGTGTGTGCGTTCCAGCATCAAAGGCGCAGATTTCCGTTTAAGCAACATGATTGGTCTCCTTGTCAGCATGAGCAGATTTCCGCGCCCAGCCTGTGATCATTGGAATAAGTGTCGAAGGCACAATGGCCACTAAGACAAGATGCATGACGATAAACGCGCAAATCAAACTCATGCAAACAAAGTGCACAACGCGCGCGCCGTCATAACCACCAAACAACATACCAATGGTTTGAAATTGCACTGACTTCCAGATTGCAAGACCAGAAAGCAGAACCAAGAGCATCAAAATAATTACGCCAATATATGATATTTTCTGTACCGAATTATACGTCCCAACCGTGTGCGGAAGTTTGCCCCGCAAGGCTTTGCCTAAATCATTTAAGATTGACATAGGCGTGACGGGAAACATTGAATGCTTGAAATGTCCCGTGAGAATGCTTACAAAAAAATAAATCAGCAGGTTCGTGACAAACACCCACATGACCGCAAAGTGAAACTGTATGCCACCACCAAGCCAGCCGCCCAATGTGAGATAATCCGGAAATTCAATAGCTTCAAAAACGGGTGCGGCATTATAAATTTGCCAACCACTCATGATCATCAACACCATCGCCACGGCGTTGATCCAATGAAATATACGAACATATAGCGGATGAATTTTTATCTTGTCGTCTAAATTACTCATGATTCCCTCTCTGATGATCAGATGAATGACCGCAGAGAAGTTCTAAAGCAAATCAATTTCGATCACTTTTTTGAAAGTTCAATCCGGCAGCGGAATGAACTCTTTGTCGTCCCCCGGCACGATTTCAAAACGGCCCTGCTTCCAATCTTCCTTTGCAGCATCCAAGCGCTCTTTCGAAGATGACACAAAATTCCACCAAATATGGCGAGGGCCATCCATCGGCTCACCGCCCAACAGCATGTATCGCGAATCTTCCAGCGCCAAAACTATAATTGCATCCCCGGGCTTTAACACCAGCAAGCGGCCCGCCTCGAAGCTTTGACCCGCAATTTCTATGCGGCCTTCCGCAATATAAATTGCGCGCTCTTCATGCTCCACAGGCATTGGCAAACGCGAACCTGCAGCCAATTTAACATCGCCATAAAACAAATCAGAATGGGTTTTAACAGGTGAAGTCTCACCATAAAGCGATCCCGCAATCACCCGCACTTCGCGGCCATGATCGCTAATCAAGGGCAAAGCTTGCGGGCGCACATGTTCAAAACCGGGGGCAACTTCTTCAAATTTCTTTGGCAAGGCAACCCAACTTTGAATGCCAAACACTTTACGTTCACGCGCCAACTCCGCAGCGGGTGTGCGCTCTGAATGCACAATGCCTTTGCCCGCCGTCATCCAGTTCAGTTCACCGGGTTGAATGGGCTGCTCAGTGCCCAAACTATCGCGGTGAAAAATCATCCCGTCAAACAACCACGTGACAGTGGAAAGTCCGATATGAGGGTGCGGCCGCACATCAACGCCGTTGCCAGATTTCATCATAACGGGGCCAAATTGATCGAAGAAAATAAACGGACCCACCATCTGTCGCTCCGCTGACGGCAAGGCCCGTCGCACTTCAAAATTACCCAGATCACGCGCGCGAGGGACGATCACCGTTTCAACGGAATCGACATCGCCAAAAAGTGGGTCTGCAACGTTAGGAAGTGTCATGCCAATGCCTTTCGCACTGCAGGTGCAACCTTGCTACCTAATATCTCAATGGCTTTCAGTTGCTCCAGATGCGGAACAGTTCCAATGGCCATTTGAATCAGGATGCGCGTGTTCTTAAATATTTCATGCAGTTCCAAAATCCGGTCTGTCACCCGCGCCGCATCGCCAATAATTAAATTGCCAGTTGGCCCGGCTGCCGCTTCAAAATGCGCCATGCCTTGCGGCCCCCAGCCACGCTCGCGGCCAATGCGATTCATCACTTCCAAATGCGCCACACTGTAAATTTTCTTGGCATGGTCGGTTGACGTCGAAACAAAGCCATGCATGTTCAAACTCAGCTGAATCTTGCTTGCATCATGCCCAGCCTTGGCGTGGCTCTCGCGGTAAAGCTGAAAGAACGGTGCAAAGCGGCGTGGATCGCCACCGATAATGGCCAGCGCCATTGGCAAGTCTAAAGTTGCAGCCCGCACGGCTGACTCAGGCGTGCCACCCACAGCAATCCATATCGGAAGCTTGTCTTGCTCTGGCCGTGGATAAATTCCAGCATCGCTAAGTGAAGGGCGCAAGACACCATTCCATGTGATGCGGTCGGCATCGCGCAGCTTCATCAACAGATCAAGCTTCTCGGAAAACAGTGCATCATAATCATCCAAGTCATATCCAAACAGCGGATACGATTCGATGAACGATCCCCTGCCCGCCATAATTTCTGCCCGCCCATTGGAAAGGCCATCCAAGGTCGCAAACTGTTGGAACACGCGCACCGGATCATCTGATGAGAGAACCGTCACTGCACTCGAAAGTTTAATGCGCTTGGTGCGCGAAGCACCAGCCGCAAGCGCAACAGCAGGAGACGACACTGCATAGTCAGCACGGTGATGTTCGCCCACGGCAAACACATCCAAGCCAGCCTGATCCGCCAGCTCCATCTCTTCAACGAGATTCCGCAAGCGTTGCCCTGCCAGCTCAGGGTGGCCAGCCGCCACATCAGCAAAAGTGTAAATCCCAATTTCCATAATGGATATATGAAACCTTACTTGTTACTTTTCAATATGTGTCCTGCAGACAATTCGCTTTCTTCCAGCATTCCAAATGAACTGCCCGGAATTCATAGTGTAACTTGTATAGTTTCTATTATTTTGCTAGTGGTTCATTACAAAGAGGAAACAAACATGAAACTTTATTATTCACCTGGCGCTTGCTCAATGGCACCACATATCCTTCTCAATGAACTTGGCAAAAAGTTCACGATTGAAAAAGTTGATATGGGCACAAAGAAAACTGATGGCGGCAAAGATTTCAACAAGATCAATGCTAAAAGCTATGTTCCAACTCTGGAATTCAAAAAAGATGAAGTGCTGACTGAAGTTTCAACTATTCTGCAATTTTTGGCCGACAAAGCCAAAGCCACAAAAATCTTACCAAAGGCAGGCACCATGGCGCGCTATCGCAGCATGGAAACTTTGAACTTCATTGCATCTGAATTGCATAAAGGCATTGGTGCTTTGTTTAACAAAGCTCTGCCAGAGGAAGCCCGCAAAATGGCGGTTGAACGCGTTTCGAAGCGTTTGGATTATGTTGATGGGGTGTTGGCCAAAAACAAGTTCATTGGCGGCAAATCTTTCAGCGTGTCCGATGCTTACGCATTCACAGTCATGAACTGGGGTGGTTGGGTTGGCCTTGATGTTAAAAAATGGAAAAATATTGGCCGCTATATGGATATGATGGCTTCCCGCCCATCAGTGCAAGCTGCAATGAAAGCCGAAGGTCTGCTCGGGTAAGATCTAAAAAGCCAATTTCGTATTGCACTCTTCTCTAACGAGAGGGGTGCATTTTTTTTAAGCTGTTGCTCTCTTCATCGCAACTTCTTTCCACCCATCCGACATTTATCGGAACAATATTTCACATCGTCCCAAACCTTCTCCCACTTCTTGCGCCAGGTAAAAGGCTTGCCGCAAGTGGCACATGTTTTGGTGGGAAGGTTAGATTTGGCAACGCCGCGCATATCAGCCTTTGGTGCGAAGTGTTGAACGGCCACCGTCAACACCAATCACCTGCCCCGTAATCCAGCCCGCATCGGGAGAAAGCAACAGGGCGGCCATTGCAGCAATATCATCAGGCTCGCCCAGCCGCTGTGCGGCGTGCATCAAACCAATCGAAGTGGCCATTGCTTCATTCGACGTAAGCCCTGCCGCAAGTGGCGTGCGCGTGAGCGAGGGCGCCAAACAATTGACCCTAATTTTAGGTGAAAGTTCCGCAGCCAAGGCCCGCGTTAAACCCTCAACTGCACCCTTAGCCATCGAAACCGAAGCATGGGCAGCAAAGCCCTGCCCCACCGCCACCGTGGAAAACAGCAAGATCGAAGTCGTCGCTTGTGGCGAAGCCTTGAGCAACGGCAAAGCCGCCTGCACGGCACGAAACGCACCTAAAGCATTAATCTCAAAATCCCGCATGGCATCTGTATCAGTCAATCGGTGAACCGGCTTTAAATTAATCGTGCCAGCAGCATAGCAAAGGCCATCGATAGCTGGTCCCGCCTGCTGAATGGCAGCTTCAAGCGACCCCCGATCCTGAACATCAGCGACAGCAAAAGTGGCATTGAGTTCAGCGGCAAGCGCAGAAAGCCTCTCCTCGTCCCGCGCAATAAGATGAATTGAATTTCCCGATGCCGAGAGCCGACGAGCAACAGCCGCCCCAATCCCACCCGTGCCGCCGATGATGATATGTTTTGTCATGAGTAAAGATACGCGTCACACATGATTTCGGTTCTTTCGTTAGTCATCCCGACGAAAGTCGCGACCCAGACAACGCGTTCGGTGCAAAACTACAAACACGGAACGCAACTCCTAGGTCCCGACTTTCGTCGGGATGACTCTCGTTGTAGAGTTGTAATATGAAACAAGAATTCGCCCCTTCGGTTTACATCCTATGCAGCAAGCGCAACGGCACACTTTACATTGGTGTCACCAGCAATCTCTGCAACCGTATCGCCGAACACAAACATGGGATTATCGCGGGCTTCACGCAAAAATATGGTGTCAAAACTTTAGTGTGGTTTCAAAATTTCGACAGCATGGATGAAGCAATCATACGCGAGAAACAAATGAAAGAATGGAAGCGTGCGTGGAAGATCGAACTGATCGAAAAATCAAACCCAGATTGGCACGATCTTTTTTCTGAAACCTGCGAAACCGCAGAACAATTTCTACACCCATCATAACCAGTCATCCCGACGAAAGTCGGGACCCAGAACAACCAGCTCGGTGCAAACAATTGAAAACCTACATTTGATTTTTAAAACCTGCGAATACGCTGAGCAATTTTTAAGACCTTTTTGATCAGTCATCCCGACGAAAGTCGGGATCCATAACAAGTGGAGTCCTGCCAATTATTGAGCACCCACCGCGCCGTCCTAGGTCCCGACTTTCGTCGGGATGACTGAATTGGGACTTAGATGCGGAATAAATCACCGCCCTCAATAATTTCACCCTTACCCTCTGGAGAAGGTGCCCGAAGGGCGGATGAGGTCCCTAGCTACAAGCTCAAACCCCAAACCCGCCATTCCGTTCAAGCCGGAGCTCAGCGCAGGCGCATCACGGAAACCCGCTTTTGCTACAAGGATTTTGCTGGTGAACCTATCTACGGGTCATTCTGGACTGACAATAAAATCGTAGAACTGTGGTTTGATCATTTCAGACCACCAATTTCTATAAAACAAGAAAAGCCGATTATTCTCACCCATATACCAAATACGACGAAATTGATCGTGGCTGTTGTTCCAAAGCACTTCTTGTGTATCTATCAAGTTTAGATCATTTGTTGCCATTGAATTGCGATAGTAGATCAATAATTCAATTGGGCCATTACTTGTCTATTCAGTCTTCAATTTCTTTAATAAGTTTCCGCGTAAAGTAGTTTCACTAGGACAAATTTTCTTAGCATTTGTCAGCGGTTGCAGAAATTCACTTTGCGTAACCGACAACAACTCAAACGCAACGCTTTTTCCATTCAGAGTACAAAGTATATCTGGCGCAGGAGGATTTCTGCTTTCAACACTTACAACATCCTCGGACCAGCCGACAATTTTTAGAAATTCAGCAAAACATTCTCGTTCGTTCTTTGCCTTCAACTCATCTTTGCCTGACATTGACCTCAACCCTCACCTCAAATCCGGCGGCGTTGCTTCCTTCACCAGTGCCGCCAGCGTATCAGCCAAGCTTGCAACCTTCTGATCTTGCGATCCCAAGCGCCGGACTGAAACAGTCTTTTCTTCCATCTCGCGTTTGCCCACAGCCAAGATCACTGGCACCTTGGCCAGCGAATGCTCGCGCACTTTGTAGTTGATCTTCTCATTGCGCAAATCTGCATCGGCGCGCAGTCCAGCCGCACGTAACAACCCCCGCACCTCAACGGCATACTCATCAGCCTCACTCGTAATCGGCGCGACCATCACTTGCAACGGCGCCATCCACAGCGGGAAATGGCCGGCGAAATTTTCGATCAAAATGCCCAAGAACCGTTCCATCGAACCGCAAATGGCGCGGTGGATCATTACGGGCACATGCTTCTCGCCATCGGCACCAATGTAAAACGCGCCAAAGCGTTCTGGCAGGTTGAAATCCACTTGCGTTGTGCCACATTGCCAATCACGACCAATGGCATCGCGCAACACATATTCAAACTTGGGGCCATAAAAAGCACCCTCGCCCGGATTAATCGCCGTTTTAATTTTACCGCCAGAAGCTTCGGCGATCTGCACCAGAACCTTTTGCATAATATCTTCAGCGCGGTCCCAATCTGCATCGGTGCCCACGCGCTTTTCAGGGCGTGTGGAAAGCTTCACCACAATCTGCTCGAAGCCAAAATCTTTATAAGTGGACAAGATCAGATCATTGATTTTCAAACACTCATCCGCCATTTGCTCAGGCGTGCAGAAAATATGGGCGTCATCCTGCGTGAAGCCGCGCACACGCATGAGACCATGCAAAGCGCCTGATGGTTCATAGCGATGCACCAATCCAAATTCGGCAAGACGCATCGGCAATTCGCGATAGGAACGCAAACCATGCTTAAACAATTGCACATGGCCGGGGCAGTTCATGGGCTTTAATGCAAACACCTGTTCATCTTCCGTGTGCTCACCTGCCGAAGTGGCCGCAAACATGCCTTCACGATACCACTCCCAATGGCCCGATGTTTCCCATAAGGATTTGTCCAGCAACTGCGGCGCGTTCACTTCCTGATAATCAAGCTTCGACAAGCGGCGGCGCATATAGGCTATGAGCTGTTGGAACATCGTCCAGCCCTTGGCGTGCCAGAACACCACGCCCGGGCCTTCTTCTTGGAAATGGAACAAGTCCATCTCACGGCCCAGCTTGCGGTGATCTCGTTTTTCGGCCTCTTCCAAAGCCGTCACATAATTTTGCAAATCTTTATCATTGGCCCAAGCCGTGCCGTAAATACGTGTGAGCATCGGCTTAGTGCTGTCGCCACGCCAATAAGCGCCAGCCACTTTCATCAATTTAAACGCCGTGCCAATTTTGCCAGTGGAATTCATGTGCGGCCCGCGGCACATATCTACCCAGCCACCCTGATCGTAAAATTTAATATCTTCATTGCCGGGAATTGAATCCACCAGTTCCACTTTGAAAGCCTCGCCACGCTTCTCAAAAAATGCCTTGGCTTCTTCACGCGTTTTCACCGATTTTGTGAAAGGCTTGTCGCGCTGAATAATCTCGCGCATCTTCTTTTCAATCGGTGCAAAGTCGGCCTGTGAAAATGGCTCATTGCGAAAGAAATCATAATAGAAGCCGTTTTCAATCACCGGCCCAATTGTCACCTGCGTGCCCGGGTGCAATTCCTGCACAGCCTCGGCCAACACGTGCGCCGCATCATGGCGAATAAGTTCCAGCGCGCGCTCATCATCGCGCGTTACAATTTGCAACGTGGCATCAGCATTAATGGGATCAGCGAGATCAACCAGCACGCCATTCACGATTGCCGCCACGGCTTTTTTCTCAAGTGATTTCGCGATGCTTGCGGCCACTTGGCCTGCGCTCTGCCCGGCTTCCACTTCACGCTTTGCGCCATCAGGGAATGTCAAAGTAATCATTTTATTCTCCTTTTGCTCACTTCCGCAAACCGTCACGGATAAGCCAATGCATTGATCGAAAAACACAAATGCCTTTTCGAAGCCCTGTGGTCAAGCCCAGAAAATCTCGATTTTAAGGTTCCGTCAATTTTTCAATAACCTAACATTAACCTTAACACTTCATGTTCACACCATCGTCAGTGTTAACAGTATGTGAGTTCCATTATGAAAAAGCATCTTCTCCTTGCCTCTTTTGCCTTGTCGGCGTTTCTGCCAGTTGCCTCTGCACTGGCTGCTGATATGGATCAACCGCTTCCTCCACCACCTCCTCCGCCCGTGACCGAACTGCGCGCTGCGACTTATGATTGGTCGGGTGCATATGTTGGCGGTTGGGTCGGCAATGCGTGCATCGATGGCACATTGCGCGACAACACTGCGGGCGTGAACTATCTGAATGCAGGGTGCGGCTTTAAAGGCGGCGTACTTGCAGGTTACAATCACCAAATTGAGGATATCGTTTTCGGTGTCGAAGGTGATTGGGGAATGAGCAACAAGATTGTTCACAACATAGATCCAACAGCCGATTTCTCTTACCAATTGAACAGCATTGCCACATTGCGTGGTCGCGTGGGTTATGCGTTTGACGACACACTATTGTTTGCAACAGCCGGTGGCGCATGGGCGCAGGGTGATGTTAACGGCATTGTTTCCGGCACGCCAAACCACATTAAAGGCAACCACTTCGGCTGGACCATCGGTGGCGGCGTCGAACATGCAGTAACCGATCATCTGCGCGTGAAACTTGATTACCTCTACACCCATTTGAATGACGTTCATTATGATGGCACGTGTGCCTGCGATGTAAACGTTAACTGGGGTGGCGAGCACGAAGTGCGTCTCGGCGCAATCTGGGCATTCTAAGTTCAAAACCATCTCCAAAAGGCCGGAGGTTTCTCCGGCCTTTTTATTTGTGATCATGCGTATGGTCCGGCACCGGGTCAAACCCATCGCCGCCCCAAGGGTGACACCGCGCAATGCGTCGCAGCGCCAGCTTTGCGCCGCGCCACACCCCATGCTTTTCAATCGCCTCTGTCGCATATTCTGAACAAGTCGGCAAAAATCGGCACCCTCGCCCCATGAAGGACGATAGTGTAAGTTGATAAATCCGAATTAAAATCAACAACACTGTTTTCATAGAGGCAATATAGTGGCTTCCACGCGCAAACCCAACATCCTCTTTGTCATGGCCGATCAATTGGCCGCACAATTTTTAGCTCCCTATGGCCACAAGCTGGTGCAAACGCCAAATCTCAGCCGTTTGGCGCGTGAAGGTTTGGTGTTTGAAAACTGCTATTCCACCAGCCCGCTCTGTGCCCCCGCTCGCGCCACCGTTATGAATGGCCTGCTGCCTTCACGCACAGGAGTTTATGATAATGCCGCCGAGTTTCCATCTGCCATTCCCACCTGGGCTCATTATTTGCGGATGCAAGGTTATCAAACTTGCTTGTCCGGCAAAATGCACTTTGTCGGCCCTGATCAACTCCACGGCCTAGAAGAACGCCTCACCACCGATATCTATCCCGCTGATTTCGGATGGACGCCGGATTGGCGTTTGAAACAAGAGCGCATCGATTGGTGGTATCACAACATGACATCAGTGCTACAACCCGGCATCGCTGAAATTTCCAATCAGTTGGAATTCGATGATGACGTGTGCTTCCAAGCCACCCGCAAGCTTTATGATTATGCGCGCTTTTCGCCTGACAAACCCTTTGCATTAATGGCCAGCTTCACTCACCCGCACGATCCTTATGCCGCCCGCAAGAAATTCTGGGATTTGTATAAGGACGAAGACATTGACTTGCCTGCCGTTCCCAAAATGCAACGAAGCCAACTCGACCCTCACAGCCAACGGCTTTACGATGTGTCTGCGATGGATGATTATACAGTGACTCATGCCGATATCCGGGCGGCCCGCCACGGTTACTATGCTAATATTTCTTATGTTGATGATCTGCTCGGCCAACTTATCAACACGCTGGAAGCCACGGGCCAGCTTGATAATACTACCATCATTTTCACATCCGACCATGGTGATTTCTTAGGAGAGCGCGGGCTGTGGTATAAAATGTCATATTTAGAACCCGCCGCTCATATTCCGTTGATCATCTGGAATCCAAAAACTTATAAACCGCGCCGCGTGAAAGAGCCCGTTACACTGGCCGATATTGCCCCAACAATTGCTGCCATCGGTGGCACGACAAGCCTCGCACGCCCTGTTGATGGTCGCTCGCTTTTGCCGTTGCTCGAAGGTGCACCCGAAAATGCAGATGCAACAGCATGGGGCGAATATCTGGCTGAAGGGGCTGTGGCGCCACTGTATATGTTGCGCCGTGGCCCTTGGAAATACATCCACTCACCGGTGGATCCTGATCAACTTTTCAATCTTGTCGATGATCCATTGGAACTAAATAATTTAGCAGGCACCCATCCGCTTGCTAAAAAATTCCACGCAGAAGTGGAAGCCAAATTCGACATTCCAAAAATTCATGAAGCCGTTCTGCAAAGCCAGCAAGCACGGCTGATGATGTTCGAAGCTATGAAACAAGGTGGCCACTTCCCTTGGGATTTCCAACCCCTGCGCGATGCCTCCGAGCAATACACAAGAAATCATATGAGTGTGACCGAGCGCGACTTAAAATCAAGATTTCCACATGCGCCCGATATTGAAAGCAAGAGAAAAACCTGATTGAACGAAAGAGATTAGCCGCCCAACAAATTCCTGTTTACAATCGCCCAATAAATCGCCGCAAACACCACGGCGGCAATCACTGTCGTAATAAGAGCCTTCTTCACTAACCCATGAGCAACAGGCGCACCCGCTTCGTGGCCCTCGCCCACAACTTGGCCTGCCTCATCCGCATTGCGCACACCAAATGGCAAGACGGCAAAAAGCACTGTCCACCAGATCACAAAATAAATAGCGATTGCACTTGCGAGTTTCATGCTTGTTCCAGTTCAATCAAAGTGCCAAAAAAATCCTTGGGGTGTAAAAACAAAACAGGCTTGCCATGCGCCCCAATTTTAGGTTCCCCACTGCCCAGGATACGCGCGCCCGAAGCAATCAGATGATCACGCGACTGTTTTATATCGTCCACTTCGTAACAAATATGATGCATGCCGCCGGAGGGATTCTTAAGCAGAAAAGCCGCAATGGGCGAATCCTCGCCCAGCGGTTCCAGCAATTCAATTTTGCTGTTGGGCAATTCAATAAAAACCACAGTCACACCATGTTGAGGCAAATGCTGAGGTGCCGTAACGATTGCATCTAAACTTTTGCGATAAATCTGCATGGCTGCAGCCAAATCTGGCACCGCAATGGCCACATGGTTCAATCGGCCTAACATGCCACTGCCCTCTCCCGTAAACTTTCAGCCAGCCATTGTCGCGCTTGTGGCATGGCAATGGCGCGCGGGCCAAATACGTGCCGCTCTAAAAAAAAGCCTGTGAGCTTGAGACCCGCCAAAACATCACCCACCATCACATCACTTCCGCCTTTCAAAAACGAAGGTAGCGCAAATAATTTATCAATATAGGGCTGCCCCGCCTCACGGCTTACAGCACGGCCCGTGCGCGGCGACACATATTCTAAATCCTCCACCTGCCCGGTTGAAGCACATTTTGATAGATCAAGTCCAAAGCCCAACTCATCCAACAATCCCATTTCCCAGCGCACCAATAATGCGGGCCACAGGTTATCATCTTCAATAGCCGATAGAACCACATGCGCCGCATGATAAAGCCTTGGGTGTGGCTCGCGCTCTGGCAGCATCTGGGCAAGCCCCATGAGCGTGGATAGGCCCGCTAGTCGCAAAGGATATGACAATATGAAACCCGCTTTCAGGGCCAAGGGTTCCAACTGAAACATGCCCATATGTTCCTCAAGGCGGGCGCGCCATGTAACCATAACTAAATTTCCAGGCTGCAACACGGGCCGCATATGGCGAGAACGGCCACCCCGCACCATGCCCAAATAGCGCCCGTGTTCAGCGGTGAGAATTTCAGCAATAGCCGAGGTTTCGCCATGCGCACGAACGCCGATCACCACACCTTCATCGCGCCATTCCATGGGGTGATATTAGCGCGTCAATCCCATCATGCGCAACCGTTCCGGATCAACTGCCCAATTCTCTCGCACTTTCACAAATAAGAACAAATGCACGCGCCGATCAAAGCTCAGTTCCATTTCTTTGCGAGCCAGTTGTCCGAGAATTTTAACCTGCGCACCCCCCTTGCCCAGCACAATGGCCTTCTGGCTGTCGCGCTCGACAAATATGGCTTGGCTAATTTTCACTGAGCCATCTTTACGCTCTTCCCATGCTTCAGTTTCAACCGTCGACGAATAGGGTAACTCATCATGCAGCCGCTCATAGATTTTCTCGCGGGTAATTTCTGAGGCGATGAAACGCAAATGCACATCAGCCGTTTGATCTTCGGGGTAAAGCCATGGCCCAATCGGCATTTTCTCGGCAAGTTTAGCGCCAAGTTTCGCAACACCAGAACCGCTGATGGCGCTCACCATAAATGTTTCGGTGAATTCATAGGCCGCTGCCATTTGTTCTGCCAAAGGCAAAAGTTTTTCAGCCTCCAACAAATCCACTTTGTTCAAAACCAAAATCACGCGGGCCTTATGGGCTTTAAAACCGTCGATGATTTTCTGCACTTCATCCTCAAGCCCACGCCGCGCATCTACCAGCAGCACTACGGCATCGGCTTCGCCTGCTCCAGTCCAAGCGCTTTCCACCATAGCTTCATCCAGCTTGCGCCGAGGCTTGAAAATACCTGGGGTATCAACCAACACAACTTGGCTTTGCTCATGCATAAAAATCGCGCGAATGCGGGCCCGCGTGGTTTGCACTTTGTGGCTGACGATGGAAACTTTTGACCCAACCAGCTTGTTCACAAGAGTCGATTTGCCAGCATTTGGCGCCCCAATAATGGCCACGAATCCGCATCGCGTTTTCATGGGAGCAGTGCTCAAGGCATCAGTCATTCAGCGCAGAGCCTCGCGTGAAATGAATGCATGAGCGGCTGCCATTTCTGCCGCTTGTTTAGAGGCACCAATGCCAACAGAAGTTTCATAAGGTCCAACTTTCAAAGATATTGTAAAGATCGGCGCATGTTCTAATCCCGTGCGCTCCGTCACATCATATTGAGGCAAAGGCAGGGCTCGCGCCAAGGCCCATTCTTGCACAAAAGTTTTAGCGTCTTTTAAATCCGCAGGCGCCTTGGCCAGCATATCGTTCCAGCACGATAGAATAAACTTACGCGCTGCTTCCAAGCCACCATCAAGATAGATTGCACCAATTACAGATTCAACAACATCACCCACCACCGAAGTCATACGCTGCACACCTTTTTTCTTCTCAGTGGGGCCAACAATAATAAATTCTTCCAAGCCTAGTTTCTGCCCCACCAAAGCGCACGTCTCGCCCCGCACCAGCAAGCTCAGACGCGCCGCCAATTGGCCCTCTTGTTCAGTGCTGAAACGCGAGAATAAATCTTCGGCAATCACCAAACTTAAAACCCGGTCGCCCAAAAATTCAAGACGCTGATAATCAGCACGCTTGCTCTGCCGGCTGCCGTGGGTCAACGCATGTTCACACAACACTGGGTCTTTAAACCGATAATCCAGAAGCCCTTCAAGTTTGCGCTGCAAAGCAGCACCTAGATCCAATTGAAGAACCGCGACCAGCGAATTTGGAAGGGCCATTTCCAAACTTCCCAAAGCGAAGAGCCTTTGGCAAAGGAGAAGAAAATGACATCCGCCTTACCCACGAAATTCTCAACTGGCACATAGCCCACTTTATCGAGGAAACGAGAATCCTGGCTGTTGTCACGATTGTCCCCCATCATGAAGTAATGATCGGCAGGCACCACATATTCATCCGTGTTGTCAGGTGTCGTGTCACCAAAATCCAGAACTCGGTAAGTTACACCATTTGGCAAAGTTTCTTGAAACTGCGCAACAACGGGTCCCATGCCACTTTCTGCATCGGGATCAATATAGTCCTCCACGCGCACTTTCTTCACTTCTGTGCCATTGATGAACAAAACGCCTTGCTTCATTTGAATGTGATCACCGGGCAAGCCAATCACGCGCTTGATGTAGTCAATGTTCAAATCTTGCGGATATTTAAAAACCGCCACATCTCCACGCTGCGGGTTGGCAGCCCAGACTTTACGGCCGGGAAAATCAATAAACGAGCAGCAACTCACCAATGGCGGCCCGGTAAAACCACCAAAAGAAAAGTTAAACGAATACTTGCTATAACCATAGGAAAGCTTTGAAACAAAGAGATAATCGCCAATTTTCAAAGTCGGGTACATCGATGCCGAGGGGATGTTAAAGGGTTGAAACAAAAATGTGCGCACAAAAAACGCAATGGCCAGGGCTTGAAGAATAACCTTAGCTGTATCCCACAGGCCCTCCTCAGGTTTTCCACCTTTGGCGCGGGCGGCAGCGAAGCTTTGGTCGTTCTTGCTCATTCAATCTAAAGCCGGGTTAGCGGCTCCCCAATCTGTTGTTGGTCCATATACATTTTTAACTATGTGCGATGCAATCACGCCAAGTTCAAGGCAAACCACTGTGGCTTGCATGCCACAGTCGATTAATTCGCCTCAATAATAACCATAGCTTGGGCATAGGGGTGATCATCGGTAATCGTAAGATGCACTTTTGCTGCCATGCCTGCAGGAACCAACCGCTCAAGTTGAGCCAAGGCACCACCGGTTAGAACCATCGTCGGGCGGCCGGATATTTCATTCACCACGCCCATATCTTTCCAAAACACCCCGCGCCGAAATCCTGTGCCAAGGGCTTTGGAACACGCCTCTTTCGCCGCAAAACGTTTGGCATAAGATGCAGCGCGCATGGCGCGTTTGTCAGATTTTTTCTTTTCTATTTCCGTAAAAATTCGGTCGGTAAATCGTGATCCGAACCGGCTCAAAGTTTCTTCGATGCGGCGAATATCAACAATATCGTTGCCGATGCCGATGATCATGCCTTCATGCCCCGGCTGCCGGGTTTGATTGCTGGTGATGAAGCCAGTTCCGGCGGTAATGCATCAGCCGCATAAGCTGGAATTTCCAAGGCCGTCAGCGCATAAAGCGGAACACCCACATCTGCCTTGCCACCTGAGCGATCAATCAGGCAGGCCGCAGCAACACAAACGCCACCTTCATCGTTAATACCCGCGATGCATTCACGCGAAGATAAACCTGTAGTCACAATATCTTCGACCATTAAAACCCGAGCACCCTTGGGAATTGTGAACCCTCGCCGAAGCACCAATTTGCCGTCAACCCGCTCAAAAAAAATCGCAGGCACGCCCAGTTGGCGGCCCATTTCATACCCCACCACAACACCGCCCATGGCCGGTGATGCCACAAGATCAAATGCGCCATGCCCACCTGAGCGCACTGAAGCGGCCAAGCTTTTACACAAGCGATCGGCCCGTGCGGCGTCCATTAAAACCCGAGCACATTGCAAGTATCGCGCTGAATGCAAGCCGGAAGACAAAATGAAATGCCCTTCTAGCAAGGCTCCTGCCGCGCGAAATTCATTTAAAACATCATCATGCGAAAGCATTGTCATCCCGTCACCCGTGCCACTGTGCTCACCAAGGGCCTGCTCTTTAAGCCATTCATAATGTCGTTCAAGTGCCGAATGTCGAAAACTTCCAGCAAAACAGTCAGGTCAAAAAAGTCGCGCACACCATGTCGCGCTTGCAATTGCAACTCATCAATGTTGCCGCCATGTTCGCCAATCACCTGTGTCACTTGCGCCAAGGCCCCAATCTCGTTTGCCAACGACACCTTAATCCGCGCCGGAAAACGCTGGCCCTCTTCAGCCACACCCCAAGCCAAATCCACCCACCTATCAGGCTGCTGATCGAACTGTTCTAAAGCTGATGCATAAATTGGATAAATCGTGATGCCCTCACCGGGTGTTGAAATACCCACAATCCTTTCCCCGGGCACTGCACCCGTCACGCTATGAATTTTGAGCGCCATATTCGCCGCCGCACCGCGCACAGGCAGAGAGAATTTTCCGTCAGACTCCGCTTTTTTAAGCGACACTTTGCGGCGTGAGGCGCGCACTTCCTTTTCATCAACTGTCACACCCATGGCTTTCAAAACATCCAAGCCCGAAAGTTCGCCGCGCCCGACGGCAGAAAGCGCATCATCAACGTTTTTATGCCCAAGCCGTGGCACAGCATTGGCAATTTCTTTTTCTACATAGGCATGCGATTGCTGTTCCAACAGCTTCTCAATTATTTCCCGGCCCAAGCCTGCAAATTGCTTGCGCATGGCAGCGCGTGTTGCCCGCCGAATGGCCGCTTTAGCTTTGCCGGTGACAACTATGGCTTCCCAAGCAGGCGGCGGCACTTGCGCTTCGGAACGAACAATTTCCACTTCATCGCCGTTACGGAGTTTCGTAACCAACGGCGCGTGCCTGCCATTCACCTTGCTGCCCACGCAACTATCGCCCACCGAAGTGTGCACAGCATAGGCAAAATCAATCGGTGTGGCACCTTGCGGCAAGGCAATCAATTGGCCTTTGGGCGTGAAGCAGAACACTTGGTCATGAAACAATTCAAGCCGCGTGTGTTCCAAAAATTCTTTGGGGCTATCGCCTTCTTGCAGCACATCCATCAAATGCCGCAGCCAGCGATAAGCATTGGATTCGCCAGCTGCCACCTGCAAGCCTTGATCAGCAAGACCTTTTATTTCGTCGTCTTTATAAAGGGCGTGGGCCGCAACACCGCGCTCTGCAATGTCATGCATCAGATGAGTGCGAATCTGCATTTCCACACGCATCGAATGCGGGCCGATGACGATCGTATGTAGCGAGCGATAATCATTCTGTTTGGGATTGCTGATGTAATCCTTAAATTTGCCAGGCACCATGCGCCACGTGCGGTGCACCACGCCCAAAGTGCGGTAACATTCATCAATGCGGTCCACCAGAACACGAAAAGCGAAAATATCCGACAGTTGATCAAGCGAAAGCTGCTTACGCTCCATTTTTCGCCAGATCGAATAAGGCCGTTTCTCACGGCCCTTCACCTCGGCTTTAAGGCCGTTGCTTTCAAGTTCCTTTGAAAGCGCCAACTCAATCTCGCGCAGCACATCACCGCTTTCAACATGCAGGCGGTCCAAACGATCGCGAATAATTTTTTGCGCTTCGGGGTTCAAAACTCCAAAGGCAATATCTTCCATCTCATCGCGAATAATTTGCATCCCCATGCGGCCAGCTAACGGGGCATAAATATCCATGGTTTCTTGGGCAATGCGTTCACGCTTTTCAGGCTTCACATGGTGCAGCGTGCGCATGTTGTGCAGCCGATCTGCCAATTTTACCAGCAGCACCCGCACATCACGCGACATGGCCAAAAGTAACTTGCGCAAGTTCTCGGCCTGCGTTGCCTCCTTGGTCACCATATCGAGTTTTTTAATTTTGGTCAGACCATCAACCAACGAGGCAATTTCAGATCCAAATTTTTCGACAATTTCCTGGTGCGTCGCCTCAGTGTCTTCCACAGTGTCATGCAATAAAGCAGCAACAATGGTGGCCGTGTCGAGTTTCATTTCGGCCAGAATTGCGGCCACTTCCAAGGGATGATTGAAATAAGCCTCGCCCGATGCACGCAACTGCGTGCCGTGCGCCTTCATCGCATAAATATAGGCCCGGTTGAGCAAATCCTCATCCGCATCTGGATCATATTTGGTGACCCGTTCCACCAGCTCATATTGGCGCATCATATTGAACACTCTAAGCAAAAAAAAACCGGGCGCTAGGCCCGGCTTTAAAATTCTTCGCTAATGCGACTTAATATCCGTTGCGTTGGCTTCCTGGGCTTTCTGCAGGGGGCATGCCTTCAAGGCCGCGCAACAATTCTTCTTCTGTCATTTGTTCCATATCAACTGATTCTTCACCAGGGCGATGCATGCCAGCAAGCTCTGTTGATTGTCCGATGAGCGGCACTTCTGTGGGCTCTGGCTCATCCACTTCAACTTGCTTCTGCATCGCGTGGATAAATTCTTCGCGAAGATCATCAGTGTTGATGTTACGCGAAGCAATTTCACGCAAAGACACCACAGGATCCTTGTCATTATCGCGGTCCACTGTCAGTGGCGTACCTTGCGCAATGTTGCGCGCACGATGCGATGCTAAGAGAACGAGTTCAAAGCGATTAGGCAATTTATCGATGCAATCTTCGATGGTGACACGAGCCATGGAAGCACACTCCTTAAAAATGAGGCTGAATTTGAGCGGGTTCTAACCACATCACGGCGTAATTGCAAGCGCCTGCTTAAACTTGGCAATATCGGCGTTCTGAATGAAAATAGGAATATTAAAGAAAATAGAATGAAAGCCAAATCCGCCGCCTTTCATTTCATCTATCGCCTGTTGCTTGCTCCAGCCCTGATAAAGTATGCGGTACATAGCAACCACTGCGCCGGTGCGATCAGATCCGTGCAGGCAGTGAACCAAAACAGGGCCTTTGGCCATTTCTGCTTTTAGAATTTTCAGCGCCGCAATCATTTGGGCTTCAGATATGGTCATCGCATTCATCGGCACCGACTGATTTTCGATCTTGGTGCCCGCAATCAGCGCAACATCATTGCTCGATTCGCGCAGGCTGAGAACGGCCTGAACATGCAGCTTCTCTTGCAGCGCCTTAAAGCCATCGGCGGTGGGTTGAGCTGACCGATAAAGATTGGGAGCAACCAAGTTAAGATTAGGCACCCCATTAAGTTTTATGGGCGTCGCCCAATCAGCATTTCGTGCCATAGCCAAAGGGGAAGACACCATAAATGAAAAGCCCCCGGCAATAAGATTGCGCCTGTTTACTTGATATAGTTTAGCCATACTGATGCCAGCCCTAAAAATGAGAAAAAGCCCACCACATCCGTCACCGTGGTTAGAAACACCGCCGATGAAATCGCCGGGTCAATATCGAAATGATCCAAAACCAATGGCAGCAATATGCCAGCCAAGGCTGCTGCCACCAAATTGATAATCATGGCTGTCGCAATCACCAAGCCGAGGCCGCCAAAGCCAAACCACCACCACGCAAAGAGCCCCATAATAATCGCGAAAAGAAAGCCATTTATAAGCCCCACAGCACATTCGCGGAAAATCACTTTGAAAGCATTCACTGGCCCCAGCTGCCGTGTGGCCAAGGCCCGCACAGCCACTGTCATCGTTTGGGTGCCAGCATTGCCCCCCATCGAGGCCACAATCGGCATCAGCACAGCAATCGCCACCATCTGTTGAATGGTGCCATCAAAAAGCGAAATCACCCATGAGGCCAAAATGGCCGTCAACAAATTGACAAGCAACCACGTGAAGCGTGAGCGCGTTGTCTCCCACACGGTACCAGCAATATCTTCCTCGGCACCCACGCCACCCAGCCGCAGCATAGTGTCTTCGGCTTCTTCTTGGATAACATCCAAGATGTCATCCACCATCAACATGCCAACCAGCCGCCCGCCTGTATCGATCACGGCGGCTGAAACAAGATTATATTGCTCAAACTTATAGGCCACATCGTCTTGCGGGTCGGCAACGCTAAACACTGTTGCTTCATCATCCATGATGTCAGCAATTTTCTTGTCGCGAGAACTGCGCAGCAAACTGCTCAGTTGCACTTCGCCCTTCAAATGAAAGCCCGCATCGGTAACGTAAATTTCAACAAAACTCTCTGGCACATCTTTGGCAGCGCGAATGTGATCAATCACACGGCCAACACTCCAATCGTCGGGCACAGCCACAAACTCCGTCTGCATCAAACGGCCCGCCGTGTTCTCGGCATAATCAAGTCCGCGGCTCAAGGCCACGCGGTCTTCTTTTGAAACTTTTGAAAGAATTTCCGCTTGGTCTGAGCGGTCTAAATCTTCAATCAGATAAAGCGCATCGTCGGTGTCCAGCTTTTTGATGGCCGAGGCAATCACATCAGCCGGAAGCGCCTCCATCAAATCATCGCGCGTACCTTCATCGAGTTCGGCCAGCGCTTCCACATCGAAGTTGCGCCCCAGCAGCGTGATTAAATCGACGCGACGCCCCTGCTCCAGCGTTTGCAACAGATCAGCCATATCAGCGGCATGAAGATCACGTGTTTGGGCTCTTACGGTTTTGGCATCTTTTGCATCTAAGGCATGCAGAAGATCAGCAATGATTTCTGGCTTAAAAGCACCCCACTCGTCGCGGGTCTGGGTTACATGATCAATTTCACTCATGTCATTCCCCTGGCCTTTCGCCCCTTACGATATTCGGGTTCCCTTTCGAAGGGAATGGTGCGGCCAAGAGGACTCGAACCTCCACGAGTTTCCCCGTTACCACCTCAAGGTAGTGCGTCTACCAATTCCGCCATGGCCGCATTCCGTTTCCGAAAGCAAGCGCTGAATAACAGGCCCTTTGCACCAGCGCAACCCCTGCCGCATCAATCTGACATGGTTAATAATCTTAAAACAAATTAGCCAGCATTTACATAGACTTAGACCAGTAAAACGAACTGGATTGAAATGTGGCATATGTATGTTGATCCCACAAGAAGAAAACAAGTGGGACGTCATTATGAAGATCAACATTGCAGTGGGGACTGCTCTTTTAGGGCTCCTCGCGTTCAGCGCACCGGCGTTAAGCCTCGATACAGGCTCCAGATCGCCAGAAGTCGCATCTGCACCACAAGCTACTATTTTTGGCAAATCTCTTCCGCCCGTTGGCTATGTCTCATTTTGCGCCCGCGGCGAAGAAGAATGCAAATTTACTGGCGGCAAAGCTGAACGCTTGGCCATGTCGCCAGAAAGCTGGAACATGCTCAATCAAGTCAACAGTTACGTTAACGGCAAGATTAAGCCGATGAACGATATTGATCTCTATCACGTCGCAGAAATGTGGGCCTACCCAACTACAGCTGGCGACTGTGAAGACTATGTTTTGCTTAAAAAGCGCTATTTGCAAGGTATGGGATTTTCGCCTGATGAGCTGTTGATCACTGTTTTGCTCGACGAAAAAGGCGACGGCCATGCCGTTCTCACGGTTACCACCGATGGTGGTGATTTCATTTTAGACAATCGGCGTGACGAAATTTTGCGCTGGGATCAAACCGATTACAAATTCTTGAAACGCCAATCGCAGACCGATCCAAAACAGTGGGTCTCTCTGCAAAAAACCAGCACGCAAGTTTTGACCAGTACGAAATCGAATTAACTTCAATTGAGATAGTCCGGCCGGCGTCCCCCATCCCCCCCAATGCCACCGGACTTGACTGGAAGCCGACACTGTCCCACCCAGTGTCGGCTTCATTTTTTGTGGGCTTGACCCTGATTGTGGAAAAGCTAAATCATGAACACATGGCAATTTCCGACGATCAATATGATTTTATTACAACCGTTCTCGCAAAAACCGGCTGGTCACAAACCGATTTGGCCACGAGAGCAGGTCTTGATCCGTCAACTCTTTCTCGTTTTTTAACCAAGACCCGAGATGGCCATGCCCTCAGGGCCTCATCACTCCAAAGAATCGCAACCGCATCGGGCGTAAGCTTTGGTGAAACTGTGCCATCTGAAACATCAGCCTTCCAAGAACCCGAAGCGGAACCCTATGTTTACGCAGAACAGGATAGCAGAAGTTTAGCAATTCAAGCCCTCAAAGCAAACCGCGAAAACGTCGATGCATGGACTCTCAGCAGTCGCGCCCTTGAGGGTTTGGGTTATCGCACCGGCGATATTTTACTTGTGGGTCTTGGTGAAAATCCAATCCCCGGCGATATTGTATGCGCACAAATATATGATTGGGCAAAGGGTCGCGCTGAAACAATTTTCCGGCTTTATCAACCACCTGCACTTCTGGCCGCAACACAGGATACCACTCTACTCCGGCCCTATTTATTGGCCGATAATGCTGTCGTAATAAAAGGCGTGGTTCTTCACACTTTGAGATCCCGCTAAATCACACAAATCATTTGACAATATGATTTTTAAATTGCATTTTAACTGTCAAGAATCATAATTGAATGGGGAGACGTGAATGAAGTTGGTATTCAAAATCGATGAAGTGGCAGCAGCCATTGGCAAAACCGAAAGTGAATTCAAAGAGATTCGCGCCAATCTTGAAGCGTTAGGTTTTCCAAAGCCAGTGCGCGGATTAGGCGAAACATGGTCCATTATGGATGTAATTAATTGGGTCAATAACACTCACACCGAAGAACACGCGGCCGCTTAATCAGAGCGGTTTCAAACCCTCGGCGAAGCTTTGCCAGTTTCGAACATAGCCTTCGGCCGACCTTCGCAGGCCAGCAATAGCGGCCTCATCAAGTTGCCGCACCACCCTGCCCGGCGCACCTACAACTAGGGAATTATCAGGGATAATTTTGTCCTCTGGTATTAATGCTGAAGCGCCGATTAAACAATTCTTGCCAATGATTGCGCGGTTCAAAATCACAGCACCCATACCGATCAAACTATTGTCGCCAATCGAGCAGCCATGCAAAATAGCTTTGTGACCAATGGTGCAATAGGCGCCAACCGTGAGCGGTGCACCCATGTCAGTGTGCAAAACACAGCCATCTTGCACATTGCTGTTTTCCCCAATTGTTATCCATTCATTGTCGCCCCGCAGCACAGCGCCAAACCAAACGCTGGCATTCTGCAACAACCGCACTTTGCCAATCACATCAGCTGAAGGAGCAATCCAGCAGGCCGACGCCAGTTCAGGTCGAACCTCGTTGAGCGCATAAATCATTATTAAATCTCAGGTTACGCCAAATATCTGCGTCAGAATAAACACACCCTGAATAAAGCTCCAAAAAATTCCTAAAATCAACAATAACACGCCAAGCATCGGGCTTTCAAACATCCATTTGAATGCCGATCCCATGATCGTCACGGGCGCACCTAAAATGACAAGCGGAACTTTTAAAGGCGCAAAAACACTGCCATTGGTTAGCATCACCACACTGGGGGCCTCATCAGTCAATACCGCCCAAAGGCTTACAATGGCACCCGAGGTTACAACCCCAACTGCAATAGCAAACAAATATGCAATGTATTCCACGCCCACCGCAAAAAATCCCACAAAACTGTGCCAAACCGACACAAACAATTTACAATTCTTTAAGAACTGCAAAGAGTGGGCCGTGAGTAAAGGCCTAATGCGGGCCGCTTTCGAGGCTGGAAACAATGTGCTCCGCCAACATCGCACCCACTTTTGAAATGCCGTCTCGTTTCAGCAGGGCAACTTCTGCATCGGCAAGTTCGGGTAATTTCAGTTCAGTGCGAAGGGTGTGAAGGCCACTGGGCAACATATTCTGCGGCAAAACAGTAATGCCCAATCCCGCTTTAACAGCCGCCAAAGTTCCCGCTAAGCTGGGGCTGGTATAGGCGATGCGCCACGGCATTTTGGCCCGGTCCAGCGCAGCAAGCGCCCGCGCCCGGTATATGCAAGGCTGGGGTGACAAAACCAACGACAGTGGCTTTTCGGCCCGCCATTCCGTTGCGCCAGCCCACACCAAAGGCTCCCTCCAAACCCGCGTGCCGCCTTTCACCCGCTGCGGGTCACGCTTTACCAAAATGAGATCAAACTTATTGTGATGAAAACCTTCGAGTAGATTCAGCGTAAGATCGCAGTCTACATTGAGTTGAATGCGAGGATGATGCTTTCGAAACGCCGCCAGCACCTGCGGCAAATAATGTGTGGCAAAATCTTCTGGCGTTCCCAAGCGAACTTCGCCTTCAATTTCAGGTTCTTTAAGGCGGCTATAAACTTCCATTTGCAGCTGGATAATCCGCCGCGCATAGCCTGAAAAAATCTCGCCCTGCTCCGTCAGCACAATTTTGCGACCGCCGCGAATGAATAAATCACAGCCAAGAGTGTCTTCCAGTTTTTTGATTTGCAAACTCAAAGCAGATTGGGTTCGCCCAACCACTTGGGCTGCCTTGCTGAATGATCCCGTATCCGCAATGGCGATGAAGCTTTTAAGAGAAATACTATCAAGGTGAAATGGCATACCTATGATTATAAATCATAGGTTTTATAAAAACTATCAATTTTTTAAATTCATTAAACTGCACTAACAGCCGCGCAAATAATAACGCGAGGCATTATGGACTTCCTTCACATCATCTCTCAAAATATTTTATCACCAGCAATTTTATTTTTTGTTTTGGGAATTCTGGCAGGCTTCATCAAGTCTGATCTTGAAGTGCCAGAAAGCATTAGCCGCTATCTTTCCATTTATCTCATGATGGCTATTGGCATCAAAGGCGGCGTGGCAATTGCCAATACTCCTGAATTCACATGGACCATTGTGGCCGCCATTGGCGCTGGGTTCGCCATGAGCTTGCTCACGCCATTTCTTTCATTTGCCATTTTAAAAACGACAACATCAATTGATAAGCCCACCGCCGCTGCTATTGCATCGCATTATGGTTCAATCAGCATCGTCACATTTGCCACGGCAGCCGCATTCCTCAAGAGTAACGAGATCGCTTACGCTGGCTATATTGTTGCCATTCTCGCTTTGATGGAAGCACCCGCAATTTTCTCAGGCCTGTATCTCGCGCACAAATCTTCGCCAGAAACCCGTTCGCATAAATCCGAAGAGAAAAAACTGTTTCGCGAGATATTCACCAATGGTGCAATTCTCCTTTTGTTTGGTGCTTTTATAATCGGTTGCATCACAGGCCAGCCCGGCATGGATAAAGTTGCAGGATTTCTCGATGCACCTTTTCAAGGCATCTTGTGCTTGTTCCTTCTCGATATGGGCTTAGTTGTGACAAAGAATGTTGGCCAACTCAAAAAATTCACCTGGTCTTTGGCAGTTTTTGGAATCTACATGCCATTGATTGGCGCAAGCCTTGGCCTTTTGATCAGTTGGGTGATTGGTCTGGATGTGGGCACTGGCACATTGTTTGCTGTCCTGTGTGGAAGCGCATCATACATCGCAGTTCCCGCTGCCATGCGGCTGGCCCTGCCGGAAGCGAAAGCATCAATTTACCTGCCCATGAGCCTCGCAATAACTTTCCCGTTCAACGTGGCGCTGGGCGTTCCGCTTTACTTTGCAATAGCAAACAAAATATTAGCTTGAGGACGCGGTATTAAAATCTATTGGTGCGGGCGGCCGGACTCGAACCGGCACTTCCTTTCGAAAAACGGATTTTAAGTCCGTTGCGGCTACCATTACGCCACGCCCGCACATTGCAACTCACCTGATAGGTTGCTGATCTCAACTTGACAAGCTTTGCCTGATTGCGTGAGCAATTTTTTTGGTTAAACTAGGCATAGCATGTTTAACTCGTTCAGCATTTCAGATCTGCCAACCGCACTTACTTATATTGTGGTTGCACTTTTTATTGGGTTCAATTTCTTTCAGATTGCCAGTCTAATTCGAGACAGGCTCAATGCCAGGTTGCCAGAAGCCGACGCGCACCTGCTGCGCCAGTCGTTTGATGGGCTGACAGATGGGCAAATTGCGCATTTGTTAAAGGCCGCCGAATGGCAAACTTTTGCTCCGGGCGATATCCTAACAAGACAAGATGCGCCCCTCGATGCGCTCTATTTTCTCTGCACGGGCCGCGCCAATGTTGAAATTGACGGTTCTTTCGTCACCTATCTTGAGCGCGGCTCCTTCGTGGGCGAGATTGCCTATCTCACCGGAAATCCAGCAACTGCCCGCGTGACAATTGATGAGCCCAGCCGGGTTTTGGTGTTTTCAAGAATGAGAATGGCCAAAGTTATGGCCAAAGATGGCCAAGTTTCAGGAATTCTCTACCAACTTTTAGGCCGCGACCTGGCCATGAAAATGCGCCGCACAAACACGCGCAAAGTGTTCAACAATGGTGATTTCACCGGCTGAGCGCCATATAGACTATAGCGAGATAAGTGAATTGGTGCAGCATTTGATCGGCACTCAATGCCCACCAAAACTGAGCATCCTGAGGTGTGAGTTTGGCCCATTTGACAAGATTTTCTTTTGTCCAATCAATATGATAGTGAACAAGAACATCTAGAACTGCCAGACCCGCAAAAACTATAGTGCTAAAACCCGATGCAGCCAGAACCACCAATGTGCCACACCCGTGAATAGCCGAATGCGACAGCCCCATGCCATCGCAGTAAATTCCTTTAGATACAACCATAGCCTTTGTTTGCAACGGACCATCGCAAATAAAATGCTTGGCTTGCAAAGCAGCGATCAAAGCCAAAATCGGAATCAATTCGGAAGTGGTCATTTCCCAAGGAGCCTAGGAAAAATCGGAACAGTTGCCAATCGGCAATTGTGCCTCTAAACATAAAGAGGGGCTAAAAATTGGCGGAGTGAGTGCCATGCTGCGACTAACAATTTTGTTTATTTCAGCTGCTATATTTGCAATTTTCGCTCCATGCTACGCAGGTTCAATCGCGAAAGTTGTAGCAGTGCTAGGCTCCCCCACATCCACCGGCCCTAACGGCAATCGAACGCTTTCTACGGGCAGTGAGCTTTTCGAGCATGATACAATTTCAGTAGGCACTGGCAATGCGCAAGTGATCTTTCTCGATGGCACCAAGCTTGTGGTGGGGCCCGGCTCCAAACTGATCATTGAAAAATACTTGATGCGCAGCCCTTCAACTGCGCAGACATTTTCAATCAATGCATTGCGCGGCACCTATCGTTTTATCACAGGCCAAAGCGCCAAGGGCGCTTACAAAATTAAAACTGCAAATGCCACAATCGGAATTCGCGGCACCGGATTTGATTTTTGGGTCGAATCAAAAACGGGTGTTGCTGTGCTTGAAGGCAAAGTTAGATTATGCAACCGCGACAAAAAATGTGTCGATCTCAACCCGGGCTGCGAATTAGGCTTATCGGAAGTGCGCCAATCGCAGAAATTATTTGGAGAAGTCAAAGCGCAATTTATTAACTCGAAGTTGCCCTATATCAGAAATCAAAGCCAGCTGAGAAAGCCGTTTCGTTTGCAAATCGCAGCGTGTAACAACGCATTTAGCCTCTACTTGCAAGACGAAAACACGCGCAACAAAGATTTGCAGAGGACCGCGGATCCTGCGCCTAATCCACCGATTATAACCACGCCCACCACTCCAACAACGCCCACCACTCCAACAACGCCGACAAATCCTGTAACGCCGACCACACCCACTATTCCTGGCAGACCCACGAGCCCGAATGGGCCTTAACAGTAATCTACGCGGGCTCGGCGTTGGCTTGGTTTGCATATTTTTGTGTATTGCACTTCGAGTTTTCGATCCTGCAATCCTAAGCACGCTGCGGGGCGCAGGCTTCGACACCTTACAAGCATTGTGGCCGCGCGATTCTGCCATCAAACAACCCGTGCGCGTTGTCGATATTGATGAAGCATCCTTGGCGAAAATAGGCCAATGGCCATGGCCCCGCTCCGAGCTAGCTAAGCTGGTTGACGAACTCGATGCACTGGGCGCCAGCGCCATTGTTTTTGATATCGTCTTTCCCGAACCAGACCGAGCAGCAGGCGAAAATGATGCTGATTTTGCCAAAGCAATAACGGGACGCCCCGTCGTAACAGCATTTGCCACATCGTCTGGCACCGCAGTTGGCCTGCCACAATTAAAGGCAGGCTTTGCTCAAACCGGAAACCCCGTATTCAATGCTACACCACGCCTTGAACGCGTGACGCAGAACCTATCCATTTTCGACACAGCCGCCGCAGGCATAGGCAGCATGAACATCGACCTCAGCAAAGATCAAGGCATCACCCGCCAAATTCCCCTGCTGTTTTCAGATGGAAAACAGTTTTTCCCGAGCCTTGATCTGGAAGCTTTGCGCGTGGCCCAAGGGGCCAATACTATTGTTGTGAACGGCTCAACCTCAGCCGATCCTGCTATTGAAAGTATCCGCGTGGGGAGTTTTGAAATTCCCACTTCAGACCAAGGCCAAGTTCAAATTTATTTCAAACCCACCGATGCCAGTCTATTTATTTCTGCATCAGATGTATTGAGCACGCAGCAGCGTGAAAGTTTACGCAGCCGCATCAGTGGGCATATTGTACTCATTGGAACCTCAGCCGTTGGCCTTTTAGATATGAGAACCTCCGCACTGGGCGAGGCCCTGCCCGGTGTTGCCGTGCACGCGCAAGTTCTGGAACAAATAATGTCAGGCGCATTTCTATCACGGCCCGATTGGATTATCGGCCTTGAGCTCTTAGGCGTGGGTGTTTTGGGCTGCTTGCTCACGTTGATGACGATGACCGTAAAGCCCCTGCTCAATCTCTCCAGCAGCATGTTTGTTTTCTTGGCTCTTGCTGGAATAGTGGCACTCGCATTCCGCAATTACGGTCTTCTGATAGATTTCACTTTTCCGGCTTTGGCCTTGGCGGCAACCTTCATCACCGCCACGGCATACAAACTTTTAGTCGTCGATAGACAAGGGAGACAATTGCGCCGCGCCTTCAGCCACTATGTGGCTCCCTCAATTCTGGCTGAAATTGAAAAAAATCCTGCCGCACTGAATTTGGGTGGTGAATTGCGCGACGTCACTGTGATGTTCGTTGATATTGAAAACTTCACGCCACTCAGCGAAAAGTTAGCGCCAGAAGTTCTAGTGCAAACGGTCAACACTGTTTTGGAAACTTGCAGCACCGCCATTCTTGCCGAAGGAGGAACGATCGATAAATATATCGGTGATGCGGTAATGGCGTTTTGGAATGCCCCCATTCCAGTGGCCCACCATCAATATAAGGCGGCACTGGCTGCGATAAATATTCAAGCAGCAATCACTGCATTAAACGCCACCTCGAATGTGCCAGCAACGTTGAAGGCAATCGATCAATGGCCTCTGTCAGTGCGCATTGGCTTTGCCTCTGGTCCCTGCACGGTGGGCAATATGGGATCGTCTCAACGATTTGATTATTCAGTCTTGGGAGAAGCCGTGAACACCGCAGCACGCGCCGAGCAAGCCTGCAAACATATTGGTCACAATATCATCTTGGCCGGCCCTCCGACTGTGAAAACCAGCAGCTTGGCAATGCTGTCGGCGGGGAACATCGTTATGAAAGGCCACACATCCAGCTGCCCAGTGTTTGCTATTATGGGCGATGAAACCTCGGCAGGCTCGGCAGAGTTTCAGAAAATGAAACAAGAATTTCTTTCAGCCCTGCCCCACCTCACGCCAGCAAAGGTCAACACATTGATGAAAACCTACCCCGCATTCAGAAGCTTCTTTGGAAGCCTGAGCAATCGCAAACAAGATTTTATCACATAAAAATCAGGCTGTGGCGCGATCGCCAATCGGTGGCGAAAACTGCAGGCCCATGTCCCATGGCAAATAAATCCATGTGTCCTGGCTCACCTCAGTCACAAAAGTGTCAACCAAAGGGCGCCCCTGTGGCTTGGCATAAACCGTGGCAAAATGGGCTTTCGGCAACATTTCACGAACCACTTTAGCTGTAGCGCCGGTGTCCACAAGATCATCAACAATCAATACGCCAGCACCTTTATCAGCACCGATGATCACTGGAGAAACAGGCTTTAAAACCTGAATTTCCCCTTGTTTGTCATAGTCATAAGACGCAACACAAACCGACTCAACAACCCGGATGCCCAGTTCCCGGGCCACAATGGCTGCAGGCACCAGGCCGCCGCGCGTTATGGCCACAACGGCCGAGAATGGCCCAGCAGATGAAAGCCGCCAAGCCAATGCGCGCGCATCGCGATGAAATTGATCCCAGGATACGGGAAAGCTCTTCTGCCACTTTTCTTCCATGATCGCCCTCTCTTATGGTGTTCCTCCTATGCCGTTTTGTACAATTCAGTGCAATAAAAGATATAAGTTCAACACTTGTTTCATACTTTATCGCCAGAATGACCAAGGAATCCACATTGCGGCGGTAAAATATGATTGAAGCATTAGTATCGGCCTTCGAACTGGCAAACATCGAAATGATCATCGTTTCGATGCCAGAGGCAATCATAAAAGATGTTTCAACGGCGATGCTGCGAAAGTGGAACTGTCAGCGCGAAGATATTGTAGGCAAAGCCTTGAAAAAATTCGGCGCGGGCATAATTTCGGCCCGTTTCGTAACCGATGACACCAAACCATCTGACGAGCCAACCATCGAAGTAACTTATGCTCCACCATTGGGCACCGAGATTAGAACATCTTTCCGCACTCAACCCTGGACTGAAGACGATTCACGCAACATGATTCTCGTGGGCCAGCACGGCAGCATTGAGCAAGCCGAAAACGTTGCCAGCAATGAAAAACGACTGAATTTGGCGCTGCGTTCCGGCGGCTATGCGCTGTGGGATCATAATTATGAAACCGGCATCACCTATAATTCCCCAGAAATGCTGGAAATATTCGGCAGGCAAGTTGGCAATGACGTGCTGGATTTCCACTCGTTTAATCAGCTGATCCACCCAGAAGATATCGACAAAACTCTCGACGAAAAAATTCGGACAGCGCCCTTTGGAACAGAAATTTTCCAAACCCGTTACCGCGTGCGCGCGCAGAGTGGCGGCTATATCTGGATCGAATCTGCGGCAGGCCTCATCCGTGATCCTGCAACAGGCAAACCAGTGAAATGCGTGGGCCTGTGCCGCAATGTGAATGATCAAATGGCCACTTTAGAACGGCTCAAAAATTCTGAACTCGCCCTCAAGCGCACTCAAGCGGTTACACATCTCGGTAGCTTTAAACTGCGCATCGAAAGCAACGTGTCGCGCCTCACGGCAGAACTTGCGGCCCTCATTGGCATGGCCGATGCCATGGTGCACCCAAATCTTGATGCCTTCATTAAGATGATTGAACCCGGCGACCAAGAAAAATTCCGCGAAGCCTTAGAACTTGCGAAAATGGGAACGCAGATCAAAAATCTGGAAATCGCCATTAAAAAGAAATCAAATGAGATCGAATATTTTCAAATCTCAATGGAACCCGAGCGCGACTCATCAGGCCAAATTGAAGCCGTATTTGGCGCGTGCCAATGTGTGACCGAGCGTAAAGCTTTGGAACGCAAATTCCATCAGGCCCAAAAAATGGAAGCTGTTGGCCAACTCACGGGCGGCATTGCACACGATTTCAACAACCTTCTTATGGTGGTGATGGGCAATTTGCAGCTTGTCGAACAAATCGTCAAAGGTGATGATCGCGCCCTAAAGCGTATTCGCGCCGCAATTGAAGCAGCTGACAAAGGCTCAGATCTCACGCGCCGCATGTTAGCGTTCTCGCGCCAGCAAACCTTGCAGAACAAAGAATTGGTTGTGAATGAGTTGCTGTTTAAAATGCAAGATTTGTTGCAGCAAGCCGTGACGGCCACTGTCGATCTCAAAATCATGCCGGGCGAAGACGTTTGGCCGATCAAGGCCGATCAGACCATGTTGGAAACGGCAATTCTGAATTTAGCAATCAACGCCCGCGATGCGATGAAACCCAATGGCGGAAAATTGATGATCGAAAGTGCCAACCGCACTTTGGATGCAGAATATTGTGCCGACAATGAAGAAGTGATTCCAGGCGATTATGTCGAAATCGCTGTCACCGACACTGGCGCTGGCATTGCTCCTGAAAACATCGAGAAAGTGTTCCAACCCTTTTTCACCACCAAAGGGCCGGAAGCAGGTTCAGGCCTTGGCCTTTCGATGATTTATGGTTTCGTCAAACAATCTGGCGGCCACGTCAAAATCTATTCTGAAGTGGGCCACGGCACAGCCGTGAAACTTTATTTACCCAAGTTGAAAGCTTCGTCAATCACAGCCCCCATCCAACGCCCGGCAGAATTGCAGGAGCATTTGATGCGAGAATTGGGCGCTACAGCAGAGGTCATCACACCGCTGGTCAGCAGCCGCAAACTCAAAATTCTGGTCGTTGAAGATAATGATTCCGTGCGTGAAGTGGCTTCCGCAATGATCGAGGAAATGGGGTTCGAAACCATCACCGCAAGCAATGGTCATGAAGGCCTGAAGATGATCGATGACATTCGTGATATTGATCTGGTGCTCTCAGATGTGATCATGGCTGGAGGCATGAACGGTCCTGAGCTCGCCCTCAAAGCCATGAAGCTTCGTCCAGAATTGAAAATCTTGTTCATGTCAGGTTATGCGCCAGGCTCAGTGCGCCAAATGCAAGATTTGCCAGACACTATTGAACTGGTGAACAAGCCCTTCACGCGCAATGATTTGACAGAGAAAGTGAAAAAAGCACTGGCCGCTTAGCAGGAAATTGAAAATTAAAACTGCTTGGCCAGGCCTGCTTGCTTCAAAACAACATTAGCCATGTGTCGCGAAGTTATACCTGCATCCACTACAAAGTTGAGTTTTGAAATTGGGCTCCACCAAATTTCGTGGTCACCCTTCCCTTTGCGCACATATAAGCAGCCGTTGGCTTTCAACAGTTTGATGAGATTTCTTTTTAAATCAGCCAAGGACGTCATTCCGTGTTAGTTTTGCACTGCAACTTAAAGGTTGGCCATATCCAACGGTCAATGCACAAGCATTTAGTCCTATCGTTAGAAATACTTCCATGTTTACAAAAGTAGCTATTTCCTCAGAACGCCAACTCATTGAGAGAATTTTTTAGGCAGCTGGAGCAATCACCATACGGTCTAAGCTATGGGCCATAATATGTACTGGAATTTCAGACACCTGGATCCGCATATTATTTGCTTCAATCAGATCGGCAATCATAGCAAGAACCTTTGGTCGCAAAAGTTCTAAAGTCGCAGATTCAGCAGCCAAACCCGGAACGTCATCGCTAAAGGCAACCCAAACCGAAGCCTCAGCGTCCCATTCAGCTTTTACAATAATTGAGTTCATGACTGGAAACTAACACTTCCAGCCTTTGAGGTCAAAGCTTTCAATGCGCCGCTGCAACTTCCGAATTACCAAATCGCAATCGCAGCAAATACCACACCACTGCAACACCAATAGCTTTGCTCAAAACTTCAGTCGCAAACGCGGCGGGCGATAAATATTGCGCCAGATATTGGAATGCCAACGTATCCACCGGCACAGCAATGAGGCTGGATAATATGATCCGGTCTTGCAACGGGCGTTTCGTAAATGAATAAACTGCCCAATCAGTCATTTCAGATAAACCGAATGCCACAAGGCTGGCAATCGCCAGCCCTGGGCCTGCAAAATAATAAACTGGAATGCCTGCAAGCAAAGTGGCCAACAAAACTTTATGGCCAATTTCGCGCTGCGCATAATCACGCAACACAAAAACAAAACCAACAATCACATTGGCCAGATACAAAGTACCCATCCATGTGTTTGTGCTCCATTGCGTCACACCCTCAATCAGGTGCTCAGGAACGAAAAGCCAATTGACCAAGACGATAAAAGCCACATAAGGCAAAACCGTCACTGCGATGCGAGCAAGCTTTCCCATTAGCCGACGATTTCTTTCGCAGTGAAGTTCATCTTGATTTCCTTCTTCGCATTTTCAAGCGAGTCGGAACCATGAACGGAATTTTCGTCAATCGATTTTGCAAATGAAGCACGAATTGTTCCAGCTGCAGCTTCCTTAGGGTTTGTTGCACCCATAATATCGCGATATTTCTTCACAGCGCCATTGCCTTCAAGCACTTGCAAAACAACAGGGCCAGAAGCCATGAACTTTACCAGATCTTTGAAAAATGGGCGCTTGGAGTGCACAGCATAAAATTTCTTGGCATCCACCAACTTCCACTTCACGCGCTTTTGCGCAATGATGCGAAGGCCAGCGGCTTCAATCACCGCATTGATTGCGCCAGTTTTGTTAGCCTTGGTTGCGTCGGGCTTAATGATAGAAAATGTACGTTCGATAGCCATTATGGTCCTCTTTGAATTGGAATGGACCGCCTATAGCGGCGGTCCACGTCAGAGGCAAGTGTTGGCTTCCAGAATTGGCCTATTGCGCGCGGCTTAAAAGCTGCGTGATGCGCGCAATGGAAACGCGGCGGTTTTCTGGTTCAGCATCAGCTGTTGGTATTTTCAAGAAGCGTTCGCCCAGCCCCACAGTGCGCAAGTTTTTCGGAGAGATCACATAATATTCCGTCAACGCAGTTTTCACGGCTTCAGCACGGGCTTTAGAAAGCTTGATGTTATAAGCATCTGTGCCGCGCGCATCGGTGTGGCCTTCAATCAAAAATACTTCATTGGGATATTTCTTCACAATGCGCTCAATGATTGACCCAACACCATCCAAGCTGTCCATTTGCTCTTCACGAATGAATGCTTCATTTGAACCAAATCGAATAGTGTCAATTTCAATCCGTGAAACAGTGTTGCGAAGTTTTGGCTGTGCAGCAATCTCGTCCAATGAATAGCGCTTTTTGATTGTCATCCGTGGTGGTGCTATAAGAACGTCTTGCATTTCTTGCTCGTCAATTTCTGCAGCAAACACGGCCCGTGGCGGTGGCGGGCGGTTCGCGTCAAAATTAATGCCAATTGTGAAATCAACTCCACCAATATTAGCATTCAACGCAAGTTGTTCGGCGCGGGCGCGGCGCTCAGCAAGCATGCGGCGACGCAAAATTTCGCGGTCGCGCGCCACTGAAGCACGCCAATAATCACGATTTTCAACATCGTAATCTTGGTTGTATTGCGCTTCGTCATAAACTTGCACACGGCGCTGCAATTCCGACAATTGCAATTGTTCAGGTGGGCGACGATCTTGCAGCACCACCTGCACAGGCGTCACATTTGTAATGATCGTGGTGTTGTTAATCGTCGTGTTGTTCACGGTTGCATTGTTTGTCGTGGTGCCCGCAACTGGCGCTGGCGCTGGTGGCTGCACCGGAACAGGTGGCAGCGGCGCTGCGGCTATGGCTGCAAGTTCAGCAGCTGGCACTGGCGGCGGCGCTGCCTGCTTTGCGGTTTGTTGAACAGCTTGTGTCGCTGCGGCCTGCGCCAACCGTGACCTCAAAACTTCCCGTTCACTTTGAAGCTTATCACGCACAGATTTTTCGGTTGCGCTGGAAAGTTGGTTAGACGACAATAAATCGCGCACTCCATCTAACCGTGAGCGCAAATCAACATCCGAAAGTTTTTCGAGCGGCGTTGCATCCGTCAAATAGGTCTGCGCCTTCTTTTCAATTTCAGGATTGCCGGCGTTGCCATCCAATGCTTTTACTTCAGCTGCCGTTGGCGCCGGAAGCGGAGGCGCAACAGGAGCCACCGCAGGTGCGGCAGCGGCATCAGCAGCAGGTGCGGCTGGTGCTTCCTGCACAATGATGGGGGCAGCAGGCTCTGCGGCTTTTTGTGCAGCAGCGGGATTTTGCTTGCGAACCACAAATTCATCGTGAGCAGCCGCAGCCATCGCAGTCAATTGATCGCGGACATCTTGTGGTAAGCTTTCATCTTTAGCAAACCGACGAGCACTGGAAGCGCGAGTTTGAATTTCCTCATTCGTAAGTTCTGAAGCAGCGCGGGTATCTGCCAATAAGGCTTGCACATCGTCCGGCAAAGCTGCGGCTGGTGCGGGTGCTGCTTCCACTTTTGGTGCCTCCACAGCAGGTGCTGGTGCGGGTTCAACGGCAGGCGCAGCCTCAACTTTCGGTGCTTCAACGGCAGGTGCCGCTTCAACCTTAGGGGCCACTACAGCAGGTGCTGCTTCAACCTTTGGAGCCTCAACGGCTGGCGCTGCTTCAACTTTAGGAGCCTCAACGGCTGGCGCTTCCTCTACCTTTGGCGCTTCAACAGCGGGCGTTGGTGCTGGTTCAATAGCAGGTGCTGCCTCAGCTTTTGGAGCTTCAACAGCGGGTGCCGCCTCAACTTTTGGGGGTTCAACTGCGGGCGCTGGCGCAGGTTCAGCAGCCGGAGCGGCGGGTGCATCCACAGCGGTGCGCGCAGCCAAGTTGGCATTTGCGGCATCACCCAATGATTTCAATTGATCACGAATATCTTGTGGCAGGCTTTGATCTTGCGAATAAGCCAAAGCCTGAGCAGCACGCGTTTTCAATTCGTCAAGTGAAAGATCGCCAACACCGCGTTGTTCTCCCAAAATGGCTTGCACTTCGGGCGGCAAGGTTGCATCAGCGGCCTGTGCAACCTGCATGGGTTCAACGTGCGTTTGAACAGACGCCGCATGAACGGGCATCACAAACAATGCCAATGTCAAAATGCTAGCTGCACCGCGTAATAATTTCATTCTCAATCTCCGACTCAATCAGGCGAACATAATATCCGCGTCCAGTGCTAACTGAAACAGCACTAGGGCTAAACTAAGAAGAGAATGCAATTGTTCCGCCACAAGCCTGAACGACAGATGAACGTAATACTAAGGTAGCAAGGGTTCTCCCAAAATAAAATTCACAATCAACTGCGAAGCAGAAAAATCCATTGTGGGTTTTCCCGTGAGAATTTCCATCGGCCCGGAGCTGCCCGCCCAAGCATGACCACCACCCGATACAATTATTTGGGCGACCGGTTCGTGAGTGCATCCCTCTGCAATTGTCATCGCAGAACTCATCTCATCATCCTCATTATCGGCTAATTCCACGATGTTGGTGCCTGAACACTCATTTGCCCTGACAAATTGTGCAAAGCTATTTTCTGAACTTTCAACCGATCCTCGATCTGGAATGTTGAGAACAAATCCACCAGCCATAGGGATGAATTGGTCATCCGTTCCAACAATATTAAGTAGTCTGGTGGCTGCCTTACTGCAATCTATTGGTTTAGGGATATTTGCTGAAATAGCCGCAACCCCAAACGCACTAATACTTGACGCGCACGCCATTCTGAAAGACATCATTCCGCCGTTTGAAACGCCAGCGAAAACAATTCGCTCTGGATCAACCAGTTTTATCTCTTCCAAGTGGTGAACTAAATTTGTGATGAAGCCAACGTCATCGACATTGTGAAACAACTTGCCACTAGGCGTAACACGGCCATCATTCCAAAATCCGCCAAGTGAATCCGGATAAACAACAACCACGCCTTTGCTATTGGCCAAATCAGATAATTGGGTTGTCGCTCTAATTTGCTTGGCCGAACCAAGAAGGCCGTGAAACACGACAATCAAGGGAGCCGGACTTTCAGAATGTGGCACGTCAAGAATAAATCTTCGCACGGCTCCATCAATCAAAATCGAGTCGGCCAATGCATCGATTGATAGGAACTGCAGAAACAAGAAAATTGCTAAACTGCGCAAAATCACATCTCCAACTTTGCGTTAAAGTCTTCCCGCTTCAATAATGCGCTTCAAGAACCCACGCGTGCGCTCTTGAGTGGGCGCACCAAATATTTGTTCTGGCGTTCCCTCTTCATGAACAACACCTTCAAAAAGAAAACACACTTTGGAAGCCACCTCTTTGGCAAAGCCCATTTCGTGGGTGGCCAGCAGCATGGTCATGCCCTGCCCTGCCAAATCTCGAACAATATTAAGAACTTCGGACACCAACTCCGGGTCAAGTGCGGATGTAATTTCATCTAGCAACATCAATTTGGGTTCCATGGCCAACGCCCGCACAATGGCCACACGCTGCTGTTGCCCACCTGATAAACGATCAGGATATTCCAATGCCTTGGCCTCTAAACCAATGCGCTTCAAAAGCTGCATTGCTTTTGCTTCGGCTTGATCTTTGCTCACACCCAAAACCTTGCGCGGTGCCAAGGTTACATTTTCAATCACTGACATATGCGGAAACAGATTGAAGCTTTGGAACACAATGCCAACCTGCTGGCGCAACTTGTTCACATCAACACCGGGCCCTGAAACCCTGTCACCAGCCAAACGAATTTCACCCTGCTGAATGGGCTCAAGCCCGTTAATGCAGCGCAGCAGTGTTGATTTTCCGCAGCCCGATGGGCCAATCAAACACACAACTTGATGCTCATTCACATTCAAGTTCAACCCGCGCAAAACAGGCACGACACCAAAATTCTTGGCAACATTTTTTATTTCAAGAAAAGCCATAGTCAGCCCGCCGCTCGAAGGCGCGCATTATCGCGCTCCAAAACACGATCAACAAACCGCGCCTGCGGAATTGTAACCAGCACAAACAGGAATGCAACCACTGTCACCGCCGACAAATTAAACGCATTGGCAGCAATGATTTTCGCTTGGCTAAAGGCATCAATCACACCCACCACTTGCACCAAGGATGTGTCTTTCTGCAGGCCAATAAAATCATTTAGCAAAGGTGCCACAATGCGGCGAATGGCTTGCGGCACAATAACATGGCGCATGGTTTGCATATAGCTGAGGCCAAGCGACCGCGCCGCCATGGTCTGGCTGTGATGAATGCCTTCAATGCCCGCGCGGTAAACTTCAGCAACATAAGCACCATAGGTGAGTGTGAGAGAAATAATACACCACCACACAACATCAACCCGAATAGCTGCCGCACGCTCTTGCGCAGACAGCATCGAAAGGTCTTTGAACAACGGCACAATGTGCCCCATGATAATGTCGGAAAGCCCCGAAGTGGGAATGCCAAACGCAATCAAATACATGGTAACAATGCCCGGAAGGCCGCGGAACAAATCGCAATAGAATGTAGCAAGTGCGCGAATGGGCTGGCCCGCCGGCCCCGGCGTTAACCGCGCTAAGGCCACAATAAGCCCCCAAACCAAAACGAATAATTCCGCCATGATGCAGATAAACATGTTCACAGTCAGAAATTTGTAAGTCACCAGCCACCATTTGGCTTGGATTAAGGGCAATAGAAAAAACGTCTTGCCAACGGCCACCTCATTCATCAGCACGAAGCAAATGAAGGCCAGCACAAACAGAACAAACACGCTCCAGCCAATGGTTATCAGCGATTTTTCACGCGCCGCTGCGGTGTCAATGCGGGCCTGAACCACATCGCCTCTTGCCAGCGCAGCACTTGCGCTGCGCGACAAGGTGAAGCCACGCAAAGCAGGCACAAATAATGTGCTCACGATGGCAATACCCGCAATTGCTACACTTAAAAAAATCGAATTATTAGCGCCTAGAAAATCTAAACCGGTGGCGGCCACTTGCCACGTGCCATAGGCACAAATGGTGCAAAAAAGTGCAAAAAGTAAACCGATAATGCCAAGAGCATCGGCCCGCTGATGAAGAGTTGATGCGCCCTTTAAAGGCGCACCAACAGTTTTGTTCAAATCTGTCACGTCAAAAGATCAAGGATTAAAATAAGTAATCGTTGCTGGGTCTTTGCCCCAGGCAGCAGCCAGATATTTGCCGCTTAACTTTGCAATCGTGCCATCGGCCACCATGCCAGCCAAAATCTTGTCAATCGTGGCATTGTTCGGGTTGCCCTTTGGATAAATTGCACCATAGGTTTCGCCAGTTTTATATTGGCCAATCACTTTAAGTTTGCCCTTGCTTTGAACTTCTTGTGCAAGAACAATTGAGGTGTCTGTGATCGCCACATCAATCTGCCCAGCTGTCAAAGCGGCGAACATGCTGCCTGCATCAGGGAAAACTTGTGGGCTGGTAATTCCAATTTTGTCAGTCATGAATGCCGCACCAGTGGTAGCTTGTTGCACACCAACTTTTGCAGTCTTGATTGATTTTTCATCAATCGGTGCATCAGCACGTGTCAAAACACCAATGTCAGAGTTAAAATAAGGTGTCGAGAAATCATGCACCTTCTTACGTTCATCGGTGATTGAAATTTCAGACATCGCCAAATCAAAATCGTGTGTTTGACCAGCGATTAAAGCATCCCATTCCACGGGAACCAGAACAACCTTATCAAGGCCTGCACGCCAAGCAATTTCAGCGGCCATGCAAAATTCCATGCCGTCCTTGATGGTTTCAGGCGTGTCGCCATTATACCAAATTGGCGCTGGCAAGTTTGTTTCAAGTGTCAGCTGTCCAGCTTTTGCCGGCGCAGCAATGGGCATATCACCCTTTTTACCGATCACTTCGCAATTGCCAATCATATCGGCTGCAAAGCTTGCAGTACTGAGCGCAAGCACAGCGGCAGTGGCCAAAAGAGCCCGTTTCGTAAATGTCATCATTGTTTAGTCTCCCTGTAATAACCCTATTTACACCCGAACTGGAGAAAGAGAGCAAGAGGGAAAGCGACTTGTCCGTGTGGTAAAGGAGCTATATGAAGCCGCCATGAATTTCAAAGTGTCAGCTTTTTATAAATTTGCGCGCCGGCCAGATTATCAGCAAAAGCAGGAATCCTTGCTCGCTGCGCTCAATGCCCGCGACATAAAAGGTTCGATTTTACTCGCCTTTGAAGGCATAAATGGCACCATTGCGGGCAAACCCGAACAGATCGATGCAGCAATTCTCGAAATCTCACAAATCACTGGTATTGATGGGATTGAGCCGAAATTCTCATTCACCAACTCCATGCCTTTTCGCCGCATGAAGGTGCGGTTGAAAAAAGAAATCGTCACTATCGGCAATGTGAAAGCCGACCCGAATGATAAAGTAGGCACCTATGTCGAGGCTGAAAATTGGAACGCGCTGATCAATGATCCTGACGTGATTCTCATCGACACCCGCAATTCCTATGAGTTTGGCGTAGGAACGTTTAAAGGCGCAATTGATCCGCACACGGAAAGCTTTGGCGAATTCCCTGCTTATGTGCGTGAGCATTTGCACAACCAAAAACACAAAAAAATCGCCATGTTCTGCACAGGCGGCATTCGCTGTGAAAAAGCCTCCAGCTTCATGTTGAATGAAGGTTTCGAAAATGTGTTTCACCTGAAAGGAGGCATTCTCAAATATCTTGAGATGGTGCCCAAAGAACAAAGCACGTGGGAAGGTGCTTGTTTCGTCTTTGATGAGCGCGTGGCCGTGGAACACGGGTTGAAAGTGTCAGATTTCAGTCTGTGCCACGGCTGCATGAACCCCGTATCTGCCAGTGATCGCCAAAACGCAAAATATGAAAAAGGCGTGTGCTGCCCCGCTTGCGCCGATAAATTAACAGCCGAACAATTGGCATCAAACAGAGAACGCCAACGGCAAGTGGAATTGGCGAAGGCTAAAGGTGCCAAGCATCTGGGACCGGTCTAAGCGTGGTTCAAAAACCCACTTCTCCCTCCCCTCCTTTAGGGGAGGGCGGGGTGGGGTTGGTTCGACAGACCCGATGGTTGAATATCAGACTCGCGCCAAGAACCCCACCCTGCCCTCCCCTGAAAAAGGGGAGGGAGAATTTAAATTACTTCGCACTAAGCGCCTCAGCCCGTCCACCCCAAGCCCGCTGCAACACAGTTCATCGTCATCAACAGGCTCATATTCATGGCCTCGGTTGGTTTGTCGCCGCGTGTTTGCTTTAAGAGTTGCACCTGCCACTCATTGGCTTGATCCACCATTGGGCGAACGCGATCAAACCTGCGGCGGAAGCTTTGGAAGCGCTCGCACAGAACCTTGTCGCCAGAAAGTTCAAGGATCACTTTTGAAGTGCGTTTGTGTTCATGCTTAATCAAAGCATAAAGCCGTTCAGCATCATTGCGGCTGGGCACAAGGCCTGCATATTTCTCTGCCACATCCAGGTCCGCCAAGAACAACGACTTCTCAACCTCATCAATGGCTAGACGAAACCCGGGCGACTTCACAAACATCTCTTTTAAAAGCCGCAATCCCGCACCACCGCGTGCCGAAACAAAATCATCCAAAGCATAACCAAGCCCATACCAACCCGTCAGCAAATGACGATTTTGGCTCCACGCAAAAACCCATGGAATGGCGCGAAGATCTGAAAGGCCCTTAGCTCCAAATCGACGCGCTGGACGCGAGCCAATTTTCAACAAAGCCAGCTCTTCAACGGGGCTTGCCGTTTGAAAATAAGTCATCAAAGCGGGGTCATGCGCCAATTTTTGATAAGCTTTGAATGAAAGCTGCGCAATGTCTTCAACCGCAGCTTGATGATCAGGCAGCAATCGCTGCTCTGGTTCAGAACTTGATTTCAAAGTGTGAAGCAACACTGCCGAAGTGAGCGTTTCAAGATTTATCAGCGCGGTGCCGCGATTAGCAAATTTAGAAGATACCACTTCGCCCTGCTCGGTCACCCGCATGCGTCCGCCCACGGTGCCGGAAGGTTGTGCCGCAATCGCCCTGCCCGCCGGTGCGCCACCCCGGCTCACAGAACCACCACGACCATGGAAGAAGCTGATTTCAATTTCCGATTTACGACCCACGCGAATGAGGCGGCGTTGTGCTTCAAACAATTCAAAGCTGGCGCAGAAAAAACCACCATCTTTGTTAGAATCTGAGTAGCCCAACATAATTTCCTGCACGCCACCATTGGCCTGCACCGATTGCCGCACAACAGTATTGGCAAGCAGCGATTCCATAATGGCCGGGCCTTCACGCAAATCTTCGATTGTTTCAAACAACGGCACCACGCGAATGCGGCATGTCTCATGAGATGATGGATCGCTAAACAGCCCGCAATATTTAGCAAGCAAATAAAGCCCCAACACATCATCAGCATTTTGCGTCATTGATAATATGAATGTGCCAATGGCTTTAGGGTCTGGCCCATCCAGCGTTTCACGAATGAGATGCAACAAGCCGAGAAGCTCGGTTGCTTCCTCTGACATATCGCGAAATTGCGGAACAAAGCCCATGGGCTTTTCCAGTTCAGAAACAATCCACGCGCTCCAAGCAGCGGAATGAATTGCAGGTGCAGCAGTCTTGCTCACGGGGTTCATCTTGGCCCACACTTCGGTCAACACGCGGTTGATCACTGTGGTGTTCTGACGAATGTCCAAACACGCCGTGCGAAAGCCAAACACTTCCGCTTCCCAGCGCACGGGCCGCACCAATGATGTGGCAAGGCCGGGCGCCTTCATATCGGCCAGTGTTGCTTCAACCATGTGCAATGTCGAAATCAATTCCTCAACATTGGTGAAGGGCTTGGCCGCCGTGCCAATCATATAAATAACATCAAGACGCTTTCGCAGCGCCGTAAAAAATTGGCGGAAGGGCTCTGCCGGGTTGCGCTGCAAAATTTCTTCCTTAGCGCCAGAAAGCTCAAGCTGCCGATCAAGTTCAATTGTGAAAGCTTCAGGAATCGGCATTTCATAGGAACTCACCGAAACAAATTGCGAAAGCTCATGCAGTTTCAAATCCAAGCGCCGCACTGAAGCCATCGAATTTTCACGTAAAGCCTGCCGCGTGGTTTCAACAGTCACAAACGGGTTGCCATCACGGTCGCCACCAATCCAAGACGAGAATTTAATCGGCGGACGAATGCGCGCGGTGAGTTCGGGATAATGGCGGATCAAAGCCGATTGCATCACATCACACACCGCCGTTGTGCGATCAAACAAAGCATCGCGGAAAAAATGAAGGCCCCAAGCC
>JANYHE010000004.1 GCA_025359215.1 Hyphomicrobiales bacterium
TGCAGGGCCTGATGTGGCGTGAATATGATAATCAAGGCTTCCTTGTGTACTCATTCGTCGAGTCGGTGGCAGCCCTTCATCCCTATTATATCATCCGCATGTTGGGCGGCCTGCTGTTCCTGCTGGGCTCGTTGATCATGGTCTATAATCTTATCCGCACTGTGGTTGGCGCTAAATCCACCGCTGAGTTTGCCACTTCACTAGCCCTCGCGGCCTAAGAGAGGGAATTACGATGCTCAATCATGCAACCATTGAACGAAACGCCACTCTGCTTCTCGTGTTAGGCTTTCTGACCGTCGCTGTCGGCGGCATAGTAGAAATTGTGCCGATGTTTTACTTGCAGAACACGATAGAAAAAGTGGAAGGTATGCGGCCCTACACGCCTTTGGAGTTGGTGGGACGCAACATTTATGTGCGCGAAGGCTGCTATGTTTGTCACAGCCAAATGATCCGCCCATTCCGCGATGAAACGGAGCGTTATGGGCATTATAGTTTGGCAGCTGAGTCAATGTTTGATCACCCGTTTCAGTGGGGTTCAAAGCGCACAGGGCCAGATCTTGCGCGTGTTGGCAATAAATATTCTGACGACTGGCACCGCGAACATCTCACTAATCCACGATCGGTGGTACCTGAGTCGATCATGCCGGGATATTCATTCTTGGCGCAGACTGAAGTTGATACAAAATATATTGATGAACATCTGATTGCCAATAGGCGAGTGGGTGTTCCGTACACTGATGAAATGATTACCAATGCCAAAGCTGATTTGTTAGCGCAAGCTTCAGACACTGGTGATGGTGCCGAGGCTTTGATGAAGCGCTATCCCAAAGCCCAAATTCGCGACTACGACGGCAATCCGAACAAGCTGACAGAAATGGATGCTCTGGTGGCCTATTTGCAAATGTTGGGAACCTTGGTGGATTTCTCGACCTTCAAAGCTGAAACAGAGTCGAGGTGATCACTCATGACAACCTATGATGTTTTGCGCGAATTTGCAGACAGTTGGGTGCTGCTCAGTTTCACGGTGTTCTTTCTTGTGATGCTGGGGTTCGTGTTCCGGAAAGGTGCTCGCAAGCAATACGAGCACGTGTCGCTAATTCCCCTTCAAGATGATGAAAAGGTTTGAGCACAATGGCCAAACGCGAACGCGATGATATTTCTGGTACAGAAACCACAGGCCACGAATGGGATGGCATCCGCGAACTTGATACCCCCATGCCGCGCTGGTGGCTATGGACCTATGCGGCGAGCGTCATATTTTCGATTGCCTATGTCATAGCCTACCCTGCATGGCCCCTCATTCATGGTGCAACGCCCGGTTTGCTTGGCTATTCCAGCCGTGGCGAATTGCAACAAGATATTGCTGCTGCTCGTTTGGCCCAGTCAAAGCAGCTAGAAAAAATAAAATCATTGCCTTTGGAAGACATTCGTAAAGATCCGAAACTACTGCAGTTCGCAGAGGCCGGAGGTAAAGCTGCGTTCAGCCTGAATTGCATTCAATGCCACGGTTCTGGAGCTGCCGGTGGTAAAGGCTACCCTAACCTGAATGATGATGATTGGCTGTGGGGAGGCACCCTCGACAAGATTCACGCAACACTTCAGCACGGCATTCGCTACACTGCCGATAGCGACACGCGCCAATCCCTCATGCCCTCATTTGGTGGTGATCAGATCTTAAAACCGACCCAAATTGATGATGTCGCAGAGTTTGTTTTGAAAATTTCTGGCCAGAAAAATGATGCAGTTGCATCGACAAGCGGTGCAGTTATTTTTAAAGAAAACTGTGCCGCTTGCCATGGCGACCATGGCGAGGGAAACCATGATTTGGGTGCACCACGACTGACGGATGCAATCACTCTCTATGTATCCGATAAGGCCAGCATTGTTGCGCAAATCAAAAAACCGCGTCAAGGCGTCATGCCCGCGTGGAGCGCCCGCCTTGATGAGGCAACTATCAAACAATTGACAATCTATGTGCATGAATTGGGTGGCGGAGAAGCGCCTGCGCCATGACATGACAGAAATCATCAATACAGTTGAGACCATTGATGCCGTTCCGCATAACAGCGCGAGGCAACGTTCGCTCTATGCTGCTCGCGTAAAAATTCATCCAAAGCGCGGCCAAGGCTTCTATCGCAATCTGAAATGGGTAGTGATGGCAATCACTCTTGGCATTTATTACGTTACACCGTGGCTGCGCTGGGATCGCGGTGCCTATGCGCCTAATCAAGCGGTGTTGGTGGATTTGGCACATCGGCGCTTTTATTTCTTCTTCATCGAAATTTGGCCTCAGGAATTCTATTACGTTGCCGGACTTTTGATCATGTCTGGCATCGGGCTCTTTCTCGTCACATCAACTGTCGGTCGCGCGTGGTGCGGCTATTCCTGCCCGCAAACAGTCTGGACTGATCTTTTTCTGGTTGTCGAACGATTTGTTGAAGGTGACCGCAACGCCCGCATTCGGCTCGATGCCGCGCGCTGGTCGCTTGGTAAAATTTGGAAACGGGTCCTCAAAAATATATTGTGGCTGCTCATCGCAGTCGCCACGGGTGGCGCTTGGATATTCTATTTTGCCGACGCGCCAACGCTTGCGCTACAATTCACAACTTTCAAAGCGCCCGCCGTGGCCTATTTTACTGTTGCAATTTTAACTGCGACAACTTTCATTTTTGCAGGCTATTTGCGCGAACAAGTGTGCATTTACATGTGCCCTTGGCCACGCATTCAAGCAGCCATGCTTGATGAAGATTCCTTGGTTGTAACCTATAATGATTGGCGGGGTGAACCCCGCTCGCGCCATCAAAAAAAGGTAGAAGCAGCAGGCGAAAAACTGGGCGATTGCGTAGATTGCAATGCCTGTGTTGCCGTGTGCCCTGCGGGGATTGATATTCGCGACGGCCAACAGCTCGAATGCCTCACATGTGCTTTGTGCATTGATGCCTGTGATAATGTGATGGATAAAATTGGTGCGCCACGCGGCCTGATTTCTTATTCGACGCTGAAAACATATGAAGCACAAAAGGCGGGGAAACCTGCCGTTATCGGATGGCGATCGTTCATTCGACCTCGCACCGCTATCTATGCAACTGTATTTTTTGGTATTGGTATTTTGATGCTCACTTCACTTTTACAGCGTGTTCGCCTTGATGTGACAGTGCAAGGTGATCGCAATCCGCAATATGTCAAACTTTCTGATGGCAGCATTCGCAACGGATATACAATCGAGATATTAAATATGGAACAGCGCCCACGCAGTTTCATTTTGAAGATCGATGGCCTGCCTGCAGCAGCGATGACGATGGCGGGTGTGGATGGAGCACCACAACAGAGCTTTAATATCGACGTGGACGCCGACAAATTGCGGGCCTTTAAGATTTTTGTGGCTGCACCCGCGGACGCTCTGAACGTGGAGCAATTGCCCTTCACATTTCTGGTGACCGAGCAAAACAGCAATGGCAGTCCAGAGATACGCAGTTACAAAGCAACTTTTAGATCGCCCAACAAGGATACAACACCATGACACGCACATTCACGGGTTGGCATATGGCTGCAATAACCGTTTCATTTTTCGCCATCATTATCGCTGTGAACATCACTCTGGCCATATTTGCGAAATCGAGTTGGTCCGGTCTTGTAGTTGAAAATGGCTATGTGGCCAGCCAGAGTTTCAACCACGACCTAGAAATTGCGCGGCAACAACAGGCACTGGGTTGGCTATTTAGATTTGACGTTAAGCGCAATGCTGCAGATATTCAAATTCTCGATCGCGCAGGCCAACCGGTTCGCGGACTTTCTGTGCGGATGCTCCTACAACGCCCCACTAACGATACTGAAGATAAGGCATTCAATCTCCAAGAGAGATCCCCGGGGCGCTACATTGTTGATGCGGTTTTTGGAACTGGAGCATGGAGTGCTGATGTCACGGCCGAAGGAAAGGACAAAAGGCCGCTTCGTGTTGTTCGGCGAATCTTTGTGAATTAGGGAGACTGAACGGTGACGTGTTGTGCAATCGGAAGTGTTATGGATGCCGGCACTTTGTTTCAAGGTGATTTGCAGGAATGGGTGACGACCCGCACGAATGGACTCTGGGAAATTGATCTCATTATCCCAGGCCTGTCCGCGGCAAAGAATGTTTCAGTTATTGAAAATGCTTTGGAGCAACTTCCGAATGTTCTCTCAGTTCGCGTCAATCTTTCTGGCAAAAGGTTGGTTGTTATTTGGAGTGATGCGTCATTCAATCCCAATGAAATCACTAACGTCTTGCATGAACTTGGTTTCACTTCACGCCCTTATGATCCAAGCAATTCAGGGTTTGTGGCAGACGATGCCCAGAGCCAGATGTTATTGCGAGCCGTTGCAATATCTGGCTTTGCGGCTGCTAACATCATGCTTTTGTCCGTTTCTGTATGGTCAGGTGCTGATGGGACAACACGTGATTTGTTTCACTGGATTTCTGCTGCCATCGCCTTGCCCACTGTTGCCTATGCGGGGCGACCGTTTTTTCGAAGCGCAGCACGGGCCTTGTCATCCGGGCAGTTCAATATGGATGTGCCGATTTCATTAGCAGTGTTCCTTGCGGCAATGATGAGCCTCTATGAAACTTCAACCCATGGAAAGGTTGCCTATTTTGATGCCTCAGTCACCCTACTCTTTTTCCTTCTGACGGGCCGTTATTTGGATCATCTCATGCGGGCCAAGGCGCGGTCTGCGGTTTCGCAGCTACTTTCGCTCGCGTCATCAAGTGCCATGGTCGTAGATGAAAATGGAGCGTCACGCCTTATCGCAACTTCAACACTGCAATCAGGCATGAAAATGCTGGTTGCAGCCGGAGAGCGCTTTGCGGCCGACGGCTTTGTTATTTCTGGTGCCAGCGAAATAGACCGTTCATTGGTTACAGGAGAAACAAACCCTGAATCGGTTACAGCGGGCTCACAGGTTCATGCTGGGATGATCAATCTTACTGGGCCGCTTACAGTTTCCGTTACCGCTGCTGGCCAAGACACTTTTCTTTCAGAAATTATTCGACTTATGGCATCGGCAGAACAAAGCCGCTCTCGCTTTGTCCAAATTGCCGATCGGTTGGCCCGCGTTTACGCTCCTTCAGTGCATGTGCTTTCCGCCTTCACTCTTGTCAGCTGGTTGATTTGGACAGGCGGCGACTGGCACAGTTCATTGATGACGGCTATTGCGGTTCTCATCATCACCTGCCCTTGCGCGCTGGGACTTGCAGTGCCCGCGGTTCAAACTGTCGCAAGCGGGGTTTTGTTTCGCAATGGCGTGATGATTAAAGACGGGGCTGCATTGGAGAAACTCAGCGCCATCGATACTGTGATATTTGATAAAACGGGAACGCTTTCCCTTGGTCATCTGCGCTTGGTTTCATCACCACAAATGTCGCCTGAAAAACTCGCTTTAGCGGCAGGACTTGCTGAGGCCAGTCGGCATCCGCTTTCAAAGGCGCTATGCGAAGCAGCACGCGTTCAGGATATTAGACCCCTGTTGGTCGACAATGTCGAAGAAATACCGGGCTGCGGTTTGATGGCCCAGTATCAGGGGGAAATCATTAAATTGGGTTCGCGGGCTTGGTGTGGCTTGGCAGAAGATGACGGCCAGGGTTTGCCTGAATTTGTGCTGGCGCAAGGGTCACAGACGCGCGCAGTCTTTATGTTTGAGGACGAATTGCGTGACGATGCCGCAGGCGCTATTGCATTACTAAAGTCTGCAGGCCTGAGTGTTGAAATTCTATCCGGTGATCGCGGGGCCGCTGTTCGCCACACCGCCCGAAAATTAGGGGTGGAGCTCTGGCAATCTGGTGTGACGCCGCAGGAAAAGCTCACCTATATTTCTTCGCTGAAAGACGCGGGCCGAAAAGTGCTGATGGTGGGCGACGGGTTAAACGATGGACCTGCCCTTGCTGCAGGATTTACGTCAATGGCTCCATCGTCTGCGAGCGACTTGGGCCGCACCGCTGCGGACACCATTTTCATGGGCGACAGTTTGATGCCGATTGTAATTGCGCACAAAGTTGCCATCGCCACCCAAAGGATTTCGTTGCAAAATTTTTCGCTGGCCGTCGGTTATAATATTTTGGCAGTTCCACTTGCGATGTTGGGGTTTGCCTCACCGCTGCTTGCCGCGATTGCAATGTCGACCTCATCTATAATTGTGATTGGGAATTCATTGCGTTTAGGCTTTGAATTTAGACTTAAAGAAATGGTGGTGCCAAAAACTGGAAATCAAATTATTGATTGGGAGCCGCACTTAGCATGAATATTCTACTTTTTCTCATTCCTGCCGCTCTTGGCTTGGGCGCACTTGGCTTAGCGGCCTTCATGTGGAGCATTCGCAGTGGTCAGTTTGATGATCTTGATGGCGCAGCAAGCCGCATTCTGGACGACGATGATAGACCCAAAAAATTGAAATTTAGGGGCTAGTTCTACTACCCGCGTTAGTGCGCACACCCAATACTGTGTAGAGCGGGCAGAAGCTTATGAAGGCTGTGGCAATTGGCAGTAGCCCTATCCAACCCAAAAAACTATAGGGACTGTTTTTGGCGAATAGTGCGTATCCTATCATCGCTAAGCCTAACAGAATCCGGACACCGCGATCAAAGCTTCCAACATTTGCATTCATAATTTTTCTCCATTGGCATGTATCTGGTCGGAGATTGAACGCAGTTCAATTCAAAATCATTGATCCCGATCAATGTTGCTCAAAACTGACGATTTGCTAAACAACCACGCAACTGTGCACTTTGGGACTCACTGCCAATGCCGAACGAAGACCAAATTCTCCAAACGGTTTACGACACATCTGCCGATGCCATTGTGGTTATTGATGAAAACGCGATCGTTCAATCATTCAATCGAACGGCTGAAAAGATGTTTGGCTTTTCAGCATCAGATGTTTTGGGGCAAAACATCAAAGTTCTGATGCCACCCTATTTTGCCGCTCATCACGATGGCTACATGGAACGCTATATGAAAACCGGCGAACGGCGCATCATTGGCATTGGGCGGATTGTAACGGGGCAACGCAAAGATGGTTCAACATTTCCAATCGAACTTTCAATTGGAGAAGCAAAAACTAGCAACCGCCGCCTGTTTACGGGCTTCATTCGCGACCTTACGGACAAGCAAAGAGTTGAACAACGGGTTCATGAGTTGCAGGAAGAATTGATCCACGCTGCACGGCTCGCCAGCCTTGGTGAGATTACTTCAATGGTTGCCCATGAAGTGAATCAGCCGCTTTCGGCTTCCGGCACCTATTTGGAAGTTGCACGAGAGTTGTTCAACTCTCACGAGGAAGGTAACCATGCGAAGGGCCTGAAAGCTCTTGACCAAGCAGAAGCGCAAATAAAGCGCGTCGGCGATACGGTGCGGCGCATCCGCGAATTTGCTCGTAAAAAGACACTTGAATTGGCGTTGGAAGACATCAACCGTGTGATTGAGGAGGCCAATGCGATTGCTGCTGTGGGTTCAAAGGCAAGAAACATCAGAACTACCTTCAATCTTTCACCCCTGCGCCCGATTGCTATGGTTGACCGTATTCAAATTCAGCAAGTGGTGATGAACTTGGTCCGCAATGCGATCGATGCAATGACGGGTCATGAGCGACGTGAAATGGTTTTGCAATCGCTGGTGACCATTGACAGCCAATTGGAAATCAGTGTGCTTGATTCTGGTCCCGGTGTTTCTGAGGAAACTGCAAAAAAACTCTTCACCCCTTTTGTGACAACAAAGAAAGATGGAACAGGCCTTGGCCTTGCGATTTGTCGAACGATCGTAGAGGCCCATGGTGGCAAGCTGTGGTATGAAAACAGCAGCCTTGGCGGGGCTGCATTCAAGTTCACTTTGCCTTTGGTGGCGCCAAACAATGACTGAAATTATTTACGTGATCGATGATGATGAGGGGGTGAGGTTGGGCTTGTGCGCTTTGCTGGATGCCCATGGTTACTCCGCAACACCATTTGCTTCGTGTGAAGAATTTCTTTCAGGCTATAATACGAACTTCACACTGTGCATTGTGGCGGACCTGCGATTACCCAATATGGGCGGTTTGGAACTGCAAGCTTATTTGATTGAGCACGCAATTGATTTGCCTTTTATCATGATTACTGGCCACGGCGATGTTTCAAGCGCTGTGCGCGCCCTTAAATCGGGTGCTGTGGATTTTATCGAAAAGCCTATCGATGGAATGCTCTTCATGGCGGCTGTTGAACGGGCTGCGCAATCGCGTCGATTGACATTGAGCAATTTCGTTTTAGAAAACGAAGCCCTTGAAAAAATTTCCGCACTCACCCCGCGTGAGCGCGATGTGTTGATACATATTGTTGGCGGGCATCCCAATAAGATTATCGCACATTTGCTTGGCATCAGCGCGCGAACGGTAGAAAACCATCGTGCCAGACTGATGCTCAAGATGAATGCAGAAAGTATTGCCGATCTGGTGCGCATGGCACTGGCTAGCAACTTGCAGACAAACCAACGCGATTAGGTATTTTTACGGACTAGATTTCGGTGTGGATCGAGAAGATATCTGCTGTCCTTGCACCCTGCATTGGTTGGCAAGTGACCATTTTATCAAAGGCCCAAAAATGGATCCGCCTGTCATAAAGCCATCAATCAGTATCGTCGATGATGATGAGGCCGTGCGCGATTCTATTGATGCCTATTTGACAATCAAAGGCATGCAAGTGAAAACCTTTCGATCAGGATTAGAACTCTTAAAATGCAGCGGGTTGCATTCTGATCTTTATATTCTTGATATTAACATGCCGGATATTGATGGCTTTTTGCTGTTGGAGCATTTGCGCGCCCAAGGCATGAAAGGACCAATCATTTTTATCACGGGTTTGGGCGATCGTGCATTGCGTTTGAAAGCCAGCCAGGCTGGCGCTGCAGCTTTTCTTGATAAGCCAATCGACACTCAACTGCTTTTAGCAACTATACATCGGCTGTTGCACTAGCAGTGCGTAGAAATACTCAGAGTATTTTCCCTAGCTATTCGTTGCAACAAAACAAGCGCTTTATCTCATCACAAGCTCACACCTAGAACAGTGAGTGTATTGAGGATTTCGAAGTGATCCAGATGCTTAAATGCCCATCAACCACGATCATTGAACAACAAACATCAGCAGCAGCTCTTTGCTATTTGATGGGTAAAGCGGCAGGAGCGGGGCCTTTCTACCCCGAACCTCGCCAAGCTGAAAGTTTTCACTGGTCGAATAGGGTTTTTGAAAAGGGCTCTAATTTGATGGCCCAAGGTGAGGCACGAAGCTGCGTGGCGGTTCTCTTATCAGGGTGGGCGTTTCGGTTTCAAACATTGCCAGATGGCAAGCGCCAGATATTGGACTTTGTGTTTGCGGGTGCCTTGTTGGGTTTTGGCTCAGGTCATTCTCACTATTACGGGGTGGAAGCGATTACTGCGTGTGAAGTGGCAACGCTTCCCAGCACGCAGTTCAAACGTCTGTTGATTGGCTGCCCAACTCTTGCCTTGCAGGTTGCGGAAAAAGTGGCCGACAGTGAAATGGGTGCCCACGAACATCTAACAGGACTTGGCCGCCGCACGGCGCTGGAAAGGGTTGCGGCACTCATTGTAGAATTGATGGAACGCACGCAATCATCCAAGTGTGCCCAAAGTGCTGGGACACTTGAGCTTCCGATAACCCAAATAATGATTGGTGATGCCCTAGGGCTTTCTAACGAACATGTATGTCGAACTTTAGCGAAACTGGCAAAGAAAGGGCTGATTGAACTGAGCCGCCATGCCTTGCGCGTTTTAGATCCGAAAGCTGTTGCAATTGAAGCTGGAAAAAGTTTTTTTGAGCTTTCCGGCAACAAAAGCAAACTCGACGACTGGGCGGCTTGAACCGAATTTTTGTGGGTCTCCTGTCGCCTCCCGACCCAAAGAATCAAACAGTGATAAGTTCAATCAGACTTTCCAAACCGCATTGCAGATCAGCAATCACCTTGAGTGCTCCAACAAAGTTTCCATCTCTTGTATAAGCACTCGGTGTTACAATTGTTGGAATGCCAGCAGCCAATGATGCAGCCAAACCGATGAGAGAGTCTTCGAAGGCGATGGCCTCTTTGGCTTCAATTTTCAATCGCGCCAAACAAAGACCATAGGCCTCAGGGTTGGGCTTCTTATGAATTACGTCTTCGCCACACACGATGGTTTGAAATTTGTCTTGTAATTCTTCAGGGAAACACGCTGAAATCAGTGCTGTTATATTTGATCGACTAGTTGTGGTTGCGATCCCAAGCTTCATGTTTCGTGCCATTGCCACGCGAATAACTTCCTCCACCCCTGGGCGAAGCGTTAGCGCGCCATTGGCGACGGATGCAGCATAGAGAGAGTTTTTAGTGTGATGCATGTCCAACACCACTGCTGCATCAATTGGCGACAATCCCATTTCCGCTGCATAGCGCACCATGCGTTCCTTACCACCTGTTGTTGTCAGCAGTTCACCATAGGTTTTTTGATCCCAGTGCCAGTTCAAACCGAACTGAGAAAAGGTTTTGTTAAAGCATTCTCGGTGGAGGTCTTCGGTTTCGGCCAGCGTGCCGTCCACATCGAAGATGAGAGCTTTAATCACCGGTTTAAGGCCGACCAAAGATTTTGAAAACTGGATACCGTTTTCCAAGCGCCAAGTTGTTGAATTGAAGTTTCAGTATAACCGCCTTCAATCAAAATACAGGGCAGCTTTGCTGCATTTGCCGCGGCAACATCGGCGATGCTATCGCCAATAAAAAGCGCTTCAGAAACATCAACATCGAGTTGCTGCAGCGTGTGCAAAAGCATGTCCGGCGCTGGCTTTTTGGGCAGATTTTCGCGCGCGCCGCAAACATAGTCCACAAGTTCATCCAGTTGTAATTTTGCCAATAATTGATCGGTTAAATACTGGACCTTGTTGGACACGATGGCTGTCTTGAAGCCCTTCTCCCTGATCTTGAACAATCCCGAGACCACACCGGGATAGGGTTTGGTGTGCACGGCAATGGCAGAAGCATAGAGCGCTTCAAAGCGCTCGGTGCGCTCATCCAAACGATGGCCATCAAGCTTTGCATTCCGCAGCACAAATGCTTTTTCAACGAGCCTGCGCACGCCTTCGCCAATGAGCGACCGCACTACATGTGTTAAAAGTGGAGCAAGGCCGTCCATTTCTAAAACCCTATTCAGGGCAACGCCGATGTCTGGAGAAGAATCCACCAGTGTTCCATCCAAATCAAAAAGCAAAGCGCGAACTGATTTGCCAGACCAAGGGTGCAACAAAGGATTCTCAGACATGTGCAACAGCTTGTCGAATGGCACTTATGTTGCCCGCATATGCAGCGGCAATATTATTTTTGAACACCGCAGAACCTGCCACCATCACATTGGCACCTGCTTTAGCAATGGCTGCTGCAGTTTCGGGAGTGACGCCGCCATCCACTTCAATATCGATCGGCCTGTTACCGACCAGTGCCTTTGCTTGTGAAATTTTAGCCAACATAGCGGGAATGAAAGCTTGTCCACCAAAGCCCGGATTAACTGTCATGATAAGAATAAGATCGAGCCTATCGATCACATGTTCAATGACTGAAATGGGTGTTGCAGGGTTGAGTGATACGCCTGCTTTTTTTCCCAAGGCACGAACCGCCTGCAAAGATCGGTACAAATGAGGCCCAGCCTCTGCATGAACTGTTATAATATCGGCCCCAGCATCAGCAAACGCTGCGAGATAAGGATCAGCTGGCGAAATCATTAAGTGGCAATCAAAAATCTTTTTGGAGTGCGGGCGCATGGCCTTAATAATTGCGGGGCCAAATGTGATGTTGGGAACAAAGTGCCCGTCCATCACATCCAGATGAATCCAATCCGCCCCTGCTTCGTCAACCGCCTTCACCTCCGCACCAAGCCTAGCAAAATCTGCCGACAGCACCGATGGGGCAATTAAAATATCAGCCATTCACAGCTCCATTTTGTTGAAAAACGCGACTGGCACGCACGTCCGGTTCTTCGATTGATGACAACATCTCGGGCGTTACAATTCCATCACCCGTCTCAAGCAGACGGTTAGCATGACGCAACCGTGTTCGATCTAACGCGTTGCGGATCGACCGCGCGTTGGCAAAATGCGGTTGGGTTCGGCGTAGTTTTATATAATCGCCCATGGCGTCACGCGCTTTGGGCGAGAATTTATAACTTTGCTGTTCCAGCATCATTTCGGCGATGTGCAAAAGTTCGGCATCCGAATAATCCGGAAAATCAATATGGTGGGCAATGCGTGATCTAAAGCCCGGGTTGCTTTCATAAAATTTGGCCATGCGGTCCGCATAGCCCGCAAGAATAACGACCAGATCGTCACGTTGATTTTCCATCACTTGCAACAGAATTTCTATCGCCTCTTGGCCATAGTCGCGTTCATTGTCTGGTTTGTAGAGGTAGTATGCCTCATCAATGAAGAGCACGCCCCCCATGGCCTTCTTTAAAAGCTCTTTGGTTTTTGGGGCTGTATGGCCAATATATTGGCCCACAAGATCATCGCGAGTAACGGATACAAGCTGACCCTTCCGCACGTAACCTAACCTGTGAAGTAAACCAGCCATCCTATTGGCGACAGTGGTTTTTCCGGTGCCGGGATTGCCTGTGAAGCTCATGTGCAATGTGGGTGTTTCGTGGGCGAGGCCTAAATCTTTGCGCACGCGCTCCACCATCAGCAGCGCCGCCGTTTCGCGGATGCGCTGCTTCACGGGTGCAAGGCCTATCAACTCTCTGTCAAGCGATTCAAGAATTTCAGCCACGCCTGAAGTTTGAAATGCTTCCCTAAGATTGAATGTGGCAGTCATAGCTCAATACCGCGTGACGTGCTGATAACCCATAGTGCGGCCCCGCACTTCACGCCGTGTCATATCAATATCGGGCTCCACTTTTGGGCGCGTGGCGATGAAAGACATGCGCACCGTTTCCCAGCCACGCGTTGAGTCAAACGCATTGATGCGAATATAATGTTCGGGGTGGGCCTTTCGGCACTCCCTAATTTCCATCATCACATCGGCAGCATCTTTGAGGTCGAACATCGGGTTGCCCCACATGTCCCAGTACGTGTTGCGAGGGTGAGGATCGCGGGTATATTCAACGCCAACTGACCAGTTTTGGCGCAGGCAATATTCGATTTGAGCGGCAATCTGTTCATCGTCCAAATCAGGCAGAAATGAAAAACATCCTTGGGTAACGCGCATGTTGCTCTCCTTTAGCCAGAAACTGATTCAAGCGGAACAAAGTCCGATGTGTCAGTTGATTGATAATTGAACGAAATATTGCCCCATGTATCCAGCGCAGCTTCCACTGGTTTGCACCACTTGGCAGCAGCCCGCAGAATTTCTGGACCTTCATTGATGATATCCCTACCCTCATTGCGGGCCAACACCATGGCTTCCAGCGCCACACGGTTTGCTTGAGCACCCGCTTGAATGCCCATGGGGTGGCCAATGGTGCCACCACCAAACTGCAGCACCACATCATCACCAAAGAGATGCAACAGTTGGTGCATTTGCCCCGCATGAATG
>JANYHE010000022.1 GCA_025359215.1 Hyphomicrobiales bacterium
GCGCCACGCAAATGCTGATGCATGAAAAAGGCCCGCGCCGCATTAGTCCGTTTTTTATTCCGGGTTCATTGATCAATTTGGCGTCTGGTCTGATTTCCATCACCTGCGGCCTCAAAGGCCCTAACCATGCCGTTGTCACGGCATGTTCTACAGGTGCTCACGCCATTGGTGACGCAGCGCGGATTATCATGATGGACGATGCTGACGTGATGGTGGCGGGCGGTGCCGAAGCCACAATATGTCGTTTAGGGATTGCAGGCTTCATCGCGTGTAAGGCGCTTTCCACAGGCTTTAACGATGATCCCACAAAAGGCTCGCGGCCTTACGATAAAGACCGTGACGGCTTTGTGATGGGTGAGGGCGCTGGTGTTGTAGTGCTTGAATCGCTGGAACATGCGCAAGCCCGCGGTGCGCATATCTACGCAGAGATTATCGGTTACGGTATGTCGGGCGATGCTCACCATGTGACGGCCCCTGCCGAAGATGGTGATGGTGCTTATCGCTGCATGAAGATGGCGCTTCGTCGTTCAGGCATTTCTCCTGGTGATATTGATTATATTAACGCCCATGGCACATCGACACCATTAGGTGACGAGATTGAACTTCGCGCTGTGGAGCGGTTGCTGGGTGATCATGCCTCGAAGCTAGCCATGTCCTCTACAAAATCCTCCATTGGCCATTTGCTGGGTGCGGCTGGAGCTGTGGAAGCCATATTCTCGGTTTTGGCGATGCGCGATAATATTTGCCCGCCCACATTGAATTTGGACAACCCATCGGTTGAAACGGCGATAGACTTGGTGCCGAAAGTGGCAAAGAAAAAAACCATCAACACAGTTTTGTCTAATTCTTTTGGTTTTGGTGGAACCAACGCATCATTGCTTATGCGCCGATTTTCGGCATGATGTAATTTTACCGGAGGCCAGAGTGTGATCGACCAAGACCCACCATCACGCGTTTCGGAACCTGAGCGACCAAAAATTAGACGTCCTGTTGTCACACGGGTGTTTGGTTCATTGCTGCTGTGGTTTTTTGCATTTGCTGCAATCATCGCGGGAGTTGGTTTTTGGGCTTATCTCACATTCACTGCACCGGGGCCTCTGGTTGAAAAGAAAATTTATGAAATTGCCAAAGATCAAAGCCGTGCTGCCATAGCTGTTGCTTTGCAAGACCAAGGCATAATCACTGATGCAAGGGTGTTTAGTGCCGCTGCGGCTGTGGATAGTTTACGTGATGCAAGGTTAAAGCCGGGCGAATATGAATTTGCTGCTGGCGCTTCGATGCATGATGTGTTGCTGATGATTGAGGGCGGCCGCTTCCTCACTTACAAAGTGACCATTCCTGAGGGTTGGACATCGGAGATGGTTGTGGCGCGCTTGAACGAGCAGCCGGAACTCGATGGCACCATTGCAGCCCTTCCTGCTGAGGGCAGCATTTTTCCTGACACTTATGTGTTTCGCCGCCACCTGACGCGGGCAAAAATGATTGAAGACATGCAAGCGGCTCAAACAAAGATGATCGCAGAGCTTTGGAAAACACGGCCGGCGGATTCTTTAATCACCAGCAAACAAGAATGGATCACACTGGCTTCAATTGTTGAAAAAGAAACTGGCGTTGCCACGGAACGCCCACAAGTGGCGTCGGTTTTCATCAATCGCTTGAAGCAGAAAATGCGCCTGCAATCTGACCCTACAATCATTTATGGTATTGTGGGAGGCAAGGGGAAATTGGATCGACCACTTACGCGGGCTGATATTGATACCCCTACGCCCTACAACACCTATGCCATTGATGGCTTGCCACCGGGGCCAATTGCTAACCCCGGCAAGGCAGCGCTTGAAGCGGTCTTGAACCCCGATAAAACGCCTTATCTCTATTTTGTTGCCGATGGCACAGGGGGACATGCCTTTGCCTCCACATTGGAAGAGCATAATGCCAATGTTGCTAAATGGCGGGCGCAACAAGGGACTAACGAACCTGCAGTGCCAGCTGCTGTGGCACCGGTTGTTGCTCCAGCTGCCCTTGCTGCCCCTGCTGATAAGCCAGTTGACGCTTTGCCAAAAATACCAGCAGCTGCGGCGGTGGCAGCCCCCGTTGTTGTGGCGCCTGCCGTGGTGGCCGCCGCAGCTGACCCCGCAAAAGCAGCAAAGCCTGGTTCGACGGTGACAGTGAATGGAAAGTTGGTGCCCATTCCGGTTTTGAAAAAACCGAAAAAGTAATTCCTCCCAACTTTGTCATTCCCGCAATAAGTGCGGGAATGACAGCTGTGGAGTGTTAGTTCAATCCCACTGCGAAACACTTTACAATCACATTCATGATGATTCGTAATGCAGACCAATTCCTATGACCATTTCCAGCATGACGGGCTTTGCCCGCAGCACAGGTGCACATGGCAATTTCACCTGGGCTTGGGAATTGAAAAGTGTGAATGGCAAATCGTTTGATGCGAAACTGCGCTTGCCACAAAGCCTTGATCACATCGAACCCACGGCGCGGGCCACCTTGATTCAAGGTTTCAAGCGCGGCAATGTGCAGGCTTCACTTTCCACCGTGGGCACTGAGACGGAAGAAAAAATCGCGGTCAACGAAGTGGTGCTGAATAATTATATTGATCTGGCTGAAAAACTGCGCGCCCGTCTTGGCAGCGAAAAGCTGAGCGCTGAATCTTTCCTCACGCTCAAAGGTGTGTTCGAATATGCCACCACCCCGATCAGTGATGAAGAGCAAGCCTCGCTTGATAAAGAAATTCTGTTGTCGCTCAATGAAGCCGTGAGGGCCTTGGGCAAAGCACGACTGGCCGAAGGCGCGCAACTTCTTAAAATTCTCTCGGCACAAATTAAACGCATTGAAGAATTAACGATTGCCGCAAGAGATAATCCCAGCCGCACGCCGGAAACTATCCGGGCGCGGTTGAAAGATCAGGTGACGCGACTTCTGGAAACTGGAGCATCATTTGATCAAGAGCGCTTGCATCAGGAAGCCGTGATGATTGCCACGCGGGCAGATATTCAAGAAGAGGTGGACAGGCTGATTGGCCATGTGGAAACTGCGCGAGAACTTTTAACCAGCAAAGAACCAGTGGGCCGCAAGCTGGATTTTCTGGCGCAGGAGTTTAACCGCGAGGCCAACACGCTGTGTTCCAAAGCAGGAGACAAAGCGATGACGACGATTGGCTTAGAACTCAAAACCACCATCGATCAATTGCGCGAGCAGGTGCAAAACATTGAGTAAAATTTCAAAACGGGGATTGTTGTTTGTCATGTCCTCGCCATCAGGTGCGGGCAAGACCACATTGTCGCGAAAGCTGATTGAGGCCGATAATAACATCGCCATGTCGGTTTCTGTCACCACGCGAAAGCCAAGGCCCGGCGAAGAGGATGGACGCGATTATTATTTCATCACCAAAGAAAAATTCGAAAGCATGGTGGCAGCCAGAGAACTTTTGGAATGGGCCAATGTGTTCGGTAATCTCTATGGCACGCCGCGCAAACCAGTTGAAGAAGCACTGGCTAAAGGCCGTGATGTGTTGTTCGACATTGATTGGCAAGGCACGCAACAATTGGCGCAAGCGATGGAAGATGATCTGGTGCGCCTGTTTATTTTGCCGCCGAATGCTGATGCTCTGCGAACGAGATTGATCGGCCGCAACCAAGACGCCAGCACCGTGATCGCCAAACGCATGGCTGAAGCGGGCCGCGAAATCAGCCACTGGCCAGAATATGATTATGTGGTTGTTAATGAGAATGTTGACGTGGCGCACAGGGAAGTGGTGGCGATTTTAACGGCGGAGAGATTGAAGCGCAGACGGCAGCTGGGGCTGACAGATTTTGTGCGCGGGTTGATGACGGGGTTGTGAGGGGAGATTTCTATTCAGAAAATTCAGCTTCATTGTTGCTGCTCTCAAAGAGCCCTCATCCGCCCTTCGGGCACCTTCTCCCACGCTAAGTAGCGCGGGCGAAGGAGAATTAAAGTTTTGCCTTCTCCCGTTTGTTCTTACAAATGGGAGAAGGTGCTCGAAGGGCGGATGAGGGCTCTTGCTTAAGTGTCCAACACCATCGCCAGCCTTGCAAAATCAGCCACACTCACTTGCTCGGCCCTTGTCGTTGGATCAATGCCGAGGGGTTCCAGCACGGCTTCGGGATTAGGGAAAACGCCTTTCAAACTTGAGCGCAACATTTTGCGCCTCTGCCCAAACCCTGCGGCGGTGATGCGTTCTAGAAGTTCCATTTTGCAGGGTGGTTCGCAGACTGCGCGGGGAACCAAGTGCACAATAGAACTTGTAATCTTTGGTGGCGGGGTGAAGGCGCTGCGGTTTACGTCGAACATTTTTGTGGCTTCGCAGCGCCATTGGCTGAGGATTGATAATCTGCCATAAGCGTCATCACCCGCCTTAGCCGCAATGCGCATGGCCACTTCTTTTTGAAACATCAGCGTGAGCGAGGAAAACCACGGCGGCCATTCTTTGGGCGTGAGCCAGCCCACCAGCAGCGCGGTGGCCACGTTATAAGGCAGGTTGGCCACGATCTTGGCGGGCCCTTTAATGATGGTGGCCCAATCCACTTCAAGAGCATCGGCATTGATTACTTCGAGGCGGCCAGGATAAGCCGCTTGAATTTCGGCCAGTGCAGGCAGTGTGCGTTCATCGCGTTCCACGGCGATCACTTTGGTAGCGCCCTCCATCAGCAATGCACGGGTTAGGCCACCGGGGCCGGGGCCGATTTCGACGATGGTGTAGCCTTCGAGCTTTCCAGCAGCCCGCGCAATGCGGCGGGTGAGGTTGAGATCGAACAGGAAATTTTGGCCGAGGGATTTTCTTGCTGCTAGGCCGTGCGTGGCAATCACCTCACGCAAAGGTGGCAGGCCGTCATCATCCATTCTGGGCCGCCATGGAGGCTGCGAGTTTTATAGCGGCGATGAGGCTTGACGGATTGGCTTTGCCAGTGCCGGCCAAGCTGAGTGCTGTGCCATGATCAGGCGAGGTGCGAATGAAGGGCAATCCCAACGTGACATTCACACCGCCGTGAAAATCTAAGGTCTTCACTGGAATCAAGGCTTGATCGTGATACATGCAGAGTATGGCATCGTAGCTGGCTCTGGCTTCGGGATGGAACGCGGTGTCAGCGGGCAGGGGCCCCTGCACAATTATGCCAGCGGCGCGAAGTTCAGCGATGGCGGGAACGATGATGGTTTGATCCTCGTGGCCCATGGCACCATTTTCGCCTGCGTGCGGGTTTAGCCCGGTGACAGCGATGCGTGGGTTTGCGATGGCAAAATATTTCATCAAAGCGGCAGCAACGGTTTTGCCTTGGCTGACAATTGCGGCAGTCGTTAAAGCTTTAGGCACTTCTGATAGGGGTATGTGCACGGTGATGGGCACAGCCCGCAGGCCTTCACCCACCAACATCATCACATCGTGGCCTTCACTTTTTGCCAAGTGGGCTAAAAAATCTGTGTGGCCTTGGAATTTAAAACCCACATCATAAAGCGCTTCTTTCTGGATGGGATTGGTAACAATGGCCGAGGCTTGGCCAGCAAGGC
>JANYHE010000025.1 GCA_025359215.1 Hyphomicrobiales bacterium
CTACGGTGCGGCCCGCCTCCATCAGCGGGCCTATCCGTCGCTCTTGCCGCCCACCTCGCTCGATGGGTTCATTTGCGAAAGAGGGGGCGGTTAAGTTCAAACGCAAGAAAAGCGATGGAGTTTTCCAATGACATAATCAAAGCCACACGCCTTCCTAGCTTTTCCCGCATTTCCCAATTGCACAAATCTGTTTGCGGGTGGAATTTGGGTGAAGTTACTTGCGTTGATAGAGGTCGTGAAATGAATTGTCTGTTTGAAACGCCAAAACAAATTGCGGCAGGAGTCGGACTTACGGTTGGTGCTAATCATCTTGACGTCTTTTTGTGCAACGAAATGACATTTGCAGAATCGACAACACCCAATGCTTCCGCAATGTGTCCAGAAATACGATGAGCGGCTATTTTTTTCGGATCATCGGCAAGATGGGCATAACGAGCAGTCGTTCGCGCACTAGAATGTCCCAGCAGCGCGCCGATCATAGGCAATGTGTTGCCCGAAGCGAGGCCGATTGAAGCAAACGAATGTCTCAAATCATGCAGCCTCAAATCTGGGAATCCGGCATTACAGCGGACGGCCTTCCAAATCCGTTTGATGCCTTGGAAATGACTTGTGCCTGTGGAAGCCGGAAATACGTAAGGCGAGGTACTCGTTGGTGTTAGCATATCGAATAAATGAATTGCCGCCGCCCCAAGAGGAATAACTTTTGCTCCCGTCTTAGAATCTTTCAGGCGAAGGCAACCTCTTTCAATGTCAACCTCCTCCCACTGCAAACCTGCAATTTCATTTCGCCTTGCGCCCGTCATTGCGAGCAAGCGGATGATGTTAACGGCGCTACTGTTGGCACCGTCAGATTCAGCTTTGGAAAGGGCGGCACCAAGAATTGCTATCTCAGTTGAGTTGAGTAATCGGTCACTTGCGCCATCGGGATATCGCTTCACGCCCCGGCATGGGTTATCAGTGCGTATGCCTTGGCGTTGAGCAAAGCTAAAAATACCACCCAGCATTCCAACTGTTCGTGTGGCCGCACCTTTGCCGCCGCGAACGATAACGCGCGAGCGGCTCAACCCTGTTTTAAAATCAGCATGCGTCTTTCCACTTGCTATGTCCTTCATCAGCTTTTCAACATCACCTGTTGTAACTTCAGATGCGCGCCTACCACCGATCAGCGGCTTAATATGACGGTTTATCCGACCGCGATCCCCCGTAATGGTTTGCGGTTTTTTGGTCTCAACACCGAGTTCAAGGTAAAGGTCGCAAAGGTCCGCGACGCTGATTTCCTTACGCCTGCGAAGCCGTTCAGCGGCAGGGTCCATTCCCAGCTCACCAGCCGAAAGCACCCTGCGCGCCTCGTTTCTAGCCTCCTCAGGGGTTAGTTTTCCGTACCTTCCTATTGTTAGAAACCGCTTGGGTGCGTTTCTCCCGCCACCTGGCCGATAGCGGACAAGAAATGTTTTGCTTCCCGATTGTTCGATCCGCAAACCAAAGCCCGCAAGTTCATCATCCCAATAGATCACCCGCTTACCAGTGGCGGCTAGGCCATCGATGTTTCTTTTGCTTAATCGAAGTCGACGCTCCACTTCTGCCATTTTGATTCAGATCCATTTGGTGACCACATGGTGACCACACAATAACAATATTTGGCGGTAATTGCGGGAAAGCTCTGTATTACACAAGTCTAATACAAATGCAATTTCAATGGATTAGGAATAACGAGGAAAAGCGTAGAACGTTACTGATGGTCTAACCTTAACCTTGCCAAGGTCGGGGTCGAGGGTTCGAATCCCTTCGCCCGCTCCAGTTTTGTTAGTGATTTCACAGACTTAAAAAGTCTAAAAATCCTAACTGCTCCGTAAGAGATTTGCGGTGACCACGGTATGATCCAAAAACGATTGTCATTTTTCCAACTGGAGATATCGTTGGAAGATTCTCTTTAGCATTTATTGCCGTCACACAATTTCAATTTCAGAATCGATCGCTTGTATGATCTGGGCCATCGTGCTTACAAAAAAGAATGACTAAGTCTGCCGTTGAGGTATCAAAATGATTCGAGTCCTCAGGCTGCGCGTAACCCTTCTTCCTATCTTCGTGGGATTTCTCGCACTTGCAGCGATTGTAGCAATGGCGTTTTGGTTGAATGCCCGCACCCAGACACTTTTTGCAGATGTTGTGTCCTTACGCACACTACGCTCAGAAGCCGTCGATCTTCGGAGTGCTCTGCAGACTGCGGAATCCAGCCAGAGAGGTTATCTCTATACCCAAAATGAGGTCTATCTCGCGCCTTTTGAAGTGGCCCAAACGCAGGCCCTTAGACAGTTGAAGCAATTGCAAGCAGGTCTATCTTACTTTCCAAACTTCCAAGGTGCCAGCCAGAAGTTAGGGGACGTGGTGGCTCAAAAAACCGTAGAGCTTAACCAAACGGTGGCGCTGCAACGAAATGGTCGAGACGCCGATGCTCTTGCGCTCGTTAAAACCAATCAAGGCAAGGCCCTCATGGATGAGGCCAACGTTTATCTCAGTGGAATCGTCCGTGCGGTGGATCAGCGACTGATCGACCGCGTCGCAGAACAGCAAAAGACCGCCGCCGACTTAAGGCTGGTTTCAATTTTAAGTGCTTTGATCATTTTAGTCGTCGTCGGCCTTGTAACGTACTTCGTATTGAACGAGACGCGACAATTGCTTGCAGCTCAGCGGGAAGTGTCTGCACTCAACGCCAGTCTTGAAGATCGTGTGCGAGAACGAACCGACGATTTAGGGCATGCCAATGAACAATTGCAGGCAGCAAAAGACCGGACTGAAGCTCTATTATCCGAAGTCAATCACCGTGTCGCCAACAGCCTTATGATGGTTTCCTCACTGGTGAAAATGCAGGCCAATTCTATCGCCGACATGGCAGCCAAGAATGCCTTGGCTGAAACGCGTGATCGTATCTATGCAATCTCGCTGGTCCACCGCGAATTATATACCACGGGTGACGTTCGTTTTGTCTTGCTTGATGCTTACTTGGGCGGCCTGCTGTCCCATCTGCAAACTTCAATCAATGATGAACAACTCGCCATTACAATTAAGTCGCAGATTGCTCCGATCAAAATGCCGATTGATCAGAGTATTAGCCTCGGCGTGGTGTTGAATGAATGGGTCAGTAACGCGCTTAAATATGCCTATCCTGCTGGCAAGGGCGAAATACGAATTGAACTGAAAATGATTGCCGAACACAAAGCGGGATTAACGGTTGCCGATGATGGTGTGGGCTTTGATCGCCGAAAAAAGTCGCAAGGCACAGGATTTGGAACAAAGATCATTGGCGCTATGGCCGTCAGTCTGGCCGCAGAAATAAAATATGAAAAAGGCAGTCCGGGTACGATTGCGAATATAATGTTTCCACTTCAACAATTCGGCGAGAATTCGCAGAAATGATATCGTTCAACGCGACGGAAAACCTAAATTTCGTCAACGGTGCTGGCGAGCGGCTTCGATGCGTATTGGTAGTTAGTGATTTTTTTCTGAGGACCACGGAAAATTTATATATTGGTCACGTGTGTCATAACAGGTGTTGCCATACATCGTGAGATAGGCAGCGCGGCGAACGGGGTCTGCAAACACTTTCGATGGATTTGCGAGATCGGCCTCATATTGTTGTATATTATCTTTGGTCAGAGAACTCGGCAAAATATTCATGGCTTGGGGAATGCTTTTGCCCTCCAACCAATCTGCCCCATACTGCCCCATTGCATAGCCGAAGACAGGCGACGAAAGCGCAATACTGGCCTTATAAGGACTATCACCTTTCTTGATTTCAGAGACGGCCTCAGGTTCGCCGTCGATGCCGCCGAGGAATTGGTCAGGGCGATCCTTTCCAGCCGCACGCAATGCCTTAAGAGCGCCCAGAACGACGGCATCACCACCAAGAACAACGTCAATATCGGGGTTAGCAAGGAGTATCGTGTTCATCGTGGTAAAACCACCCTCGCTATTGACGGGGCTCGGAGCAATATCCGCAACTATAGTCACATCAGGAAGCGCACTAAGGCCGTCACGCATCGCTTCAAAGCGGGGTGCTAAAAATTGCATGGTATCTTGGGTTAACAATACGACGGTGGCTTTGCCACCCAGCTTTGACTTGATGTGTGCGATAGCTGCGTCCGTGAGAGCTTTTCCTGTTGCATATTGTGGTGCATTGAGCAGCAATGTAGCTGGCGGCGGAACAATTGTGCCGACAAAAGCGCCCGACCAGATGGCATGTTGTAGGCTGGAACTAACAGCATCTGGATTTGACGAAGTGGCAATCAACGCCCCCCCTTTTTGATTTAGAAATGCCTGTATTTGATGGATAGCTGTCGGCACATCGTTTTCCACAACAAGTCGATTATAATTCAAGCCCCGATCCTTCGCGGCCATTGATAAACCATAGTTAACCCCCTCAAGGAATTCGCGCTCGTTTTCCTGCACGTAGGTTAGCGTCCTTGTTAATCCAGAGGGTATGCTACACGAAGATGCGTGCGGATTAAAAATGGGTAGTTCGATTGGGTGGCTGATGCCGGGTGGCTCATCTTGTGCTGCCAACGCCCATGGAGCCAATAAAATTAATGCGAAGTAAATCACCCAACCTAGCCCACATGCCGTGAGAAACAAGAGAATTCTATTTTTGGTCAAGATAGAAATTCCTTTATTTTATTAAAAAACTCACTGCTATTGCAACGCGATTGCGAGAACTCGCCTCAACTATATAGCCAAGAACAGCACAGTTGGTGGAAAATAAAATTATTTTGAGCTTTCAGCTTGCGGGCTTTAATTTTTTGATCAAAGTGATGGCGGGTCATTGTTTTTCTTCCCAGATAGATCGTCCGCGTCCCAAGGTCGGGTTTGAGAGTTCGAATCCGTTCGCCTGCTCCAGTTTTGTTGATAATTTCTTAGACTTAAACAACCAAAAAAATCCGAACGTCAATTGTGGTGACCACGCATTCAATTTCAAACATAAAAAAGTTCGGCTAAACGAAAACCTGTTGGGCCATCGCAAAGTCCTTGAGCTTCGCTTGGCTGGCTTCAAAATCTTCTTCCCTCACAAACATGGCACGATAAACTACTTCAGGCACCAATGAACCTAGCGTCAGCAATCAATTTGCTGATCAGTTTATCTTGATATCCAAACCCAAATCCAAAACTGGAGCCGAATGCGTCAACGCACCGCTGGAGATAATATCAACTCCTGTTTCGGCAATGGCCTTCACCGTTGAAAGGTTCACATTGCCAGATGCTTCACACAGCATTTTTCCGGCCACCATTTGAACAGCTTCGTGCAGCGCGACCAGACCCATATTATCGAGCAGCACAACATCAGCGCCTTCGTTGATCACCTCAGCAAGCTGTTGCAAATTATCGACTTCAATTTCGATCTTCACTAAATGGCCCACGCTGGCTTTGGCGGCGCGTAAGGCGGCAGCAACACTCCCAGCCACGGCAATGTGATTGTCTTTGATCAAAACTGCATCATCTAAACCAAAGCGATGGTTCATACCGCCACCGCAACGCACGGCATATTTTTCGAAGGCGCGTAGGCCCGGCGTGGTTTTGCGCGTGTCAGCGATTTTTGCTTTGGTGTGAGCAACTTCAGCGGCGAATTTTGCGGTGAGTGAAGCGATGCCAGACAGGCGACCAAGATAATTCAAAGCCACCCTTTCGCCTGATAATAAGGCACGGGCCGGACCGGAAATGCGAGCGACTTCGGTGCCCGCTGCAACGTGGCCGCCATCACTCACCAGAGTTTCAAATTTCAAATTGGGGTCCAACATGCGGAACGCGGTTTGTGCAAAACCGATGCCTGCAATCACACCCACTTGCCGTGATGCGATCACCGCTGTGGCCATGGCGGATGCTGGAACGGTAGCTTGGCTGGTGATGTCTCCAGCGCGGCCTAAGTCTTCATTCAAGGCGGCACGAACGGCTTCATCGACGAGTAGGGGATTGATCATCTTGCATCCTCAGCAATTTTAAGAGCCTCAATCAAAGTGAAGTGCGAACGCTTGGCGAGTGCAGGAACGGGAAGCGGATAATCAGTTCGGAAATGTCCGCCGCGACTCTCATGCCGCACCAAAGCCGCTGCCGCGATCATCAAGCAAGATGTGGCCATATTTTTCAGGCTCAAAGTTTTGGCTTGTTTTTGAATGTGAGTGATTTTTTTGAGCGATGATACGAGGCCCGCATGATTGCGCACCACGCCCACATTCTGCGCCATGGTGTGACGAAGCTCAGCTTCTAAGCCTGTGCCCTCTTTCAATGATTGTGCGCCACTGGTATTTTTGCCAGGCTTGACTGCTGCAAGGTTCAACGCGCCAATATCCTCCGCAATTCGTGCAGCAAAAACTACGGCTTCTAACAATGAATTTGATGCTAAGCGATTGGCACCATGCACACCTGTGCAGGCCACTTCACCAGCCGCCCATAAGCCCAGCAAAGACGTGCGGCCCTTTGCGTCGGTTTCTATGCCGCCCATATGATAATGCTCAGCAGGAATAATGGGAATAAGATCAGTAGACGGATCAATTCCTGCACTTTTACAAATCGCATAAACGGTCGGGAACTTATCCTTGAACGCTGCGCCAATCGCGGCGCGGCAATCTAGAAACGCTTTGCGCCCCGCTTGAATTTCGGCAAACACAGCCCGCGCCACAATATCGCGCGGGGCTAATTCTGCATCAGGGTGAATATCAACCATGAAGCGCTCGCCCGCGGCATTCAGCAAAGTTGCACCATCGCCGCGCAACGCTTCAGTGGCCAATGGGGCAGGGTCACGACCCACATCAATCGCAGTCGGATGAAACTGCACAAACTCAGCATCAGCAATCACTGCGCCTGCACGCGCCGCAATAGCCAAGCCAATGCCCCGTGATTCCACGGGGTTAGTTGTCACTTCAAACAAATGCCCAATACCACCTGTGGCCAACACAATGGCACTTGCCGAATACGTGACCAGAGCACCTTCTTTATTTTCGACCACAATGCCAGTGACCCTACCACCAACACACACCAGCTCTTGCGCCGTAAGACCAGCAATCACTTCAATCGAAGGCGCGTTAGTCACCGCAATGTGCAGCGCTTCCATAATCGCCTTGCCCGCCGTGTCGCCCTTCACGCGCACAATGCGACGTTCGGAATGAGCGGCCTCACGTGATTGCACCAGTTTGCCTTCAAGGTCGCGGTCGAACGGCACACCATAAGACAGCAGATCATAAATCCGTGCCCGTGCTTCCTGCGCCATCGATAGAACTTGCGCTTCATCAACAATGCCAGCTCCTGCCACCATCGTATCATGAGTGTGTTTTTCCGGTGTATCGCCATCAGATAGAGCCGCCGCTATACCACCTTGGGCCCAAACAGATGAAGCGCCTGAGCCTATAGGAGCGGTCGATAAAATAGTGACGGGATGGGGAGCAAGTTTAAGCGCACAGAATAGTCCTGCGAGTCCGCCACCGATAATTAGAATGGGCGCCGTCACTATTTCAAATCAATCATGCGTTGCACAGAGGCTCTAGCGCGAACTGCAAGAACCGGATCAATCTTCACTTCCTCGGTGAGATTTTGCAGTGAATTTAAAATCGCTGGCAATGTGATGCGGCGCATATGCGGGCAGAAATTGCAGGGGCGAATGAAATCGACATCTGGTGTTTCCGCTGCCACATTGTCGCTCATCGTGCATTCCGTCACCATCAGAACTTGTTTGGGTTTACGGTCTTTTACATATTTTATCATCGCAGCCGTGGAGCCAGAAAAATCACACTCGGCAATCACCTCTGGCGGGCATTCCGGATGGCCAATAATTTCGAGGCCTGGATGGGCGGCGCGATATTCCCAAATTTCTTGTGCAGTAAACCGCTCATGCACTTCACAAGCGCCAGCCCATGAAATGATTTTTACATTGGTTTGTGCTGCCACATTGGCCGCCAAATATTGATCTGGCAAGAAAATCACCACAGGCACGCCCAAACTTTCCACCACTTGCACCGCGTTGGAAGAGGTGCAGCAAATATCAACTTCGGCCTTCACATCGGCCGATGTATTTACGTAAGCCACCACAGGAACGCCGGGATGCTTGAGGCGCAGCGCACGCACATCAGCGCCCGTAATCGATTCAGCCAATGAACAGCCTGCACGGGAATCCGGAATCAAAACCATTTTATCTGGGCAGAGCAGCTTTGACGTTTCCGCCATAAAATGAACCCCACCCTGAACAATAATATCAGCGGTGGTGAGCGCTGCTTGCTTGGCGAGATAAAGACTATCGCCCACCACATCACCAACGCCATGATAGATTTCTGGCACTTGATAATTGTGAGCCAGAATAACGGCGTTGCGTTCGCGCTTCAGGCGGTTGATGGCATGAATATAAGGCGCATGAACCATCCACTCAGCTTCAGGCACTACACGCTTCATGCGTTCGTAGATATGCGCAGTTTCGCGGCCAATGACGGGCGACCATTTGAGGGTTTCACCAACTTTTGTTTGAAAATGCGATTCAGGCAAAGTTAAATGTCCCTCATTGTTAGAATTATAGCCGCTTGACCATAGCTTAGAAATATTATTTTATTAATTTGAATCAAGAACCGAGGCTTACAACGCTACCGACTGTTTGCAAACGGTTCAATTTCTGCACACAGCCATTGTGTGAAAATCACCCTCGCTTTGATTTTTGCTAAATGTATCCAATGAGAATTACTGCCTTTCGCTTGCCACAGAAGCGAAAGGGGCAGCTAGCGTATGCCTGCGCCTACGCATAAAGTGATTGGTGCTTCAGAGTTAATTAGCAGACCACAGGCTTTTGTAAAAAGATGCCATATCCTGCACTTGACTCGAAAGAGGCAGTTGGGTGTTACGACTAAGCCCAGGCTCAAGATCGCTGATGAGGATGGCGCTATCGTTACCGGCACGCACCAAGTCTGAGCCATCCGGCAGAACAATGGCGCTCTGACCAGTATAATGCAGATTATCCTCGGTGCCGCACAGATTTGCGTAAACTATTGCCATGCCATTTTCGAGGGCGCGGGCGCGCACAAGAGTGGTAGGGACGTCGAAATAGGGTTTCATATTTGCTGTGGGGACGAATACAATTTCTGCGCCACGTTTTTTCATGTCGCGGGTGACTTCAGGAAATTCGATATCATAGCAAATTGACAGCCCACATTTGCGTCCAGCGATCTCAAATACGGGAAAGCCCGTTCCAGCGCTGAACAGTGATTTCTCTTGGTCGCCAAACAAAAAGACCTTGTTGTGATGGCCAATGATTTCACCCTGTGGGGAAATCGCCACCACTGAATTGTAGAATCTATCTTCGCGCTTCTCAGGGTATCCGGCAATGATGGCCAAGCCATGAGCTTTCGCAATCTGGCGAAGTCTGATAACGATTGGTCCGTCCATGCTCTCGGCCAAATCATGTATTTTAGTGCCAAGATTATATCCGCTGACAAACAATTCGGGAAACACGGCTACTTCAACTTTTGCTTGTGCCGCCATCATGCAGATAGTCTCAATCGTTTTTAGATTGGCTGCAACATTTCCGAACGCAGGCGTGGATTGAAAAACTAATACCTTCATTTTCCATCTCTTAAGAAGACCCGGTGACAAAATGGCCACCGGGTAAGTTTCAGGGAGTTTTATTTCAGCAAGTTCGTCCAGATGCGATCGTAAAGTTTCACAACTTCTGGATCGCAGGGGGGAACAAATTCTGGCTTGGGTGCACCGGCAGGGGGAGTCATTTCCAATGCGCCAACGAATTTTTTGTCGAGAAAGGGTTCGGTGCCTTCCACGCCAGCGGTGTAACTCGCAAAGTTAGTCAGGGCAGCAGCATTTTCCGGCTCAAGCATGAAGTTCATGAACAGCTTTGCATTTTCAAGATTTGGTGCGCCCTTCAAAACCACCATATTATCAGCCCAAGCTGTCATGCCTTCTTTCGGGTAGGCGAATTTAAGGCTGGCTTTTTCTGTTCGGGCGCGAAGGCCCATGCCATTCCAAATCATGCCGACTGCCGCATCACCCGAAACCAAGACTTCGCGTGATCCGTCTGATGCAATGCTCAACCAATTCTTTTTGGATTTAAGAAGGAGATCGTTGACAGCAGATAATTGTTCTTTGTTGCTGTTGCAGCGCGGATAACCAAGATAGCGCAACCCGGCATTGATCACGTCATTCACATCGCGAAAAACATTGATCTTGCCTTTAAGTTCGGCTGGCGGATCAAACAAAATGCCCAGCGTATTGATATCGCCCTTATACTTATCGGTGTCGACCATGAATGATGTCGTGCCAAATTGGTAAGGTATCGAGTAATGTCTACCATCATCAAAATAGATGTTCACCAAGTCTTTCTTCACTTTTGGGAAGTTGGAAAATTGGTTAGGTTCAACTTTTTCTAGTAAGCCCTCTTTAATCATAATGGCAACCATATAATCACCAGGAACGGCGAGGTCGTAACCTTTAACTCCTGACTTCAACTTTGCGAGCAAAGTTTCATTGCTGTCATAAGAGTCTTGCGTGACTTTCACATCATATTTCTTCGAAAACTTTTCGATAAGCGCTGGCGGCATATAGTCTGACCAGTTGTAAAGTTTCAATTCCCCCGCAGCCTGCGCTGTGGTCGAAAGAAACGCCGCAGTCATTGCAGCTAATCCGAATTTCATAAACTTCATTGTCGCTCTCCTTGGTTTGGTTTTTCAGTGTTGTAGTGGTTTTGTCTTGGCGTTCTTCGGCGCGTTGCGGCTCAGGAAATATGAGACGGTGACGAACACCAAAGATGTGAGAAGCAGGACTGTGGAAATGGCATTGATCTCTGGTGTGAAGCCAACGCGCACCATGCCGTAAATTGCAATTGGCAATGTGGTAGTGCCGGGGCCTGCAACCATGTTCGTGATGATGAAATCATCGAGCGAAACGATGAATGAAAGCATGAGGCCCGAGATGATGCCGGGCATTAGCATTGGGGCAAGAATAAACCGAAAGGCCTGCCAGCGCGTTGCGTAAAGGTCTTGAGCGGCCTCTTCAAAATGTCCCTTGATGCCTTGAAGCCGCGCTGAAATTGGCAAATAGGCAAAGGGAATGCAAAACACCACGTGGGCAATGAGAATGGTCAAAAGCCCAAGATTAAATCCGATCGCGATGAAGAATACCAAGCTTGAAACAGCAGTCACGATTTCAGGAATCATCAGCGGCAGATTGATAAGCGCAAACAGCGCAGATTGGCCTTTGAAAGTCTTGCCGCGCGCCAGTGCCAACGCCGCTGAAACAGCAATCATTGTGGAAAGCAAAGCCGCAACAACGGCGATGAAAAGAGAGTTGAGAGCTGCAACTTGAATCGTCGGGTTGTTGAATGCCTTCAGATACCAAGCAAATGTAAAGCCGCCCCAACTGGTGATTGAGCGCAGTGAATTGAATGAATAGACCGCAATCACCAGCATGGGGCCATAGAGAATGAAAAGGCAGAAAAGTGTAATGGCGCGAAAGCCCGGATATTTTTTGATATCGAGTGACTTCATTTTCGTGCTTCCTTCGCGCTGCGCATCGCAAAGAACAACAGGATGCTGAGAACGAGAGTGAGCAAGATGACCGCAACTGCTGCCCCAAAAGGCCAATTGCGTGAACCTTGGAACTGCAAGGCAATAAGATTGCCGATCATAAGATTTTTGCCACCACCCAAAATATCGGGCGCTATGAATGAGCCCAATGAGGGAATGAAAACCAGCAAGCAGCCAGCAATGATACCGGGCTTCACAACGGGAATGATGATGTTCCACAGTGTTGATCGGCGCGTTGCGTAGAGGTCATGTGCAGCTTCAACAAGTGAGAAGTCGAGACGCTCAATCGCTGCATAAATCGGGAGCACCATGAATGGGAGATATGAATAGAACAGGCCGAGGCCAATTGCGAAGTTTGTATAGGCAAACCGGATTGGCTCTGAGATTAAACCAGTGGCTATCAATATAGAATTGATTGGGCCCTGATCGCGAATAATAAAAAGCATGGCAACGGTTCTGATCAGCAGATTGACCCAGTAGGGAACGGTGATGGCAAAAAGCCAAATGTTACGAGTCCTTTCAGGCCGTGTTGCAATGAAATAGGCGGTGGGAAAGCCGATGATAAGGCAGAGGACAGTGGCTGTAATTGCCAGCACAAAGGAGTTGAAAAAAATCGAAAGATAGTTGGCGCTGAAGACCAAGTTTTCCGTGAGAAAGTCTTGTTCAAAGAGAAATTGAACATATGAACCCGCGGAAAAAACCCATTCCACTCCTCCATAAGTTCCGGGCTTAAGGAAGGAGAAAATAGCGATCAGACACAACGGCAGAACGACAAAAAGACAGATCAAGAGAACAGCCGGCAGCAGTTGATAGGCTTGATCTTTAGCGATAGTTTGGCTGGGCTTACTGCTGTTGGCATTCAAATTGAAATGAGCTGCCATGATGCTTACTCAGTAAGCAGGCGCGCGACGCCTGGGTCGATGACAACAGAAATCTCTTGGCCGATCTCGTAGTTCGCATCGGGTCCGTCACCGTTTTGCGATCTGATCGTCAGTTCTGTTTGATTGCCCAAGCGAACTATATGTTGCGTATCGGTGCCAAGATAGATGGATTGCGTGACAACGCCTTTGATCCCCTTGGATGATTTTGTCGCCAGCTTTAACCTTTCAGGGCGAACGGAAATTTTTCCGGTTTTGATATTTGCTGCAATGGCATCTGCCGTACAGGCGATCAAACTGCCATCGAACATCCGGCAATTTGCAACTGATTTTACAATGCTTTCAATTTTGACTTCGATAAGATTTGTTTCGCCGATAAAATTTGCCACAAAAATATTGTTGGGGCGCTCGTAAATATCCTTTGCGGTACCAACTTGTTGAACTTTGCCAGCAGACATCACAGCGATGCGATCAGACATGGTGAGCGCTTCTTCTTGGTCGTGGGTTACAAAAACAAATGTAATTCCGGTTTGACGCTGAATTCGCTTCAGTTCGGCGCGCATCGATTGGCGCAGTTTCAAATCAAGGGCCGATAAAGGTTCATCAAGCAAGAGAACCTTGGGCTTTGGAGCCAGAGCGCGGGCCAAAGCCACGCGTTGTTGTTGGCCGCCCGACAGCTGGCTAGGGCGGCGATGTGAAAATTCAGCAAGTTGCACCATGCTAAGCGCTTCTGAAGTACGCTTGGTTATTTCGTCTTTCGGAACCTTGAGCATGCGCATTCCGAAAGCCACATTTTCAGCAACGGTCATATGTGGAAATAAAGCGTATTGCTGGAATACGGTATTGACCGAGCGCCGATTGGCGGGGAGTTTTTCAATTTCTTCGTCGTAAAGAAAAATTTCGCCTTGGGTGGCCGTTTCAAAGCCAGCAATCATGCGCAGCAATGTGGTTTTGCCGCAACCCGATGGCCCGAGCAGAGTGAAAAATTCATTGGGCGCGATATCCAGCGACACATTGTCGAGGGCAATAAAATTTCCGAATTGCTTGGCAGCATTCCGAATGGAAATTGCCATCTTGTCTTGCGCGTTCACCAATTGCCGTCCCTATCAATCATTTTTTTGGTGATTTTCCAGTGGAGGCTCAATTCTTGTTAAAACTCGAACATAACCCTTGGATCACGTATTTTAGCTAGATGGATTGAATTAGGGAGTATATACCCCCAAAGAGTTATGAGGTCGGTTGATGGTTGAAACACATAGTGGAAAGCTAGACCGCGCAGTTTCCGACGTTGTTCGGAGCTTGGGCAAAGCGGAGTTTCCGATGAATTTGGCCAGATTTTTGCGCCAGTGTATGCCGTTCGATAATTTCATTATCTTGGCCTATAGCGGAGAAAGAAATCCGGTGGTGCTCTACCGAGAGTTTCGTGACCCTGTGGTCTATCAATCGATGGACAGTGAATATCTCACAACAAACTATGTATTGGATCCTTTTTATAAGGCCCACATTCGAGGCGTGAAATCGGGATTACACCGTTTGTTTGATGTGGCGCCCGATCGCTTCAAGCAAACGAGTTACTATGAGCTCTATTATGAGAAGACGACTTTGATAGACGAAGTCGCTGCATTTGCTAGGACAGAAACAGGTTTGACAATCACGGCTTGCATGGGAACGGATCGTTCAAGTGGACGCACGTTCACAAAAAAGCATCTTGCTGTTTTGAACCGTCACACGTTGTCTATTTCAAGCCTGATGGAGCTTCATTGGAATGAGTATAATATGCCAACAGCTGAAGCGGATGTCACAAATGTTCCTCTTGTTAATCGCTTACGCGATACTTTAACGCGAACAAGAGACATTCGCCTCAGCCCACGCCAGGCTGAAGTTGCTATCTATATTCTTCAAGGGCACTCATCAAAATCGATCAGCCTCAATCTTGAAGTAAGTGCCGCTACTATCAAAGTGTTTCGCAAGCAGCTCTATGCAAAGTGTAGGATCTCTTCACAGGCCGAATTGTTCGCAATGATTTTGCCGATGTTGTCGAGCGTAGAACAACCGAGCTGATTGTGACCTGCCAAGATCGGGGTCGAGAGTTTGAATTCCTTCTCGCGCTGCAGTTTCTTAATTGTGTAAAACTGCGATTTCAAAGTTCGCACCAACTCGTCATGGAATTCGCTTGAAGTGATGCTACAGTGCTCGTCATGATGACATTATTTTCCACAAATCAGCTCAATGAATTTTTGACCGCCTTGCCTGATCCCACAATTGTGGTTGATCGGGATGGTGTCATTACGTCTTCAAACGACCACGCAAATAGTCTATTCCAAAATGCACTTGTTGGTCGGCATATGACAGTGGCTTTGCGTGCACCTGTTATTGTAGAGGCTGTAAGCGAGGCAACTGCCCGCTCGCTATCGGCACGGGTGCAATATATGGTGCGAACACCTGTTCCCAGAAATTATGATGTTATCGTCTCGGCGTTAGCAGGGGGCCTTGCGTTAGTGATCTTACGCGATGTGACCTACGAAGAACAAATAGAGCGAATGCGCTCTGATTTCGTGGCCAACGCTAGCCATGAATTGCGCACACCTTTGGCTTCCTTGACTGGCTTCATTGAAACTATGCAAGGTGCCGCAAAGAATGATGCCAAGGCCAAAGATGAATTTTTAAAACTCATGAAAGCACAAGCGGACCGCATGGCTAGGCTTATTGACGATTTGCTTTCGTTGAGCCGCATTGAAATTAGTGAACATGTACAGCCTACTGGTCTTGCTGATCTCGTGTTGATCACCAAACAAGCAAAGGATCTCCTTTCAAACGTGGCGGCCGAGAACAAATGTGTCCTTAAATTTGATCTGCCAAGTTCGATGGTGGTTACGGGCGATGCTGATCAACTTTCACAAGTTGTCCATAATCTTGTTGAGAATGCCATTAAATATTCTGGAATAGATAAGACTGTTGAGGTTCATGGTCGGGTAGAAAAAAACGAGGCTATTCTATCTGTGCGTGATGAAGGTCCCGGCATTGCCGCCCACCATGTGCCGCGTCTCACAGAACGATTTTACCGCGTCAATGTTCAAGACAGTCGCAATCGTGGGGGCACAGGTCTTGGCCTTGCCATTAGCAAGCATATTATCAACCGCCACCGTGGGAAACTGGTGATCGAATCTGAGCTAGGCTCTGGAAGTGTATTTTCAATTCATCTTCCAGTTCATAATAAGTTTATATAACAACATCTTACAGTGTCATAAAAGTGATACACAATCGTCGCATCCTTGTCGTGTGGCAGACATAGACAACCGCCAGTCAAACACCACAGGAGATAAAATCTATGAAACGTATTCTAGCTGCTGCCAGCCTTCTGGCCCTTGTTGCTACACCTGCATTTGCTGCGCGTGACCAAATTCGCATCGTTGGTTCATCGACAGTCTATCCTTTCACAACCGCTGTTGCTGAAGCCTTCGGCAAGACCTCAGGAATGAAAACACCTGTTGTTGAATCAACCGGCACTGGCGGCGGCATGAAATTATTCTGCGCTGCTGTTGGCGAAGATTCACCGGATTTTACCAATGCATCACGCCGCATCAAGAAAAGCGAATTTGAAGATTGCCAAAAAAATGGCGTTACAGACATCGTCGAAATCAAGGTAGGTTTTGATGGTTTGTCATTGGCCCAATCCAAAGATGCAAAGCCATTTGAATTGACCAAGCTTCAAATTTTCTTGGCACTTGCAAAAGAAATTCCAGACAAGGATGGCAAGTTAGTTGCCAATCCAAATAAAATGTGGAGCGATGTCGATGCTTCACTTCCAAAAGTTAAAATCGAAGTTTTGGGACCTCCTAAGACATCCGGCACACGCGATAGCTTTGCAGAGTTGGCAATGGGCGTGGGAGCAGAAAAGATCGATTCCTTGAAGGCTCTTAAGGAAAAAGACTCAAAGGCTTTTGATGCTGTGTGGAAATCCATGCGCGAAGATGGTGCCTACGTTGAAGCCGGTGAAAACGACAATCTGATTGTTCAAAAGTTGCAAGCCAACCCAGAAGCTATCGGCATTTTTGGTTATTCATTTCTTGAGCAGAATGCCAAGACCATTAATGACATCAAAGTTGACGGTGTTGGTGCAACTTACGAAACTATCGCTGATGGTTCCTATAAAATGTCTCGTCCGTTGTTTATTTATGCCAAGAAAGCCCACATGGATGTAATTCCTGGTATGAAAGAGTTTGTAGCCGAATATACATCGGCAAAGGCACTTGGCCCCGATGGCTATTTGGCTGACAAAGGCCTTATCACTCTGCCAGATGATCAAGCGAAAAAGTCTATGGAAGTTGCTAAATCATTAGCCGTTATTTCTGCCGATGGTTTGAAGTAACATTCAAGGTGGGGGAGAGAGGCCGCGGATGAACCGGCTCTCTCCCTAACTTGATATTTGAAAGAGTTTTGACTGCCATGACACTTTGGAGCCTCATCGTTTTGGTTGCGCTTACGGCCCTTGCTTATGCGACGGCGCGCACGAAAGCCTTGCGGTTGCGCGACACGGCCAATGCAGTGACGTTGCATTCTTTGCCGAACTATCATGGCTACTATTCTGCGACTTTAGTTTTTCTATCTGGCCTTTTTGGTGTCATCACCTTGGCTGTATTTAATCCTGTCGGTGCTTGGCTGATGCCCGCAGCTACTGTGGCAATCTGTGCGGTGGTGGGTTATGCCTCGCTTTCAAGAATTCGGTCGAGCTTGCGGGCTCGCAATAAATTTGAACAAATTAGTCTCTATGTGTTGGTTGCATGTTCGATTGTGGCCATTCTGACGACGGTTGGCATATTTGCATCTGTCGCTCTCGAAAGTTTTCGTTTTTTTAGTGAAATTAATCCCTTCCAATTTCTGTTCGGGATCAATTGGTCGCCCACAGGAGAGCCTGCGAGCTTCGGGTTTATTCCGCTCTTGGTTGGCACACTTTTAATCACCACCATTGCAATTGCGGTGGCAACGCCGTTGGGGCTATTCTCAGCAATCTATATGGCTGAATATGCAAGCTCAGATTTGCGCCGAATTTTAAAGCCATTGCTTGAATTGCTGGCGGGCATTCCAACAGTGGTGCTAGGTTTTTTTGCAGCCCTTACTGTGGCTCCACTAATTCGCAGCACGGGTGAATCTTTTGGCCTGGTTGTTGCTTCAGAATCGGCATTGGCGGCGGGCCTTGTGATGGGGATGATGATTGTGCCTCTGATTTCATCACTGTCAGATGACATTATCAATGCTGTGCCGCAATCACTGCGCGATGGTTCTTATGCGATGGGGGCAACCAAATCGGAAACCATCACCAAAGTCGTGCTGCCTGCAGCCTTGCCTGGGATCGTTTCAGCCATCATGCTGGCGGTGTCACGGGCCATTGGTGAAACGATGATTGTGGTAATGGCGGCAGGCCTTGCCGCTAATCTTACGATTAACCCATTGGCTGCTGTCACAACGATCACTGTGCAAATTGCATCGCTGCTGGTTGGCGATCAGGAATTTGATTCCGCAAAAACACTTTCAGCTTTTGCCCTCGGCTTTGTGCTGTTCTTTATCACTTTAGCGCTCAATTATTTTGCCTTGCGCTTTGTTCAAAAATACAAGGAACAATATGACTAATTCCTTTGGCAAAGACGATAAGACCTTTTTGGCTAAGCGCTATAGTGCCGAGCGTCGCTTTAAGTTCTACGGTGGAGCGGCACTCGCAATCACCACTGCGTTTTTGGTATTCTTGCTGGTTGATATATGCCGCAAAGGAGTTCCAGCTTTTATTGAACACCATGTTTCCATTCCTGTGTTGATCGATCCAGCGAAAGTGGATGCAAAGGATGTGGCTGCTGGTGATTTTGAAGGGTTGGTGAAAGATGCCATTCGCGCTCAGTTCCCCGAAATCACGGACCGTGTTGAAAAGAAGAAATTGGTTGGCCTGCTGTCACAAAGTGCGTCGAATGATTTGCGTCAAGCCGTAATCGATAATCCAAAGTTAATTGGCCAAACCATAACCAGTTCATTGTTGCTTTCCGATAATGCCGATCTCTATTTAAAGGGTGCTGAAGCTGACGAAAAAATAGCAAGCTTGGATAAGTTGCGCGCTCAGAATAAAATTGAAAGTGCATTTGCATGGCGGTTTTTTACCAACGGTGATTCACGCGAACCAGAGCAAGCTGGTATCTTGGGTGCGTTAATTGGCTCATTGCTGACGGTTGCCATTGCTTTGAGTTTAAGCCTGCCGCTTGGCGTTGCAGCTGCGGTTTATCTTGAGCAATTTGCTCCGAAAAATCGCTGGACTGACGTCATCGAAGTGAACATCAATAATTTAGCCGCTGTCCCTTCCATTATTTTTGGTCTTCTGGGTTTAGCCATATTCCTGAATGTTTTTGGTTTGCCTCGCTCGGCGCCTTTGGTTGGTGGATTGGTGTTAGCCTTGCTGGTGTTGCCCACGATTATTATTGCAGCTCGGGCGGCACTGCGTGCCGTTCCGCCTTCAATTAAAGAGGCAGCGCTTGGGGTTGGTGCTTCACAGCAACAGGCCGTGTTTCATCATGTCTTGCCGCTGGCGCTTCCCGGCATCATGACCGGGGCCATTCTTGGCTTGGCCCGCGCCTTTGGCGAGACAGCACCCCTTTTAATGATTGGCATGGTGGCGTTTATTGCCGACGTTCCTCACGGCTTTACAGATGCTGCAACGGTTTTGCCGGTGCAAGTGTTCTTATGGTCAGACCTTCCCGAAATTGCATTTCAATCAAAAACCGCGGCTGCCATTATGGTTTTAATTGTTGTGCTGTTTGCTCTCAACGCTATCGCAATTTATCTTCGTCGCAAGTTTGAGCGGCGTTGGTAGAAATAGGAACTGTCATGGATCAGATGTCACCTCAAATTATCACTACGCCAAAAATAATGTCAGAGCGAACCATCCGCATTTCCGCTGAAGATGTGAATATTTACTATGGCGAAAAACACGCTATTAAAAACTTGTCCGTTAATATCCCTGATAGGGCCGTATCTGCTTTCATCGGTCCATCGGGTTGTGGAAAATCGACATTCTTGCGTGCGATCAACCGCATGAATGATACGATTCCAAGTTGCCGCATCACGGGTGATGTGAAGCTTGATGGCAAAAGCATCTATGACAAAGATGTTGATGTTGTGCAGCTGCGCAGCCATGTGGGCATGGTGTTTCAGAAGCCTAATCCATTTCCGAAATCGATATTTGAAAATGTGGCCTATGGACCCCGCATTCATGGCTTGGCCAAAAATAAAACTGATCTGGAAGAGATGGTTGTTTCAAGTCTCAAAAAGGCCGGACTGTTTGAAGAAGTAAAAGATCGTTTGCACCAATCGGGCACCGGGCTTTCCGGGGGACAACAGCAGCGCCTTTGCATCGCAAGGGCTATAGCTGTTAATCCTGAAGTTATTCTGATGGATGAGCCTTGTTCAGCACTTGACCCGATTGCGACAGCGCGCATTGAAGAACTTATCGATGAGTTGCGGCAAAACTATTGCATCGTCATCGTCACCCATTCCATGCAGCAGGCCGCGCGGGTTTCACAGCTCACTGCATTTTTCCATTTGGGCATTCTGGTGGAAACAGGTGACACCAATGAAATGTTCACAACGCCCAAAGATAAACGCACCCAAGACTATATTACAGGCCGTTTCGGCTGAAGGAGACTCTCATGCCCGATCACATTGTTAAAGCCTATGATCAGGATATTTCGTCGCTCAGAACGATGCTCGCACAAATGGGCGGCTTGGCTGAGGATCAACTTGAGCACGCGATCCTTGCCCTCTCCAAACGCGACGTGACCTTGGCTGACCAAGTGATCATGCGTGATGAAAAAATTGATGCGCTTGAACGCGAAATTGAAGAAAAAGCCATACTCACAATCGCCAAGCGCCAACCCATGGCGCAGGATTTACGTGAAATAATGGTTGCTATTCGTGTCTCGTCAGACATTGAGCGCATTGGTGACCTTGCCAAGAATACAGCCAAGCGAACCCATGCCATTTCTGAGTCACTTCCCCGCCGCCTGTCCACCGGATTGGCCCGCATGGGCGTTATGGCGCAGGCGCAGCTCAAAGATGTTTTAGATGCTTATGCCCGAAAGGATGACGAGATGGCCATGCGGGTGTGGCGTTCTGACGAAGACTTAGATGCGCTTTACAACTCCATATTTCGCGAACTTTTGACCTATATGATGGAAGATCCTCGCAACATCAGTTTGTGCACTCATCTTTTGTTTGGCGCAAAAAATCTGGAGCGCATTGGTGATCACACGACTAATATTGCAGAAAATATTCACTATTTGATTCACGGTAAAACCATCAGCGAGACCCGCCCTAAAAAGGACGTTACAGCGATGATGAACCCGAGCAAGGG
>JANYHE010000072.1 GCA_025359215.1 Hyphomicrobiales bacterium
CCCTGTCCTAAAACGGCATAACGCATGGCCGCCCGCAGGCGGTCATTCGCAACATCCGGCAAAAAGCTGCTGAGTGCTGCCTCTGTGTGGGCGGCGGCCACAGCCAAAGCGGTTTCAAAACTGGTTGTGGCAGGAGGTGCCAATTGCAAAGTCCTATGTTATGACCACCATCTGTAACCATGAAAACCAATCTATGCAATTCGCAATCCCGCAGCGGCTAAAGACATTTTGGAATGACCGAAAGCCATGGCAGCGCTGGGCCATGGGCGTTGCCGGCTGCATTTTAGCTTGGCCCATCGTGATGACTTTGGTTTACGGCTTCGTGCCACCACCCATCAGCAATCTGATGATTTTGCGCTTGTTCTATGGCAATGGCCTGCACAAGCAATGGGTGAGCCTTGATAAAATGTCGCCAAATTTGCCTCGTGCCGTATTAAGTTCGGAAGATGCTCGTTTCTGCACACACCACGGTGTTGATTGGGTGGAATTTCAGGATGCTATGGACGGGAATGAACCCGGCGAAGGCCCCTCGCGCGGTGCCAGCACGGTGTCGATGCAAACTGCCAAGAATATGTTTTTGTGGGATGGGCATTCGTTCGTTCGCAAGGGGCTCGAATTGCCGCTTGCATATTATATGGATTTTATCTGGACCAAGCGCCGCATGATTGAGATTTATCTGAATATTGTTGAGTGGGCTCCTGGTGTTTATGGCGCGGAAGCGGCTTCGCAGCTGCATTTCCACAAAACTGCAGCACAGTTAACACGCCGTGAAGCGGCTTTATTGGCGGCTGTTTTGCCAAACCCAATCAAACGCAATGCCGGAAAACCCTCGCGCGGTGTGCAAGCCATCGCAAGCCGCATTCAGCTGCGCATGGCGGCAATGGACTCCTATCTCACTTGTATTGGCAAATAACCTCAGTTATAAGCCCGCCAACACAAACGGTTCAATTTAGATCGTTTTCAAAGAATCATTAAGTTTCAGAGGTTTAGACTATGGCAGTTCCAAGAAAAAAGATGTCCCGCAGCCGCATTGGTATGCGTCGTTCGGGTCAAAAAATGCAAACTGTCACGTGGATTGAAGATAAAAAGTCTGGCGAATTGCGCCGTCCTCACCATTTAGACCTGAAAACCGGCATGTATCGTGGCCGTCAGGTTCTTGACGTAAAAACTGAAGCATAACCCTCTACAATTGAATTTCTAAAAAAGGACCAGAATCATCTGGTCCTTTTTCTTTGGGGTTAACCCTGTTTCTCAAACCAGCCTTAGGTATGGTTGGCCTATATGGCATCCAAATTGCTTGGAAAAGCTCATGTTGGCAGGCCATTGGCAGAATTTGAAAGTTGCAAGAATTCATGCGGACAAAACGCAAGACATTGCAGAATCGTGGGCTCGCCTCGCTGCTTCCGCGCTAGAGCCCGCTGGCTTCAATTGCCCGCAATGGATAAGTGCAGTTGGCCCCACGATTTTTCGTGTAAAAGTGACGACAGTGTCCGACGGTCCAGATCTGGTGATGGCCCTGCCACTTGTTGAAAAAGGCACGCATTTTTCAAGTGCAAGCAGCCCACTTTTGGCTTCAGGCTTGCCGCATGTTTTAAAAACCTCAGCCCAATCTGCCATCATGGCTTTCATCAATGCACACGCGAAGCCGATTCTCTTGAGAGGGATTCCTGCGAATGGTGCTTTCGCTGATACATTGAAACGCAATGCCGCTCATTTTGCCACACTGGAGCAATGGCAACGCGCAGCGCTCAAACCAAGTGGCAGCTTCGACGAATGGCTGGCGACCAACTTTGATCAAAAGCGCCGCAAAGAATTCAAGCGCCTGCGTAATCGCTTGGGCGAGCAGGGCGTGCTGACCACCGAAATTCTCAAAAGCGGCGCGGATTCAAAACCTTTTGCCGATGATTTTTTAAGGCTTGAAGCAGCCGGATGGAAGGGCAAAAAAGGCACTGCAATCAATGCCATGCCGGAATTAGCGGAATCATTTTATGAAGCCACGGCTAATTTGCACAGAGTTGGAAAATTGCGCTTCTGGAGTTTGAAACTGGATGGGAAATCCATCGCCAGCCTTTATGCCATTGTCGAAGGGCCACACGCGTGGCTTGGCAAAATCGCTTATGACGAGAGCTATGCCAAATTCTCACCCGGCGTGATGATCATTTTTGATTGCACGGAGTCATTTTTCGCTGAACCAAAAATCACGCAAATTGATAGCTGTGCCATTCCCAACCACCCGATGATTGATCGCATCTGGCGTGATCGCTTGAGCATGGTCAGCGTGTTTGCAGCGCCCGCCACCATTTCGGCAGCGAGGTTTAAGCTGGTCGTTGGTTTAGAAAAATTACGCCTGCACAGCCGGAGCAAGCTGCGCGATATTTACTATAAAATGAGAGGAGCAAAACGCTCATGAGCATTGTCATTGTTGACCCACAAGTTGCCAAAGAAAATTTCCTCAAGCGCCCGTTTCGTTTAAAGCACAGCTTGGCAGACAACGCGCTTTTCACATTGCCGCGTCTTGTCGAGTTGGCCAAATCGTTGCCGCGCGACGCGATTGAATATAATTCTGGCAAAGTTTCAGTGGGCGCGCGGCCTGAAGATGTTCCAAAAATTGATCTGCCCGCAGAGGATGTGATCAAAACAATCGAACATGCCAATGCGTGGATGGTGATCAAGCACGCCGAACAAGACCCCGCATACCGCGCTTTGCTCGAAGGTTTTGTGCGCGAAGCCAACGAAGCGGCTGGCCGAAAACCGTCAGATTACTCTGATCTTGAAGGGTTCATCTTCGTATCATCCGCAAAAGCCACAACGCCATTCCATGTAGATTGGGAAGAAAATATTTTGATCCAAATCAAAGGCGATAAGTTTGTTCGCACATTTGATAATTCCGATCATTCGCTTGTGTCTGAAGAGGCATTAGAAATTTCGCCTTCCAAACATCGCAATCAAATTTATGCCGAAGACCATGAGGCCCGCGCCACACTCCATACACTGAAACCCGGTGACGCCGTGCACATGCCTTACACAATTCCGCATTGGGTGAGCACCGGCAACACCTACTCAATCTCCATGGCGATGACATGGAAGACGCCTGAAGTGGTGCGCTTGAACAAAATTCGATTGATGAATGGCACATTACGCCGTTATGGCTTAGCCCAACGCCCGCCAGGTGCTTCGCCAGTCATGGATGCTGCAAAAGTGTTTGCCCATGATGCTATGCGTGCGGTGATTGACCCCCTTAGAAAATCAGAAACCGCGCGGCGGGTGCTGCGCGGTTTGATTTATGGCAAAAAGGCAAATTATTATTTGGAAACGAAGCCGAAGTCGGGAATGTGATTACCCGACTAACTTTTCTGCCGCCATATAAGCATAGCCAAGATCATCAGCCACGGCCTTATAGGTCACATGGCCTCCAGCCACGTTAAGACCATTGCGCAGGTGCGCATCGTCATGAAGGGCCTTCTTCCAGCCCTTATTGGCAATGTTCAATGCAAACGGTAGTGTCACATTGTTGAGTGCATAAGTTGATGTGCGGGCCACACCACCGGGCATATTGGCCACGCAATAATGCACCACATTGTCCACCACATAAGTGGGTTCGGCATGGGTGGTGGCATGTGAAGTTTCAGCACAACCACCTTGATCAATCGCCACGTCTACAAATACTGAACCTGCTTTCCAATCTTTCAACATCGCTTTGGTTACAAGTTTAGGAGCAGCAGCACCTGGAATAAGCACGCCGCCAATCACCAGATCAGCCATGGCGCATTCGTCCTCAATGGCGCCCTGTGTTGAGTACAAAGTTTTCACGCTGAGTCCAAAGCGCGCCACCAATTCTTCCATCCGGTCGGTGGAGCGTTCAATGATCGTCACGTCGGCACCCATGCCAATGGCAATGGCCGCAGCGTTTGTGCCAACCACGCCACCACCGAGGATCACTACTTTAGCCGGCGAAACACCGGGCACACCGCCCAGCAACATGCCGCGCCCGCCTTGCGCTTTTTCGAGGCAATGCGCACCGGATTGAACCGACATTCGGCCCGCCACTTGGCTCATGGGCGCAAGCAATGGCAATCCACCGCGCGCCGATGTTACGGTTTCATAAGCAATGCACACTGCACCAGATTTTACGAGATCTTTGGTCTGCTCAGGATCAGGCGCCAGATGCAGATAAGTATAGAGAATTTGCCCTTCACGCAGCATGGCGCGTTCGCCCGCTTGCGGTTCTTTCACCTTAACAATCATATCGGCCTTGGCAAAAATATCAGCTGCTGCTGCCACAATTTTTGCACCCGCTGCAGTGTAATCCGCATCGCTGGAGCCGATGCCAGAACCCGCATTCGCCTGCACCCACACCTCGTGGCCATGGCGCACGGCCTCGCGCACTGATGTTGGAGTGAAGCCAACGCGATATTCGTGATTCTTAATTTCTTTTGGAACGCCGATGAGCATTTGTATTTCTCCCTGATGTTCAGAAGATAAATCAAAATGCGAGAATGAATTTCCAAACTTAAACACATTCGGAATAGATACTGGTAAATAATTCTAACTTATGTCATTAAATACGAATGAAAATCGAAAAATTAGACAAGATTGATAAAATCATTCTCGTTGAATTGCAACGCCAAGCCATCTTTCCCATTGCCGAGCTTGCGGAAAGGGCAGGGCTATCAGCCTCTTCCTGCCACCGCCGCGTGAAGCTTTTGGAGAAAGCCGGCATCATCACGGGTTATACGGCGACACTCGACGGCAAGCGATTGGGCCTTGCCAATGAATTCTTTGTGGAGGTTTCACTGGGCTCGCAAACAGAAGAGGCTTTTGAAAAATTTGAAAAAGCCGTGCAGCGTGTTCCAGAAATTTTGGAATGCCATTTGATGAGTGGTCAATTTGATTATTTGCTGCGGGTCGCCGCTGCTGATTCAACTGATTATGAACGCATCCACCGCACCAAGCTTTCGCGCTTGCCGGGCTTGCAGCGCTTGCAATCAGCACTGGCCCTGCGAACCATTAAGCCATGGAGTGGTTTTCCTGTGATATAATTAATTGGACCAATGATAGGTCCAATGCTATCAGAGAATGATGCGCGACTGGCTTATCCATATCAAACGCGGGGAATATGCTTCTCTGCAATCTCAAATCCGTGAAGCTTTGGTGTCGGCGATTTTGGATCGCAAACTCGATCGCTCCGAACCCATCCCTTCAACCCGCAAAATGGCAAAAACATTGGGCGTTTCGCGCAACACTGTGGTGTTGGCCTATCAAGGTTTGTTGGATGATGGCTATTTGCTGGCCAAAGAGCGCTCAGGCTATTTCGTGTCAGATAAGGCGATTGAGGATTCGGTGGCAAAGCCGCGCTCGCCATCGCAAAAGCCACTGCTGTCCAACATCGGGTTGGATTGGGCCGCCCGCGTTAAGCTGCGCCCTTCGGTGCAGGAAAACACAAATAAGCCCCTAGATTGGCAGGATTACACTTATCCCTTCATTTATGGGCAAGTTGATCATTCACTTTTCCCCTTGGCCGAATGGCGCGATTGCACTAGGCAGGCTCTGGGCAAAAAATGGTTTGGCGCTTGGACCAATGACACCTCCGCCATTGATGATCCCTTATTGGTTGAGCAAATCCGCCGCCGCATTCTGCCGCGCCGGGGCATCATGGCCAGCGATGATGAAATTCTGGTCACCATGGGTGCTCAAAATGCGCTGTTCATTCTCACCAGCTTGCTCTGCGATAAATCCACTCATATCACCATGGAAGAACCCGGTTACAGCGATATGCGCAACATATTTGAGCTGGCCAGCAACAATGTGCACTTAGTGCCAATTGATGAAAAGGGCGTGGTGCCAGGGGCCGCCTTGAATGGCACCAATATTGTCTACACCACGCCAAGCCACCAATTTCCAACGACTGTTACAATGCCGCTGGAACGGCGCATGGCGCTTTTGAAAAAAGCATCAGAAGAGAATTTCATCATCATCGAAGATGATTATGAATTCGAAACCAACTATGTGAATGAGCCTTGCCCCGCACTCAAATCACTCGACGATGAGGGCCGTGTGATTTACATTGGCTCACTTTCAAAAACGCTGTTCCCCGGCCTGCGCTTGGGTTTCATGGTGGCCCCCAAAGCTGTCATCGCTGAAGCCCGCGCCTTGCGCCGCCTTATGGTGCGCCATCCACCCACCAACAATCAGCGCACCGCTGCATTGTTCTTATCGCTCGGCCATCACGACACGCTCATCCGCCGTTTGCACAAAGCGTATCGCACGCGCTGGGAGATTATGGGCAAGGCATTGGAAATGCATTTTCCAAGTTCTTCACGCATTCCATCTTTTGGCGGCACCAGTTTCTGGGTGAAAGGACCAGCCAATCTCGACACTGAAAAACTGGCCAAAGCGGCAGCAGAAAAAAGCATATTGATTGAGACAGGACGGATAAACTTTGGTGTTGCACCTCAACCCAAAAACTATTTCCGTCTCGCTTTTTCATCAATTGATGAAAAGAAAATCGAAACCGGTGTCAAGCTTCTCGCCGAGATTATGAAAACGCAATTATGATTGCAAGGCAGCAACACAAGCTGAAGGCCGTAGCCTTCATCACGCTCGCAGTGGGTCTGGCCACATCGCAGGATGCGATTGTAAAATATTTGACGGGCACTTTTCCAGCCTATGAAACCGTGGCCTTTCGCGGGCTGATGGCGATTCCGTTTCTGTTGTTTTGGCAGGCGCGCGGGGTGGGCTTTGCCGCGTTGAAAACACCCATGCTCCGCCTTGTTGTGTTGCGCTCGTTGATTTTGTGCACGGCTTATTTTGCTTTCGTGCTCGCCATCGCGGTTATGCCCTTGGCCAATGCTGTGGCCATTTATTTCACCATGCCCTTTTTCATGGCGGCCATGGTGGGCAGGGGGCTGGGTGAAAAAGTTCCTTTGTATCGCTGGCTCGCCATTGGCATTGGCTTTGTGGGCGTCATGATCACGTTGCGCCCCGGTGTCTCCACGTTTCAGCCTGCATCACTCTTGGCATTCTATTCGGCCTTTGGTTATGCCGTGGGCCAAATGATGTCGCGCCATTTATCGCAAACTGTGCCCCCCATCGTAATCTCCAACTGGCAAAACGTATTCTATATCGGTTTTTCCATCCTTGTCGGACTGATTGTTTATGCATCTGGCTATTCCGGAACTGATCTGATGCCTTCGCTTACCAAGTCTTTCCAATGGCCACAGAG
>JANYHE010000100.1 GCA_025359215.1 Hyphomicrobiales bacterium
AACCTTGTTCTTGCCGCCATTGAACTTGGCAACGCCAGCAAGCTTGTCCATGGCAGTGCCATCAGCCAAGGCGATTGCAGCAGCTGCTGCAGTGTTGCCCAAGTCTGTTGAGTTCTTCCAAACTGAAACAGTTTGTGTGCCGAGAGCAACGCGGTTGATCGCAGCCAAGTCACCGTCTTGACCTGAAACTGGAATGCCAGCCATGCCTTGTGCAGTGAGAGCAGCTACAACGCCTGAAGCCATGCCGTCATTTTCAGACAATACAGCATCAACTTTGTTGCCTGTTGAAGTCAAGCATTGCTCCATGTTCTTCTGAGCATTGTCTGGCTTCCAGCCGTCTGTGAATGTTTCGCAAACATTCTTGATCTTGCCGCCGTCGATAGCTTCTTTCAGAACTTCCATTTGGCCTTGGAACAAGAAGGTTGCGTTTGGATCGCCCTTATCGCCCTTGATGAAAGCATAGTTGCCTTCTGGCTTCACTTTGAGAACTTCTTTAGCCATGATGCGGCCAACGCCTACGTTATCAAAGGTAACGTAGAGTGCGTTTGGATCTTCGAATTGCACGTCATAGGCAATTGACTTTATGCCAGCATCCGAAAGCTTCTTGATGGATGGCAAAATTGCATCTGAGTCAAAAGCAACAACCATCACAACGTCTGGCTTTTGCGAAATCAGGCCTTCAATGTCAGCAGCTTGCTTTTGGGCAGAGCCCTGAGCATCTGTTGAAATATACTTGTCGCCAGCTGCTTCTACAGCAGCCTTAATTGCGGCTTCGTCGGTCTTCCAACGTTCTTCTTGGAATGTCTTCCAAGAAACGGCGATGGTTTTGCCAGCAGCCATTGTTGTTGTGGTTGCTGCGCCGAGCATCAAGCCCGCGGTCATCAACGCCAAAATTGTCTTTTTCATTCGCATTCTCCCATGAACACCTTCACTCACTTTGCCTGACGCCACGCTGCCGAATTTCGATTGAGGACGATGTTAAAAATAATTTAATTTGGCGTCCAAAATAATGTTGCATGAAGGCTTCTTCTAAGTCAAGATTGTTTTTGTTAAATAGTTGATTGTGCACTGCAATATTGATGTTGCAGTTGCGAAAGAACCCATGCGCGGCAAAGCTGATAGTGATTTAGTACGACGGCAAAATCGGCATATTGTGCTGGAGGCATTGCGTTTGCATGGCCCAATGCCGCGGGTCGAACTCGGCCGCATCACCGGGCTTTCCCCAGCGTCCATCACAACGATCGCCAATCAGCTCATCGACGATAAAGCCATGCGCGAGCTGAATGAGGCGCCAGACCGTAGCGATCCTAACCGGAGAGGGCGTCCAACAGTTCGGGTTGAACTCAATCCTGATGCAGCTCTCGCCATTGCGACGAAAATTTCTATCGATGGAGTAGACCTCGCCCTAGTTAATTTTGCAGGCAAAATTATTGCTCGTAAAAACACGCTTATCGCGACTTATGAGGTTCAGCCTGATGCTTTTGGCAAAGCTTTAGCCAACATTATGCGTGATTTTTTTGATGAAAATAGCTTGAAGTCGGGCGACGTGGCCCACATCGGAATTGCTGCCCAAGGTGTCACCCACTCACAAAAGGGAACCATTGCTTGGAGCCCCGCTTTTAGAGCTACCAACATTCCTGTAGTCGAGCCCGTTGAACGCGAAACTGGTGTCACCTGTAGCATAGCCAACGATGCGAATATGATTGCCGAAGGTGTGATGAGCGCTGACCGCTACAGTTACACAGGCACTGCCGCAGTTGTGTTCATGGGTTATGGCGTGGGCATGGGCTTGGTGATTGATGGAAAAGTCTATCATGGCGCCACCGGGGCTGCTGCCGAATTTGGCCACATGAACCACATTCCTGAGGGCGCTTTGTGCCGTTGCGGGCGTTTGGGCTGTCTTGAAGCTTATGCCTCTGATTATGGCATTTTGCGGTTTGCAAAAAATCTCGCGGAGCAAACTCCGCCACCATCGCATGCCGTTCCTCGCCACATTATGGTTGATTTAGAAAATGCAGCACGGCAGGGCCAAGCCAATGCTGTGGCCGCCTATCAAAACGCGGGCAGGGCCATTGGCTTTGGCTTGGCCCGTATGATTGCTTTGTTGAACCCAGACCGCATTGTTTTGGCAGGGCCCGGCACACGGGCCTTGGATTTGATCGAGCCTGCGCTGCGCGCGGCAATCGATGAAGGCGTTGTCGAAGAATTGCGCCGTCAAGTTAAAATCGAAACCGTACCGATCGATACTGATATGATCATTAAGGGAACCATCGACGCCACTTTGCGATATCTTGATCTCAATATATTCGCCAGCGGACCGATGAGAAATCTAGCAGAACAAAAGGAACCACAACAATGAGAGCTTTTGTAAAACTTCTGGCAATTGTGATTGTTTCAGGGCTCGCACTCACTTCAGCGAGCGCGGCAACGCCACAAGGTGTTTTTACCAATTGGTATAAGCTCGCCCTTGAGTTGGTGCGCCACACTGCAACTTACACGCCCCCCGTGGCCAGCCGTTCATTTGCCTACATGAGCATCGCCGCTTTTGAAGCCACCGCCTCCGGTCCCAGTTCATTGAAGTCACTCAATGATCAAATTCAAGGTTTGCCACTTGCGCCAAAACGCGAAGCTGGGAAGACATACAATGAAGCTGTTGTCATGCACTCTACCATGCAAACCATGGTTGAGAATCTTTTTTCCAACACGGGCCCAACCGGTCATCATGCCATGGATGCCTTCAGCAAGAAGATGGCAAGTGATGTGACCTTGGGTGCCAAGAAGGACGTTGTAAAGCGCAGCGAGAAATTTGGCCGCAAAATTGCTGACAGCATTTTAAAGTGGTCAATGGATGATGGTGGTGCCGTTATTCAAAATATGGGCTTTCCAACTACTTACACGTTGACAAAAGGACCCGCACATTGGGTTCCAACAAACACCATTGGCCTGCAACAAAACCCATTGCTGCCCAGCTGGGGCAAGAACCGCACATTCGCGATGCCAGATGGTGCCACCTGCAAGTTGCCCTCTCCGCCCGATTATAGTGAAGATAAGAATTCTGAATTTTATAAGCAAGCAAACGAGGTTGTTGAAGCCAAAAAAAATCTGACCCCAGAACAAAAGGCGATTGCGAAATTTTGGTCGGATGATGCCATGTTGACTGTCACTCCACCGGGCCATTGGATTTCAATTGCCATGCAAATTCTGGAGAAGCAGAATGCTGATATGGATAAGACTGCAGAGGTCTTGACCAAGCTTAGCATTGCAGAGGCCGATGCCTTCATTGGCTGTTGGAATGGCAAGTTTCAATATGATCTCTTGCGTCCAATCACGTATATCCGCCGCGTTATGGATCCGAAATGGGAGCCCTTGTTGAACACGCCTCCATTTCCTGAATATCCCAGTGGCCACAGCACACAATCTGCTGCGGCAGCACTCGTCATGACGGAAGCATTTGGCGATAACTTTGCCTTCACAGACGATACGGGCACGAAAGATGGATTGAAGCCGCGCAGCTTTAAGAGCTTTTCAGCCGCTGCTGAAGAGGCTGGGATATCGCGCCTCTATGGCGGCATTCACTATCGTGCCGCAATCGAAAACGGTTTGGCCCAAGGGCGTTGCATTGGCGCATTCGCCACAGCCCTCAAGACACGGAAATAATCATGCGCAATGTCATAGTAGCTACAATATTGTTGAGCGGCGTTGCCACCGCAGCAGAACCAACCCCTGTCGTCCCAACATTTGTTGAAGAAACAAAATCATCAGGCATCAGCAGCACCTATAAAGGTGAGTGGGTTTATATGGTGGGTGGCGGTGTGGCCACATTTGACTGCAATGGTGATGGCTATGCCGACATGATTTTGTCTGGCGGCAGCAACACAGCGAAATTCTATCGCAACACTTCGAAACGGGGCGGCAGTTTGAAATTCAAAGAGCAAGCCAGCGGGCTTGAATTGGATAAAGTGATTGGAACCTATCCCCTCGACATCGACAGTGACGGCATTATGGATGTGGTGCTTTTGCGCGTGGGCGAAAACGTTGTGATGCGTGGCAAGGGCAATTGCAAATTTGAGAACGCCAACAAAACGTGGGCCTTTGACGGCGGCGATGCGTGGTCTACGTCTTTTGCGGCCACGTGGGAAAAGGGCGCCAACTGGCCCACATTGGCAATTGGAAATTACATCGATCGCAAGCAGGAGATTTCACCGTGGGGCTCCTGCACCGATAATTGGCTGCACCGCCCGGCGGATCAAAAATTTGCACCACCCGTCGCATTAAAGCCAAGCTTCTGCGCGCTTTCAATGTTGTTCACAGATTGGAATAAATCTGGCACGCCGTCGCTGCGGGTTTCAAACGACCGTGAATATTACGAAGGCGGTCAAGAACAGTTATGGCATATCGATGCCGGAAAGCCGCCTGCACTTTACACAGAGGCTGAAGGCTGGAAGCCGTTGAAAATCTGGGGCATGGGTATTGCCAGCAATGATTTAGATGGCGATGGATATCCAGAATATTTTCTCACCAGCATGGCCGACCATAAACTGCAAACTTTGGCAGCAGCGCCAGCCGCAACATTTAAAGACATTGCATTCGCCAAAGGCGTGACCGTTCACCGCCCCACCACAGGCACTGATCTTCGCCCCAGCACCGGCTGGCACGCGCAGTTTGAAGATGTGAACAATGACGGCTTGGAAGACCTATTTGTAGCCAAAGGCAATGTTGATAAAATGCCAGATTTTGCTGCCAAAGACCCCAACAACCTTCTGCTGCAGGGCGCAGACGGCAAGTTTGTTGATGTGGCTTCTAAAGCTGGTGTGGCCAGCACCTATTCGTCACGCGGCGCTGCCGTTGTCGATTTCAATAATGACGGACTGCTCGATCTCGTTGTCGTGAACCGCAATGAAAAAGCGCAAATTTGGCGCAACACCAGCACCAATTTGGGCCATTGGCTGGAGCTGAAATTGCAACAGCCCGCAACCAATCGTGATGGCATTGGCGCGTGGATTGAAGTGAAAAAGGGTGATAAAATCATGCATCGCGAAATCACCTCAGGCGGGGGGCATGCCAGCGGTGAAAACGGTTGGTGGCATTTTGGTTTGGGCGACATGACAAAAACAGAAGCGCGCGTCATCTGGCCTGATGGCCAAATTGGCGAGTGGCAAAATGTGGATGGCAATAAGTACTATATTTTGGAACGCGATAAACCAGCGAAAATTTGGGTGCAGAAATAAAATATTAAAGCGCAGGGCCGGTGGATCCACGCACGATCAAATCCACACTCCACAATTCGTGAGGAAGTTCAACTTCCGGGTCGGTTATAATGCCTAACATGAGCTGCGCCACGCGCTCTCCAGCGGCACGAATTGAAGAACTTGTTGTGGTCAAAGATGGCACCAAACTTTGCGCGTTTAAGAATGGCAATCCGTCGTCATGGGCAATCAGAGAAACATCGCGTCCAATCAATAGTCCCATTTCATTTGCAGCGCGCATTGCTCCAGCCACCAACAGCATACTGCCCAAGATCAGCGCGGTTGGTGGGTTGGCGAGTTGCAATATGCGCTTTGTTTGGCGATATCCATTTTCTTCAGTCATGAGCCCGCTTGAGGTGAACAAGGGATCGGCATTTAGCCCACGGTCTTGCAGCGCCTTTTCATATCCGCATCTTCGGTCATGGGCATAATTGAAATCTTCTAAGCCATTGATCAAGCCAATGCGGCGATGGCCAAGATCAATGAGCAGCTTGGTGGCACGATAGAATGCCCCGTAATTATCAATATCAAGCCACGCAAAGTCACTTGTCAAACCGCCAACACGGCCATGAACAACATAAGGCATATGTAATCCATTGAGCAATTCAATGCGCGGATCGCCTAAGCGCGGCCCCAACACCACCACACCATCAACTGAGCCGCCTTGCGAATAACGCTGGTAGACCGAACTTTCATCTTCTTGCCCGCCAGCGTGCAACATCACATCGAAACCATGCGCAGCATAAACGTCGGTTGCTCCAGCGACGAAATCCGAAAACAGGGGGTCAATCATCAAGCTCTTGTCAGCAGGCAAAACATAGCCAATGGCATGAGCGCGACCTGTAGCCAGTCTACGGGCATGGGTGTTAGGGCGATAGCCAAACCGCCGCGCTTCTTCATCCACACGTTTACGCGTGGCCTCGCCCACTTCTGGATAGCCGTTCAAAGCACGACTAACCGTTGTCGGCGAAAGGTTGAGATGTTTGGCCAATTCTTTGAGATTCATAGCTTATTTCATAGCCCAGATTATCCAAAGCGCTTCGAATTTTTACAAATGATAATACAAAATCTTAGATTGGTTCGGAGGTTTTTGCAAGTTTGCACTGCAATATAACTATTTTCTTGACGAAACACTTTAGCATGATAGTTTGAAATCGTTCAAAGCGCTTTGGTAAAAATAGAAATCACAGCTAAAGCACATCGACTTTTTATTAATATCAATTGGGAGGACTACTCGTGAAGAAATTTATGTTCTTGGGCGCTGCTGTAGCTGCAATGTTGGTTGCGTCGCCAGCCTTTGCTGAACTGAAATATAAGCCAGGCGAAGATGCCAAGTTTACTTGGGCCAATCTTGATGCCTTAAAGAAGGTTGATCTTAAAGGCGAAACTCTCACAATTTTCGGACCATGGCGCGGCGATGATGAAAAGCACGTGCAAGTGGTTTTGGATTATTTCCGTGAAGCAACAGGCGCAGACGTCAAGTATTCGTCTTCGGAAAACTATGAGCAACAGGTCGTTATCGACACCTCTGCTGGCAGCCCTGCCAACATTTCAGTGTTGCCACAACCTGGTCTGATCGCTGATCTCGCTGCCAAGGGTCTTTTGGCTCCGCTGACAGCTGATGACGCCAAGTGGATGGTTGACAATTATGGTGCTGGCCAATCATGGGTTGATCTCGGCACTTCCAAAGGCAAAGACGGAGCCAAGAATTTCTACGGCTTCTCCTATAAAACCGACGTGAAGAGCTTGGTCTGGTATAGCCCAGAAAACTTCAAAGATGCTGGCTACAAAGTTCCAGAAACCATGGAAGATTTGATCGCCCTTTCCGACAAGATCGTGAAAGATGGTGGCAAGCCATGGTGCATCGGTTTGGGTTCAGGCGGTGCTACTGGCTGGCCCGCAACTGACTGGATTGAAGACATTATGCTGCGCACCCAAAAGCCAGAAGTTTATGATGGCTGGGTGAACAACACAGTGAAGTTCAACGATCCAGCAGTTATCGCCGCCTTGGACATTTTTGGATCATTCGCCAAGAATGACGCTTATGTTGATGGCGGCCACGCTGGTGTTGCTTCAATCGACTTCCGCGACAGCCCGAAGGGTCTCTTCTCAACGCCGCCAAAGTGCTACATGCACCATCAGGCCTCGTTCATTCCGTCCTTCTTCCCAGAAGGCACAAAGATGGGCAAAGATGTAGACTTCTTCTACATGCCAACTTACGCCGCAAAAGCTGACCTCGGTAAGCCAGTGCTGGGTGCCGGAACACTGTTCACCATCACTAAAGATTCAAAAGCTGCGCGCGCCTTCATTGATTTCTTGAAGTTGCCTTTGGCTCACGAAATCTGGATGGCTGATGGTGGTTTCTTGACCCCGCTCAAGTCCGCTAACCCAGCGGCCTATGCAAGTGACGCTGCCCGCAAGGAAGGCGCCATGATGGCCGCTGCAACAACATTCCGTTTTGACGGCTCAGACATGATGCCCGGCAAAATTGGTGCAGGCGCATTCTGGACTGGCATGGTTGATTTTGTAGGTGGCAAATCATCAAAAGACACTGCCGATGCTATTCAAAAAGCATGGGATGCTCTCAAGTAACTTAGGTTCCTCCTGAGAACGACGACGAAGCTCCGGACCACTCCCGGTCCGGGGCTTTTCATATACGTGAACTAAAAATCTATGGGAGCGGCTTTCATGACGGCGCAAATTCTCTATGCCTTTTTCACTGTTCTTCTTGGTGTGGGCGGATGTTTCGGCTATTTTTATGGTTCAAACTGGCTGCTCGATAGAACCTTTCCTGCCAATGCGAATAATGATGCCAGTGCAGTGCGCAACCTGCGTATTCAAGCCAATATCAGGCCGTGGCTTTTTCTAGGGCCAGCTCTGCTCTTGCTCAGCGTCTATTTGATTTTCCCCGTCATTCAAACTGTCTATCTATCCTTTCATGACCGCGCGGGTGACAAATACGTCGGCCTCGCAAACTATAAGTGGGCGTTTTACGACGATCAGTTCCGCCTCTCCATTTTCAATAACATTCTGTGGCTCGCTGTGGTTCCTGCCCTCTGCACATTGATGGGTCTCATCATCGCTGTGCTCACTGATCGCCTATGGTGGGGTAATTTGGCCAAGAGCCTGATATTCATGCCTCTCGCTATTTCATTCGTCGGTGCCAGTGTCATCTGGAAATTCGTTTATGATTATCGGGGTGAAGGCCAGCAACAAATTGGCATACTGAACGCCATAGTCACTTATTTCGGTGGCGACCCGCAAGTGTGGATCGCTCTTCCGTTCTGGAATAATTTTTTCTTGATGGCCATTCTTGTTTGGATTCAAACGGGCTTTGCCACCGTTATTTTGGCCGCAGCATTGCGCGGCATTCCTGAAGACACGCTTGAAGCTGCAACAATTGATGGTGCTGGCCCGTTCAAAATTTTCTTCCGCATTATGGTTCCACAAATTTATGGCACCATCCTTGTGGTATGGACAACCATCACTGTTCTGGTGCTGAAGATATTCGACATCGTGTTGACGATGACTAACAGCCAATGGGACACGTCAGTGCTCGCTAATCTGATGTTCGATTGGATGTTCCGTGGTGGCGGTGACTTTGGCAGGGGAGCGGCCATTGCCATCGTCATCATGGTTGCTGTGCTTCCGATTATGATTTGGAACATTCGCCAAGCCAATGCCGAACAGAAGGGACACTAACGATGTTTAAAAAATTCTCCCTTGAACCTTCGCGCATTGCACTCAATTTGGCAGTGCTACTCATCATTGGCTTGTGGACGTTCCCGACGGCCGGGCTTTTGATCAGCTCATTGCGTGACAAGAATGATATTGCAGCATCTGGCTGGTGGACGGCCCTCTCAAGCGCTAATGTCAACAAGAAGACCCATCTGAAAGACATGGCCGATCAGGTCGAGAAAGATGGAAAATTCACGATCTCCGGTAATGTGTTTGAAGGGGCAGACGCAGTTAGCGGCAAGGTTTCGGCCTTTGGCACAAAAGTTCAAGCTCCAGGAGAAAACGCTGCGGGCGCAAACGCAGCCCTTGATGGCGGCCAATCATTGGTGGTCAATCCCGATGGATCTTACGTGCTTTCCTCGCCCACGGCCTTCACGGCAGACAATAGCGGCATCAGGGTGTTCTACATTTCTTCGCAGCCGCCCCGTTTCACGTTGGAAAATTATCAAACCGTGTTGTTCTCTGAAGGCATTGGTCGTTCGTTTATCAACTCGCTCACCGTCACCATCCCTGCAACCATTATCCCAATCTTGATTGCCGCTTTTGCAGCTTATGCTTTGGCATGGATGAAGTTGCCGTTTCGAGGTTTAATCATCGCCATCATCGTGGGCCTGTTGGTCGTTCCTCTACAAATGTCGCTGATTCCATTGTTAAAGCTCTACAATGCGGCTGGCACATTCATGGGCGTCCCGTCGAAAACCTATCTTGGTGTGTGGCTGGCTCACACAGGCTTTGGCCTGCCTTTCGCAATCTATTTGCTGCGCAGTTACATCGCAGGCCTTCCGAAGGATTTGATTGAATCGGCACAAATTGACGGCGCTAATGATTTTAAAATTTTCCGTCGCGTTGTTCTGCCCTTGTGTTTCCCAGCGCTGGCCTCATTCGCCATCTTCCAATTTTTGTGGGTGTGGAATGATTTGCTCGTGGCCATCGTGTTCTTGGGCAGTGGCCCAGATCAATTGGTGCTCACAGGAAAGCTCAATGCACTGTTAGGTTCACGCGGCGGCAATTGGGAAATTCTCACCGCGTCAGCATTCGTCACTATCATCGTTCCGCTCACAGTGTTCTTTTCATTGCAACGTTACTTTGTGCGCGGCCTTCTCGCCGGCTCAGTTAAGGGAGGCTAATCTTGGCTAATATTAAACTTACCAACATCAATAAATCCTATGGTTCGCACCACATTATCAAAGACGTAAGCCTCGATATTAAATCGGGTGAGTTTATCGTGTTTGTGGGGCCATCGGGTTGCGGCAAGTCCACTCTGCTGCGCTCAATTTCTGGTCTCGATCAAGTGTCATCCGGCACCATGGAAATTGATAATGCTGTGGTCAATGATGTGCCACCCTCAAAGCGCGGCATTGCCATGGTGTTCCAATCCTATGCTCTTTATCCGCACATGAGCGTGTTTGAAAACATTGGCTTCGCATTGGAAAACCAAGGTCTGCCGCGCGCTGAGATTAAGAAAAAGGTTGAGGCGGTTGGCGAAATGCTGCAGCTCACCACGTATCTCACCCGTCTCCCTAAGGCATTGTCGGGCGGTCAGCGTCAACGTGTGGCCATTGGCCGTGCCATTGTACGCGGTGCCAAAGTGTTCTTGTTTGACGAGCCATTATCCAATCTTGATGCTGCCCTTCGCGTGCAAATGCGCATGGAAATTGCCAAGCTAAAGCGTGATTTGCCCAACACCACCATGGTCTATGTTACGCATGACCAAGTGGAAGCCATGACCATGGCCGACCGCATTGTGGTTCTGCAAGCGGGCCGCGTGATGCAAGTGGGCACACCGATGGAATTATATGAAAATCCAAACAGTGTTTTTGTGGCTGGCTTTATTGGTTCGCCAAAAATGAACTTCATCACTGGCAAACCTGCGGATAAGTTGAAGGCTAAAACCATTGGTGTTCGGCCAGAGCATTTTGAATTCTCGAAAACGGCAACCGATATTTCAGGTACGCTCGACTATACTGAAGTGTTGGGAAGTGACAGTTTCCTCTACGTGTCAACACCCACAGGCATGTTAACGGTGCGCGAGCCTGGCCGCACACAATACAAGACCGGTCAAAAACTTCACTTGAAACCCATAGCCGAACATGTACATCGCTTTGGACCAGACGATAACCGACTGTAACAGGACACGACCATGACTATTCGCACGCTGATTTGGCATGAACACCGCCACGAACAAACCAACAAGTTGGTAGCCTCGCTCTATCCTGAAGGCATGCATGGCGCTTTGAAGAACGCATACAAAGGCGACAAGGAATTTGTGGTTGGTCATGCGCTGCTCGATGATGATGCTGAACACGGCCTTTCGCAAAAGCGCTTGGATGAAACCGACGTACTGCTATGGTGGGGCCATGCCGCCCATGGTGATGTAAGCGATATGATTGTTGAACGTGTTGCAAAGCGCGTGTGGGAAGGCATGGGGCTGATCGTTCTGCATTCCGGCCATTATTCCAAGATTTTCAAAAAACTCATGGGCACGCCTTGCTCGCTCAAATGGCGTGAAGCGGGCGAAAAAGAACGCGTGTGGATTATCAATCCGAACCATCCCATCGCTGCTGGCTTGCCTGAGATGATCGAGATCGAAAATGAAGAAATGTATGGCGAACCCTTCTCCATTCCAGAGCCTTTGGAAACGGTGATGATCTCTCATTTTGAAGGCGGCGAAGTGTTCCGTTCTGGCGTCACTTATCAACGCGGCGCTGGCAAAATATTTTATTTCCGCCCCGGCCATGAAGCCTACACTGCCTATCATAATGCGCTGGTGTTGAAGGTGATCAAGAACGCCACACGCTGGGCTTACAATCCAGCAAAGCCTTGGACAGGCATTCACCCATCACCCAATGTGCCAGCTGACAAAGCGCCAATTCCGCTTGAAATCAAAGGCCCGCGCCTGCATGAGGATGGCGAAGAAGGGTTTCGGTAAACGATGACTCCTCCCTCCTCCGTTCTTCACGGGGGAGGGCAGGGTGGGGGTGTTTCAACGAATCAAATTTGGGAGGGGTATTCGCTTTACCAGCCCCACCCCGCCCTCCCCTGATAGAAGGGGAGGGAGAAAAATATGCAAAGAGGCAACTATGACAAAAAATTCTCCCGCTAAAATCCGCCTTCTTGTTCTGGGCACCGGCGGCATGGCCGCCGCCCACATCAAGCAATTCCAAGCTGATCCCCGCGTCGACGTTACGGGCTGCTCCGATATTGATTTGGCCCGCGCCAAAACATTCGCTGATGCGCATAACATTCCAAACGCCTTTGGCAATTTGGATGATGCCATCAAGTGGGGCGAATTTGATGCCGCAACCAACGTCACACCGGATGCAATCCACCACCCCACCACAATGAAATTGCTGGCCGCCAAAAAACATGTGCTGTGTGAAAAGCCATTGGCCGAGAATTTCAATCTCGCCGATGAAATGGCCACCACGGCTGAAAAATCGGGCGTCATCAATATGGTGAATCTCACCTATCGTGCTGTTGCCGGATTGCAAAAAGCCAAGCAGATTATTGCCTCTGGTGAAATTGGTGAAGTGCGCCACGTGGAAGCCAGCTATCGACAAAGCTGGCTGGTGGGCAACCACTGGGGTGCATGGGATAAGCTGCCCATGTGGCTGTGGCGCTTGTCTGAAAAGCACGGCTCCAAAGGTGTGCTGGGTGATGTCGGTATTCACATTCTGGATTTCACAACTTATGCTATCGGCATGATGCCAACCAGTTTGCAGGCGCGACTTAAGACTTTCAACAAAGCCCCCGGCAACAAGATTGGCGAGTACACGTTAGACGCCAATGACTCAGCAAGCATGATGGTGGAGTTTGAAAATGGCGCTCAAGGCGTCATCCACGCCAGCCGTTTTATGACAGGCTATGGCAACACCTTGAAGCTTCATGTGTTTGGCACCAAGGGCGGTTTGGAAATTGAGAATGACCATGATCTCACCACCTTGCGCGTGTGTAGCGGCGAAGACATCCACACCCAAGCCTGGCGCAACATTGTAAAAACCGAAGCCGAACCCATGAATTATAAAAAGTTCATCGATGCCATCATTGCCGGAAAAAATGGCGACCCATCATTCCGCCGTGCAGCAGACTTGCAGAAAATTTTGGATGCGTGTTACAGCGATGAAGCCAGCAAAGCAGTAAAACTCTAACGTCCTTCTCCTTCTCCGCAGCGAGGAAGGTGGATCGCGCTCTTTCTTGCGCGAGACGGATGGGGGTTCCGTCATCAAAATTTGAATCCGCCGCCACCACATCCGTCACGCCCCAAGAAGCGCGCCACCTTCCCCAAAGCTTGAGGAAGGAGAAGATCGTGGCCGATGGTCAGATGTGGCCTCGATTTTGTCAATCGAACTTTAATCCTCGTCTACGAGATTTAGTTTGCTGCGCCCTTCGATGACTTCGACCAGCTTTTGAGTACGGCCTTGCTCAAGATCATCGAGTATTTTGGTGAACACTTCTCGGTCCTTTGTTCCAATACGGGGCCAATCTTCAACTGTTGTATTAGCAACCAGTGCGATGTTGTCATCGATAGGAAAAGCTGCCCAACCGAGACCCGCGAGCTCTGAAAAAAGTTCATCCACGAAGGCGTCTTCTAGGCGAGCTCGCAAGGAAATCCTGCGAAGCGAACGCCGTGAAATACGGAATCTCGTTGAGTTTTTGTTTTTTTCGTCATCATAAGTTTTTAATAGGTGTAAAACCAAAGTGGCAGTTTCGTAGCTTGTTGGTAAATGCTTCATCACAAAAATATTCCAAAAGAACGACATGATCGTCGTTTAAAGTCTATTGCGTTGAAAAGACGGCTCTGTCAATAAAAAAAGTTATTTAGCTTTCCGCATCTTGACCCGTAACCGATACTCATGCAGCAACGGCTCCGTATATCCATTGGGCTGATCAACACCTTTGAGCACCAGATCACACGCAGCCTGAAACGCCAGTGATTTCTCAAAATCAGCAGCCATAGGCCGATAGCCAGCATCCCCTGCATTCTGCCCATCCACCACAACGGCCATGCGTTTCAGGGTTTCCAACACCTGTTCTTTTGAACACACACCATGTCTTATCCAGTTCGCCATGTGTTGTGATGAAATGCGCAGCGTTGCGCGGTCTTCCATCAGGCCAACGTTGTTGATGTCTGGCACCTTGGAACAGCCAACACCCTGTTCAACCCAGCGCACAACATATCCCAAAAGCCCCTGCGCATTATTATCAAGTTCGGCCTGAATATCAGCCGCACTCCAATTCGGTCGCGTAGCAACAGGCACCGAGAGAATATCATCAAGTTTTGCTGGCGCGCGCTTGGCCAAAATTGCCTGAACTTCTGAAACATTCACGCGGTGATAGTGCGTGGCATGCAGAACCGCCGCCGTGGGCGAGGGCACCCATGCCGTGTTGGCCCCGGCTTTGGGATGGGCGATTTTCTGTACCAACATATCGGCCATTCTGTCTGGCATCGCCCACATGCCTTTGCCAATTTGACCATGCCCCGGCAGGCCCAGCGTTAAGCCATTATCCACATTCCAATTCTCATACGCCTGAATCCAAGTGGCTTGCTTCATGTCGCCTTTGCGCACCATGGGGCCAAGTTCCATCGAGGTGTGAATCTCATCGCCCGTGCGGTCCAAGAATCCGGTATTGATAAACACCACGCGGTCCTTCGCAGCACGAATACATTCTTTAAGGTTCACCGTGGTGCGGCGCTCCTCATCCATGATGCCGATCTTGAGTGTATTAGCGGTAAGCCCCAATGCAGCTTCAACCCGCGCAAAAATCTCCACAGC
>JANYHE010000104.1 GCA_025359215.1 Hyphomicrobiales bacterium
GCTGGTGTTGTGGAAGCTCTGGGCGAGGGGGTTATTGGTTTTTCAGTTGGTGATCGTGTGGCTTATGGCACGGGCGCACCTGCTGCCTATGCGGAAGCCAGAAACTTTCCGGTCAACCGTTTGGTCAAATTGCCTGATGCCATTAACGATGAAACCGCGGCAGGCATGATGCTGAAAGGCATGACCGTGCGCTATCTTTTGCGCTCCAGCTATGTGGTGAAAACTGGTGACACGATTCTGCTGCAGGCAGCGGCAGGCGGTGTGGGGCTTATTCTTTCGCAGTGGGCGAAGGCATTGGGCGCAACGGTGATTGGTGTGGTTGGATCACCTGAAAAAATTGAAACGGCGCGGGCTTTCGGTTGTACTCATGTGATCAATTCGGCTGCTGAAAATGTTGTCGCACGGGTGCGCGAAATCACAGGCGGAAAAGGTGTGCCTGTGGTTTATGATGGTGTGGGGCAGGCGACATTGATGACATCGCTTGATTGCTTGGCTCCACATGGAATTTTAGTGAGTTTTGGCAATGCTTCTGGGCCCGTGAAAGCGCTTGATTTGGGGTTGCTGGCGGCACGCGGATCGCTCTACGTAACGCGCCCTACCTTGTATGCTTTTGTGAGCACAGACAATGACTTCCGGGCGGTCTCGGAGGATTTGGTTGCGATGGTGGCGACAGGAAAAGTCAAAATTCCAATCAATCAACGCTACGCGCTCAAAGATGCTGCACAAGCGCATAGAGATTTGGAATCGCGCCGAACGACGGGCGCTACAGTGCTAGTGCCTTAACCGCAGGCATCGACTGATTTAGTGGCTACTGAACTCCATGCAGCGCTGCACGATGTTTGGCTGCAGAGAAAATTGCCCAAAGCAGTTGCTGGAATGGCATGGGCGAGATTGATGGATTGACCATTGGTGTCTGACAATGTGCTCACCACCATGCCGACGAGGTTGCCATTGCCATCGAAAACGGGGCCGCCCGATTCGCCACGTTGCGTGCCCATATGCAGCACTAATGCATCAGGATAACCAAATTTTCCGTATATCACAGGGCGGCCAAAATGTTTGGCTTCAAGTGCGCCCACGCGGGCAGTGTCGCCGCCGCCATGGGGTTTTCCCAGGGTATAAACCAAATCGCCTTTTGCCAAACAACCGGGCGAAGCGGGAGCAACCGAGTGGCCTGAAAAGGAGCGCAGTTTTATGATCGCCATATCGTTGGTTGGCATAATTCCGATCACACTGCCAGAATAGATGCGGCCATTGGCGGCGCGGGCAGAAACATCATTTCCTTTGGCAACGCCAACATGCGCTGCCGTCATCACATAGCCGTCGTCGGAAACAACAAAACCGCTGCCTGACGTGATAGCCGTTTTTGGTGTGCTGGCTTTTTGGGTGAGGTCGGGCGCATCCGATTCAGATATTGTGAGTGTAACGTAAGTAGGCCCGGTGCTTGGTAAAAGATGGGCAACTGATGCCGCGGCGACTTGACCGGCAGCCCCTGCCGGCTCAGCATTTTGATCAACAGAGATGGGGCGACTTTCCAGATCAACTTGATCGGCGGTGACACAGCCAGCAAGACAGAAAGCGAGCAATGAGCTTGCACTTATAGTTTTGATTTTCACGAAGCGCACCCAGTCATACAAACAGAATCATTAGGAGAAAATCACGGCTGGAACAAGGCTGAATAAGGCCTTCTAAAGCAAAACGGCCCGCCGAAGCGGGCCGTCCGTTAGATCAATTCAGATTAGATTAGAAACGGAATACTGTTACGAGGTCAGCAGACATAGTGTCGTTGTTTGCGCCTTCGTTCATGATGTATTCGCCTTCAAGACCAATCGTGAGCTGTGATACTGGGTCATAGTAAACGCCAGCCAAAACAGAGTTTTGATCGTTGTTAGCACCTTCGTTGGTTACGTGGTTGAAACCGATTTCTGCATGTGCTGCAGAGCTCAGGTTCACGCTGCCCAAGATGTTGGCTTTCCAGAAGTCGTCGTTCTTGGCATGACCAGAACCAACGCCACCAGACATCGAGATGTTAGCCATATCGCCGAGAGCGAATTTCATGCCAGCATCAACAACGTAAGCTGCTTCAGGACGAGCAACTGCGCCATCTGTACCCCAATAGCCGCCAGACAATTCGCCGGAGATTGTGTCGCCAGAGAACTTGATTTCGCCAGCAACGCCGAGAGCACCGGCATTGTTTGCAACTGTGTTATGCTCGTCTTCGAGAGCGATTGCAGCAGACAATGGGCCTGAAGCATAGCTCAAACGCATTTGAGCTGGATCGCCATCGTGACCATAACCAGCGTTTGCATTGTCTGTGTAGTAGCAATTGCAAGCGCCATCATAGCCATAGCCGTTGCCAGCCAATGAACCGTCCATACCACCACCGAGCGTCAACTCAGGAGTCATCTTCCAGTAGCCCCAAGCACCTGGGCTTGTTACTGCAACTGAACCACGGTTCAAGTCGTTTGATTCCCAGCTTGCGCGAAGGGTCATAGCAGCGCCAACTTCGCCAACTGCTGTGTCTGTCTTGCCAGTAACCTTGATTTGGCCACGAGCTTTTACGTTGATGTTGTCTTGGTTGCCACCGGGAACCTGAACATAATCATAAACCAAAGCAGCGCGAACGAAACCAGACCACTGAATTACAGTTGATGCAGGAGCATCAGCTGTTGGCATTATGCCAATTTGTGTTGCTGTTGCTGCGTAATCTTCATTGGCGCGGCGATCGTTTACTTCACCAGGAATTACGATTGCTGGCGCAGTGCCAACAGTCATCAACGAGAAACCAGCTGGAACAGCAGGAGCTGTTTCGATGGTTGCAACGCGTGCGTTGAGGGCTTCGATCTGAGCTTTGAGGTCAGAAAGGCTATCAGCGCGGGCGCTAACCGATACAGCTGCAATTGCGGCTGTTCCGAGAAGTGCAAACTTAATCATCTTCATATTGTATTCTCCCAAGTCTTTGGAGTTTAAATGAGCCCCCCGGTCCCCTGCAAATGAGTAGGTGAGGCAATGCACGAGTCGTCGTACACACACCCTGTCTTCGCGGCTTCTGAGATTAAGGTCAACCTATACGGCGGTGGATTGCAGGCTTTTTTGAGACATGTGGCGCAAAGGCCACAGTTTTAGCAGCGGATGCTTTCAAAGATTAATTAACTATAAATTTAGGGCGCAAATACGGGGTTTAAAGTTGTGTACAATAAGAATCACGTAGCGAAATACTTATTGAATATGCTAACATATTCTTAATAAGGTGAAAATTGGCTGATAGTTCGATTTTCACGATATGTAAAACGGGGACAGTTCGAATGTATCAATGGCAACCTTTAAAATGGATCAAGTGGGCACCTGTTATGGCGGGTTTGCCGTTTTTAGCAGGCGGATGGTTGCAAACTGATGGTTTACAAAAAGATATAACAGCACGGGCGCTGGCGGCAGCAGGCGATTGGGCAAAGGTTGAATTTGACGGTCGTGATGCAACAGTTTCGGGGCAGGTAACAGGTCAGGCCGCTTTGGATGCAGCCGTAAAAGCTGTGGCCGACACCTATGGTGTGCGCACTGTTGATGTGAGCGGGGTTAAAATTGTGGCTCCGTTGCCCCTGATGGCTCCAACGATTGAATCGCTCACCACTGAAAATGGAATGCCTGAAATAAAGGGAACTTGGCCACAAGATAAAGCCAAAACCTTAGATGTAACTCTGAATTTAAAAACTTATAAATTGGGAAGCGACGCAGAGCTGCAATCGTCCAATGGCAATTGGGTTTTAAAGCCGACAACTGCCATTCCCGCTGGGTCTTATGATGTATCCGCCGCCGTTTCTGATGGCGGCGCCATGGTGACAGCCAGTGCCGCACCCGGAAAGCTAGTAATTGCCGCAGCAGCGGCGCCCAAAGTGGCCGCTGCACCTTTGGCCGCCCCCACGGTTGATGAGCTCACAACAAATTTGGCGACGCCAATGATTACTGGCACTTATCCTAAGGAAGCATCAAAGCTGGTGGTGGGATTGGATGATAAATCCTTTACCCTTGGCAGCGACAAGGAATTGACTGCTGGCGATTCAGGAACGTGGATGTTGATGCCATTGGCTCCACTAAAAGATGGTCCACACACTGTAACGGCGCAAGTGGCTGATGCTGCTGGGGTTATGACCAGCGCTGCAGGCGCGGCACCGATTGTTATAGATACTGTTCCTCCTGCAGAGCCTGCAATAATGGCAGCTCCTCCAGATGCTGTTTGGCCTTATGCTGTTACGGGCACTTGGCCTGAAGGTGATGCGCAAGCGCTGTCACTGTCTTTGGTTGGCAAGTCCTATGCTTTGGGCAAAGACAAGGAACTAATTTCCGATGGCCATGGCAAATTTACATTTGTGCCTGCCGTTGATTTGGCACCTGGAAAATATGATCTTGATCTTTCAGTGACGGACAAAGCAGGCAATAGCACGCTGCGGAAGATCACTGACGCGATCGTTGTCGCCGCCCCAGTGGTCGAACGAGTTGTTGCACCACTCACGGCTCCAACAATCGAGAAAATGTCATCGGACAAAGATTTGCCTATTATTAAGGGCACTTGGGCGGCTGGCGTGGCTAAGTCGCTGAGTGTTTCACTCGCCGGGGTCACCTATAAATTGGGCACAGACTTTGCCTTGTTATCAGATGCTGCAGGCCATTGGACTTTGAAGCCTGGTAAGCCTTTGGCTAATGGCATTTATGATGTTGTTGTCGAAGTGGGCGATGGTGCAGGCGCTTCAATGAAAGATGCCAGCGTTGCAGAGTTGGAAGTGAATGTTCCTGCACCACCAAAGGTTGAACCAGCGCCCGAGCCTGCAAAGGCTGCAGCGACCCCGGCTGTTGAAATGGTTGCACCCACGGTGGAAACCACAACATCTGATTCCGATCACCCTGTTGTAAAGGGCACATGGAATGCAGGTGTAGCCAAGAGCTTGGTTGTTGGTCTTGATGGAACCTCTTATAAACTTGGAACGAACTTTGAATTGCTTTCGGATGCTTCCGGCAAGTGGACGTTGAAGCCATCGAAACCGTTGGTTAATGGCGTTTATGATGTTTCAGCCGTTGAAGGCGATGGCGCCGAAAAGACTTTGAGCGATACTACAAAAGATGAGCTCACAGTAAACGTGGCCCCGCCACCACCAGCCCCAGCCGCCGACAAGCCATATGATTGTGTTTCTACGATTGCGCGCATTGCAGCCGTTTTCCCGGTGCGATTTGAATT
>JANYHE010000136.1 GCA_025359215.1 Hyphomicrobiales bacterium
GTCTCGCATCCAGTGCGACGAAATTTGGAGCTTCACCTATGCCAAAGCAAAGAATGTAGCCGCTGCCAAAGCCGCGCCTGATAATGCGGGCGACACTTGGACATGGACGGGCATTGATGCCGATAGCAAGCTTATCGTTTCCTGGCTGGTAGGTGGCCGTGATGGTGAATACGCAATGGCCTTCATGGATGATTTGCGCTCACGCCTTGCCAATCGGGTTCAACTCACAACGGACGGCCACAAGGCTTATCTGCAAGCTGTAGAAGGCGCATTTGGTGATGATGTGGACTATGCGATCTTGCACAAGGTCTATGGCAACACACCTGAGAGCGCCAAGGGCAAGTATTCCCCCGCTGAGTGCATTGGCACACAGAAACACCGCATCACAGGTGAGCCTGACATAAAGCACGTTTCGACAAGCTTTATTGAACGCTCAAATCTCACTATGCGGATGCATAATCGGCGCTTCACTCGTTTGACCAATGCTTTCAGTAAGAAATTTGAAAGTCATGTTCACATGGTGGCGATCTGGACAGTCTGGTATAACTTCATCCGCATCCACAAGAGCTTGCGCGTTACCCCTGCCATGCAAGCCAATCTCACTAACACGGTTTGGACTTGGGATACGATCGTGGCCAAGATGGACGAAGTTGCGCCAAAAGCCGGACGGCCTAAGGTTTACAAAAAGCGCGATCAAGAGATTTCAAACTGAGACACTACCCATGATTTAGGGTGCTTGACGTTCGCTAAACTCGTCCCCATATTCCAAGTCAGTTCTCAGGAGGAACAAAATGGCTGAACTTCGTAATTTCCCTCAAACCGGCGCCCGTTCAGGCGCTGCGTTAGATCAAGGCCTGCGCTCATATATGCGCGGCATTTATAATTATATGGCTCTGGGCATTGCTTTGACCGCCGTCGTTATTTTGGCTGTAGCGGCAAATCCAGCTGCAATGGCCGCTGTTTATAGTCTCAAATGGGTGTTGTTTTTTGCAACACTGGGTCTTGGCTTTTTTGCACCACGCCTTGCATTCTCTGGCAATGCTGCAGTGGCCCATGGGGCTTTCTGGTCTTATTGCGCACTCTGGGGCTTGATGATTGCGCCAATGGTCGGGCATTATCTGGCCGTCGCCCCTGATATGGTGTTCCGCGCCTTCTTAATAACTGCCGTAACTTTTGGTGCCACCAGCCTTGCAGGCTATGTCACCAAGCGTGATCTTTCTGGCTTTGGTTCATTCTTTATGATGGCCTCAATTGGCATCATCGTGGCCATGCTGGTTAATGCCTTCTTTGTGGGCAGCACAATGTTCAGCTTGCTGGTTTCAGTGGCCGTTGTGTTGTTGTTTGCAGGGGTAACCGCTTGGGAAACTCAGCAGATTAAAGAACAATATGTTGAGGGTGATTTGCCAGTGGCCGCACGTGGAAAATCCATCATCGGCGCATTGCAGCTCTATGGCAGCTTTGTAACGCTGTTTGTGCACATCCTCAATATTTTGGGCATTATGCGCAGCAACAACTAAATCTCGAAAAGAACTGAGTGGAGCCCCGGTGCAAATCGGGGCCTTTTTTATACTTCAGAGAGTTTCGGCTTTTTAACCAACACGCGCAAAACTTGTTCCAAATCATTGCCGCGCTTCAAAATCAAGCCACCGGGTGCCACCACACTATAAAGCCCCTGTTTTTGGGTCAGCGATGGGGTTTTTACGACCCGGTAGAGAGGCTGCTCACTGGCCCGGCGATGGATGGCAAAAGTGGCCGCTTCCTTTGCAAAATCAATGGCGTAATCTCGCCAGTCACCTTCAGCCACATAACGTCCATAAAGGCCCAGAATAACCGCAAGTTCCTTCCGATCAAATGTAATAGGCTTTTGCGTTTTACTCTGAAAACGCAGGACATTTGATTCGCCATTGAAATCATTTGAATCTGTCATCGCCCTGTAACATTGCCGCCGCAGCCTTATATTTGCAAGCCCGTAGCAAAATTCCCCAGTTTTGCCGCAATTGCACCAAGTCTTGGACATGTTGCAGGACAATAGTTTGTTTGTTGCCTCGACAGCCCGGCTGGCTCAGAGCTTTGGTTTAGCCCCCCAGCCCCCCGAAGCGCGTTTTGCCGGCCGGGCACCCTATCTATCAAGACTCGAGTTTGTGAGTCCGTTGCGTAAAGTTGGGCGGTTGCAGTTGCAACCGCCTCTTTTTTTTGCCCTTGACGAACCACGCCATCTTTACAATATCGAAGCCACACACAGGGACGGGGCCATGACCAAACCAAAACCGCAAGAATTCCAAGCTGAAGTCGGCAAATTGCTGCACATGATGGTGCATTCGGTTTATTCTGACCGCGATGTATTCTTGCGCGAGCTGATTTCCAACGCGTCTGATGCACTTGATAAATTGCGCTATCAAGCCATCGCCAAGCCTGATTTGTTGGAACAAGACCCCAAGCTCGAAATCAAGTTGACTGCTGACAAAACCGCCAAAACCTTGACCATCGAAGATTCTGGCATTGGCATGTCATCCAAGGAACTCACCGATAATCTCGGCACTATTGCTAAATCCGGCACGCAAGGTTTTGTTGAAAAGGCCAAAGATGGTCCAAGCCTCATCGGGCAATTTGGTGTGGGCTTCTATGCCGCTTTCATGGTAGCCTCAGAAGTCGAAGTGTTTTCCCGCAAAGCTGGAGCCAAAGCCTGCAATGTGTGGCGCTCAAATGGCGAAGGCACTTTTACTGTTGAAGAAGCTGACACGCAAAATCGCGGCACCCGCATTGTTTTACATTTGCGTGATGATGCCAACGACTATCTGGAAGATTGGAAATTGGAGCAGGTCGTACAAGCCTATTCCGACCACATTGCCCACCCCATTATGCTGGCTGGCGAAGGTGAGCCCCGCCAGATCAATTCCGCTAGTGCCATTTGGATGAAGCCAAAAGGCGAAATCACGGCTGAACAGCACAAAGAATTTTTTGGCCTTCTTAACCATTCATCAGACGCTCCAGCGCTGACCATTCATTACCGCGCCGAAGGCAGGCAAGAATATAACGTGCTGCTTTATGTGCCAGGCGAGCGCCCGTTTGATTTGTATGACCCTGAACGCAAGGGCAAACAGAAGCTTTATGTGAAACGTGTTTTTATTGCTGATGATGTGGGCCTGCTGCCACCTTACCTGCGCTTTGTGCGCGGCGTGATTGACAGTGCCGATATGCCACTGAATCTTTCGCGTGAGATGCTGCAAAATAATCCTGATGTCGCCGTTATCAGAAAGGCCGTGGGCAACCGTGTGCTTTCAGAACTAAAAAAATGCGCCGAAAATGATGCCCCTACTTTCAAGAAGATCTGGGATACTTTTGGCCCGGTCATCAAAGAAGGCCTTTATGAAGATTTTGAACGCCGTGAAGCGCTGTTCGAAATTGCCAAATTCAAATCAACAAAATCAGACGCAGTCACTCTCAAAGATTACATTGAAGGGCTGAAGGAAAATCAAACCGCAATCTATTATCTCGCCGCAGAAGATGCGTCCAAGGCCAGTGCCAGCCCCCAGCTTGAAGGCTACAAGGCGCGTGATGTTGAAGTGCTTCTCCTCACCGACCCTGTTGATAGTTTCTGGGTGCGCACGGCCATGGGCTTTGAAGGCAAGCCTTTCAAATCAGTGGCGCAAGGCTCAGCTGATTTAGACTTGATGAAAACTAAAGACGAAGCACCCAATGCAAAGTCTGATGCTCCTGAGACTGCGTCGCTCATCGCCGCCTTCAAGCAAGTACTAGGTGCGCGCGTTTCAGATGTGCGTGTGTCAAAACGATTGACTGATAGCGCAGTGTGCCTTGTCAATGATGGACAAATGGACCGCACCTTGGAAAAGCTTCTCTCTCGTCAAAAAGATTCGGGCGTTTCCATCAGTGCGCCTGTGCTTGAAATTAATGCGAACCATGGCTTAATCAAAGCGCTTGGTAAAATGGCACAGGACAAAGGCGACGCATCGGTTGATGATGCTGCACATCTGCTGCTGGACCAAGCCTTCATGATGGAAGGTGAAATTGTGGCTGAGCCCGCTGATTTTGCCAAGCGTTTAGCCAATGTCATGTCAAAGGCTTTTGTGTAAAGCCTCCGCTACGGCCAGAACACCTGTGCTGCCACTCAGCGCAATAGCACTCTGCAGAATGGCCACTGACTCTTGCAGCGCATGATTTTTACGCGTCGAAAACTGTCGCGCTAAAAACAATCCCGAAAGATAGTCCCCGGTGCCATGGGGCACAGAGCTCAGTTTTGGCGATACTACCTCAGACACATGAGGCCCCCGCACTAAAACCGTCGCAAGTTGCGCAATCCCCACAGGAACAGAGGTTACAATCACCGTGTCGATATTTAAATTTTGCGCCACCGAAATTGCGGTTTTGCGATCGTCAACCGAAACACCGACAAGCCATGATAATTCAAAAATATTAGGCGTCAGAATTGTTGCAAGCGGCAACAGGTGATCTCGAATGGCCACAGCCACATCTTCACCCACATAAAGCCTGCCGTGATCGCCAATCACCGGGTCCACCAAAACGATGGGGCACTGTAACCTACCCAGCACTGCCGCAACTGTTTCGACCTGACTTGCTGTGGCAAAATATCCGGTGAGAACGGCATCAATATTTTTAAGTGCTCCAAGTTTTTCAAGGGCGTCCATCATGCTGGCAATGTCTTGCAGCGCACCAACAGGTTTGCCATGTCCCGGATGATTTGACAGTACAACCGTGGGCAGCGCCAACACTTCATGCCCTTCAGCTTGCAAAGCAGGAACAATCGCACTTAAGCCAACGGGCCCGAACACAACTTGGGATGAGATGGCCAGAATGCGCGCCATTAATGTTGAGCAATCGCATCCATGGCGCGTGCCAGCATCACATCCAGCGCCGTCACCCCGCCTTCAGAGTGTGTGGTTAAGGTTACATCGACCCGCGAGTAGACATTAAACCATTCAGGATGATGATCCATTTTTTCAGCCACCAACGCGGCCTCAGTCATAAAACCAAAGGCTTGACGAAAAGATTTGAATTTAAAACTCTTAAAAATCGCCGCACGATTTTCAACAGCACTCCAGCCAGAAAGTTCAGCCAGCACAGTATCGATGTTTAATTTTTTGCTCATGCAACGGCCATATCATAAGTTTCCTCAACCGCATAAGGTCCGCCGCCACGGGAGGGGCGTGAGGAAAACAACACGAAACGTTCAACCACAAAGGGTGCCGAACGATAAAGCGCGTGCGATTCAATAAACCGTTGCAAAGCCCGAGGCTCCGCCTCCCGCAGCCTCGCCAAGGTCACATGGGGAATAAATTTGCGCGGCTCCGGTTCCAAACCCAACGTCTGGCACAGCCTCTCCTGGGCCTGTTGCAAACGCCGCAATTCGGCATTCTCTTCAACATGAGCAATGATGGCATGAGGCTTATTGCCGCCAAATACGTCGATACCCTTTATGGTGATGGTCATAGGCTTGGTTTCCAACCGGTCCAAAGCCAAGGCTACTTCGCGGCCTAGTCCCAAATCGATATCACCTATAAAACGAAGCGTGATGTGAAAGCTTTGCGCATCAATCCAGCGCGCACCTGTAATGCCGCCTTGCATCATTTTAAGATCAAGCGCCACATCTTCTGGAAGTTCCAACCCGGTAAACAAGCGCAACATAGCCACCCTCCCGTCTGTGATTCGATCAATTCAACTTCACTCACACATTATGGCGATTTGGTAACAAGATTTTCAACAAAGGGTAGAAGCTTCGGCACAATAACACTTAAGCCCTTCACATTGGGATGAATGCCATCGGCTTGATTGAGCTCTGCCTGTGCAGCCACACCGTCAAGATAGAACGGATAGAGAGCCACGCCAAATTCTGCGGCAAGCTTTGGATACATCCCATCAAACTTCGCTTGATAATCCGCACCCAAATTAGGTGGCGCTCTCATGCCCAGCAACAGCATAGGCAATTTTTTGTCTCGCAACTTTTGTAAAATTTCGCGCAGCGCATTTTCCGCCTGTGCTGGTTCAAGCCCACGCAAAGCATCATTAGCGCCCAGTTCCACGATCACGGCTTTCACATCATCGGTCAGCGCCCAATCCAGCCGTGCTGCCCCTTGGGCGGCCACATCGCCTGAAACGCCAGCGTTGATAATTGTTATATCAAGGCCCTTGGCCCGCAATGCTTCTTGCAACTTATCAGGCAGGCTTTGCCCGGGGTCCAAGCCATAACCGGCCGTTAAACTATCACCCAATGCTAAAATTGTAGTTGTGGCCGCCTGCGCTTGCCCCCACATGAACCAAACGCTCAAAAATACTGTAATGATTCTGCTAATAAACTTGCTCATGGGACATACATATGACTGCCGCACTGAATTTAAAAGACGTTCACCTAACTTTGAGCAGCAGAGCAGGTGAAATTAAGATTCTACGCGGTGTGAATGTGGCAGCAGATGCAGGCCAAGCCATTGGCATTGTGGGGCCGTCAGGATCAGGCAAAACTTCACTCTTAATGATCATTGCAGGTCTGGAGGCTGTGACTTCAGGAGCAATTTCTGTGAATGGCGTCGATTTGAACGGCAAATCAGAAGCAGCCCTGGCAAAATTTCGCCGCGAGAATATCGGCATTATATTTCAATCCTTCCATCTCATTCCCACCATGACAGCGCTGGAAAATGTGGCCGTTCCACTGGAGTTCAAAGGCTCGAAAGATGCGATGGACCACGCCCGTGAAGGCCTGAAGCGCGTGGGCCTTGGCCACCGATTGGATCACTACCCCGGCCAGCTTTCAGGTGGCGAACAACAACGCGTCGCTATTGCGCGTGCTGTCACGTCGGGCGCAAAAATCCTGCTCGCCGATGAACCCACCGGAAATCTGGATCAGGAAAACGGTTCCACAATTATTGATTTGCTGTTCGAACTCAAAGAGCGCGAACAAGCCACATTGCTATTGGTCACTCATGACCGCGCTTTAGCCGAGCGCTGCAACCGCATTTTAGAAGTACGTGATGGTCTTGTGAGCGATGGCCATAAATGAGATTTGACCTTTGGCTCACCTATGCACGGCGCAACCTGCGCTCTGGTCTGAAAGGCTTTTGGATTTTCTTAAGTTGCCTCACTTTGGGGGTGGCAGCCATTGCCATTATCGGTTCTTTAGCCAGCGCTGTTCAGCGCGGATTGGATGAACAAGGCCAGCCCTTATTGGGTGGCGATCTCAGCTTCACCCTTGTGCAGCGCGAAGCAACAGCCGATGAAATCACATATATGAATTCATTGGGCACCGTCAGCCGGGTGGCCACTATGCGGGCCATGGCCCAAAGCAACGGCGCTTCAACTCTGGTTGAACTCAAAGCTATCGACAATAATTATCCGCTCTATGGCGCGATGAAAATTATTCGCGATGCCAAAATTATTTTGCTCTCAACTGATGGTGCTTACGGCATTGACGTTGATCCCATTTTGCTCACGCGCCTCAATCTCAAACTGGGTGATCATCTCAAATTGGGGAATGCCGATTTCATCATTCGCGGCACCATTGAAACCGAACCAGACCGCATTGCCGATGGCCTGATCTTTGGGCCGCGCGTCATGCTCTCGCACGAGGCCTTGCAAACCACCGGCCTCATCCAACCGGGCAGTCTGGTTACGTGGAACTACCGCGTCAAACTCAAAGTTGACGCAAGCCTCAAGGCCAGCAAGGCGATTGAAAAAGATGCCAATCTCAAATTCCCCAATGCCGGCTGGCGCATCCGTACCACCGATAAAGCAGCCCAAGGGGCTGATGAATTTGTTAATCGGTTGGGATATTTTATGACGCTGGTTAGCGTGGCAGCCCTCACTATTGGTGGCGCAGGCATTGCCAATGCGGTGACCGCATTCATCAATCGCAGACGCGATTCCATTGCCACCCTCAAATGTTTAGGTCTGCCAAACGCCGACGTGGTGGGCATCTGCCTTACTGAAATTATGGCGGTGAGCGTTTTGGGAATTTTACTGGCGTTGATTGCAGGCGCTGTATCGCCTTTCATTGTGCACGCCCTGTTTGCAACAGTCTTGCCGCTCCCCATTTCAACCACCATCGCTTGGAAGCCTTTGGCGTTTTCTGCCGTGCTTGGAATTTTAGTGACACTTGCTTTTGCTTTGTGGCCCCTCTCGCGCATTGCTCACATCCAAGGGGCGGCCCTGTTTCGCTCTCACAGCTTGGAGCAATCAGGCAGGCCTGCGCGGTCTTACGTTCTGGCTTCGCTCGGCTTGCTGGCACTGGCCGCGCTGATCATTTTGTTGAGCTTTGATGAACCCAAAGTCACGGCCTCTTATTTGGGAGGCTTGGCTGTGAGCTTTATTGTGCTGGCACTCTTGGCCTGGGCCATTGTGAAAGGAGCAGCCCTGCTGCCGCGCCCCAAAAATTTATTACTGCGCCAAGCGGTGCAAAGCCTTTATCGCCCCGGTGCCAACAGCAGCTCAGTGATCATGGCCTTGGGCCTTGGCCTCACCTTGTTTGTAACCTTGGCGCTCACCGATCAAACCATTAGCACTGAACTCAAATCGGGCATTCCAGAAAAAGCGCCTGCTTTCTTCTTCCTCGACGTACAGAACACGCAACTCGATCAATTTCGTGCCAGTTTGAAACAGCAAGAGGGCGTGACCGACATCACCAACGCCCCCATGTTGCGTGGCCGCATCACCAAAGTGAAAGGTGTGGCGTCTGAAAACATCAAGCAGACATCTGACGCCAGTTGGGTGCTCAAGGGAGATCGCGGGTTGACCTATTCTGAAGATTTACCCAAAGGCTCTACACTGACAGAGGGCAGCTGGTGGCCCAAAGACTATACTGGCCCAAATCTAGTTTCGATGACCGACGACATCGCCAAAGGCCTCGACCTTAAAATTGGAGACAAAATAACCGTCAATGTTTTAGGCAGAGATGTCGAAGCGCAAGTCTCAAACCTGCGCAAAGTGAATTGGCGCAGCATGGGCATTAATTTTGTCATGGTCTTCACACCCAACACACTGAAGGCAGCACCCCATAGCCACATTGTAACTGTTGAAATGAAGGGCGGCGATGAAGGCAAACTTCTCAACACCATTGCTGCGGCTTATCCTTCAGTCACGGCCGTGCGCGTCAAAGATGCTCTTGCAACGGTCAGTGACCTGCTTGGCAAAATGCTCACCGCTGTGCGCGGCGCAAATGTGATAACACTGCTCACCGGAATTTTGGTTTTGGCGGGCGCATTGGCGGCAGGCCTTTCTTCTCGCAGCTACGAAGCTGTGGTGCTTAAAACCTATGGCGCAACAAGGCGGCAACTCCTTGTGGCCTTCATCATCGAATATGGCTTGCTCGGCCTTGTCGCCAGCCTGTTTGGCATTGTCGTAGGTTCCATAGCATCATGGTTTCTGGCCCATTATATATTGGAAATGTCATGGACATTCTCCCTCAGCCTTGCAGCTTTTACGGCTTTAATTGCTATGGTTTTGACCATTGCCGCAGGTCTGACTGTGACAGCCAGAGCATTATCAGCTAAGCCATCCTTCTATTTAAGAAATGAGTGATAAATGGTCGTTTTAAATCGCATTTATACAAGAACCGGTGATGCCGGCGAAACCGCGTTGGGCTCTGGCGAGCGGGTGTCAAAAGCCAATATCCGTATCGCAGCTTATGGCACGGTGGATGAAACCAATGCCACGGTGGGTCTGGTGCGCCTCCACATGGCGGGTCTTGATAAGCTTGATGCCATGCTGGCTCGCATTCAAAATGAACTGTTCGATTTGGGTGCAGATCTTTGCGTGCCTGATCGCGGAGAAAAATTGGAATGGGAACCTTTGCGCATTTTGCCCAAACAATATGAGCGCCTTGAAGCTGAAATTGATGAACTGAATGCCGAGCTTTCGCCTTTGCGTTCATTTGTGCTGCCAGCAGGCCACGCCGCAGCATCTCACCTGCACGTCTCGCGCACCGTGTGCCGCCGCGCAGAACGCCTGATTGTTGAACTTAAATCCATCGAAGGTGAGCACGTGAGCGAAGGAGCGATTGCCTATATCAATCGGTTGTCGGATTTCTTTTTTGTGGCCAGCCGCTGGGTGAACTTTAGAGCAGCAGACGGGGACGTGCTTTGGGTGCCAGGGAAAACGCGCTAAATGTTCAACGCAATTATCGCAGGCTTTGCACTGGGTGGCGGCTTGATTGTGGCCATTGGCGCACAAAATGCTTTTGTCATTCGACAAGGCGTATTGAACAGTCATATCTTCTGGATTTGCCTGTTTTGTTCCATCAGCGATGCCATCCTCATTTGGGGTGGCACTTATGGCCTAGGCGCAATCCTTGAAGTTATGCCGTGGCTGCTCAAAGTTATGCAATATGGCGGTGCCGCTTTTCTCATCTGGTATGGTATTAAAGCCGCAAGGCGCGTGCTGAAACCCGAAGCCTTAGATGAGAGCAGTAAAACTGCCTCTAATCTTTTCATGGCGCTGGCCACCTGTGCGGCCCTCACATGGCTCAACCCGCATGTCTATCTCGATACAGTGGTTCTTGTTGGCTCCATCGCCAATGCCAGACCCTTGGGCGAGCAAGCGCCCTTTGCATTGGGAGCCTCACTTGCATCCTTCGCGTGGTTTTTTGCCATTGGTTATGGAGCCAAAGCCCTGCGTGGGCCTCTATCCAAACCGATTGTTTGGCGCGCCATTGATGCCATCATCGCTGTCATCATGTTCTGGCTCGCGTTCAAACTGCTGATCAGCTAAACTCGCGTTATGTTCCTGCCCCTTCATGACGACACGCATCTGCGCATCATACGCTTTCAGTTTGTGACGCTCAGCATCATTGTGCTCAATGTCGTGATCTTCCTGTTCACCGGGGCTTTCACCAATGACGTCGTATTGGGCAGCATCGAGACAAGTTTTGGCCTCACACCCATTGAACTGCTCCATTCGAACACGGCCACGGGCGGCATTCCTGAACCTTTTACATTGGTCACCTCCATGTTCCTGCATGGCGGTTGGATGCATCTCATCGGCAATATGCTTTTTATGTGGGTCTTCGCCGATAACGTGGAAGATGCTTATGGCTATGTGGGTTTTATAATCTTCTATCTTTTGTCGGGCATTATTGGCGGCCTCACCCATGTTTTGATGTCACCAGCCTCACATAACCCGTTGATCGGCGCTTCTGGCGCGGTTTCAGGCGTGCTCGCCGCCTATTTGGTTTTATATCCACGCGCCCGTGTGTGGATTTTGCTGTTCCTGCGCATTCCCGTGCCACTGCCCGCCATATGGGTTTTAGGCGGATGGTTCTTGATCCAAGTCTATAGTTTGGCCGCCGCCTCACCCAACGAAGAGGTGGCATGGTGGGATCATATGGGCGGCTTTGCCACGGGTTTGGTGCTAACCCTGATCTTACGAGCACGACTTTTGTCCCAGCCAAATGGTCGCAATTGACCGAGCCACGCCGCTGCGAGAATTGACTCCACCAACCCCCCTCTCTAGTGTCCGCCGAAATTCCCAAATGAGGTTCCCATGAAGGTTATTGTCGCTGTCAAACGCGTGGTTGATTACAACGTAAAAATCCGGGTTAAGGCCGATGGATCAGGCGTTGAGCTTGCAAACGTCAAAATGTCGATGAACCCGTTTGATGAAATCGGTGTGGAAGAAGCCATCAGGCTCAAAGAAAAAGGCATTGCGACTGAAATTATCGCTGTCACCATTGGGCCTGCCCAAGCTGCCGAAACTTTGCGCACAGCCTTGGCTATGGGCGCAGACCGCGCCATTCATGTGAAATATGATGAATATGTTGAGCCACTGGGTGTGGCTAAAATTCTTAAAGGCGTTGTGGATGCTGAAAAGCCCGAAATCGTAATTCTCGGCAAACAAGCCATTGATGATGATTGCAACCAAACGGGCCAAATGCTCTCGGCCCTTTTAGGCTGGCCACAAGCAACAGCCTGCTCAAAATTGGAACCTGGCAATGGTGAAGCCATCATCACCCGCGAAATTGATGGCGGCTTACAAACATTGAAAGTGAAGATGCCGTTGATTGTGACAACTGATTTGCGGCTGAACCAGCCCCGCTATGCCAGCTTGCCCAACATTATGAAGGCCAAGAAAAAGCCACTTGATGAAAAAACTCCAGCAGACTTCGGCGCTGATGTAACTCCCCGCTTGAAACTTGTTAAAACTGAAGAGCCACCAAAGCGTTTGGCAGGCGTTAAAGTTAAATCCGTTGCTGAACTTGTTGGCGCACTCAAAACTGCAGGAGCCCTGTAATCATGGCTGTTCTTCTTATTGCCGAACACGACAATAAATCTATCAAAGATGCAACGCACAAAGCTCTCACGGCTGCTGTTCAAATGGGTGGCGATGTTCATGTGCTTGTTGCCGGAAATAACGCAGGCGCTGCTGCGGCTCATGCTGCAAAACTCACAGGTGTCACCAAAGTGCTCCATGTTGAATCATCAGCCCTTGAACGCCCCTTGGCCGAACCGATGGCCGCTACCATCGTCGCCCTAGCTGGCGGATATGATCACATCGTCGCTGCTGCCACCACCAATGGCAAAAACTATATGCCGCGTGTAGCGGCTCTTTTGGATGTGATGCAAATCTCGGATATTGCCGAAGTGAAATCTGCCGACACATTTGTGCGCCTCATCTATGCTGGCAACGCCGTGCAAACTGTTCAGTCTACGGACAATAAAAAAATCATCACCGTGCGCACGGCTTCTTTTGCGGCAACGGGCGAAACCGGATCGGCCTCTATTGAAAAGGCCAATGCCGCCGCAGATCCTGCACTTTCGTTATATGTGGGCGAAAACCTCACGCAGTCAGATCGCCCCGAACTCACCTCAGCCAAAATAATTGTTTCTGGTGGACGCGGCATGCAATCGGGCGAAAACTTTGTGATGCTTGAAAAGGTGGCAAAGAAACTCAATGCCGCTGTGGGTGCATCGCGCGCCGCCGTTGATGCTGGCTATGTTCCCAATGATTATCAAGTGGGCCAAACCGGCAAAGTGGTGGCTCCTGATCTTTATATTGCGGTTGGCATTTCAGGTGCCATTCAACATCTGGCAGGCATGAAAGATTCAAAAATCATCGTTGCCATTAACAAGGATGATGAAGCCCCCATTTTCCAAGTGGCCGACTATGGCTTGGTGGCTGATCTTTTCACGGCGGTGCCAGAACTAGAAGCTGAACTTGGCAAACTAGGCCGATAAATTAAATCAAAGGCACAAACCGAAATGAAAATTGTTAAAGTTGGAATTATCGGGGCGGGCCAAATGGGCTGCGGCATTGCACAAGTCTGTGCCGCCGCAGGCTATCATGTTGGCCTCAATGATGTGAGCGTAGAGCGCATTGCGGCGGGCCTTACAAACATTGATGCCGGGCTAACACGGCGTGTAAAATCAGGCAAAGCCACCGAAGAAGCCAAGGCTTCAACTCTGGCTCACATTTCAGCTGTGCCCACTTATGAAGGCTTCGCTGACTTTGATCTGATCATCGAATCCGCCACTGAAAAAGAAGCAATAAAACGCCAGATTTTTGAAGCCGTGTGCCCGCACTTAAAGCCTGAATGCATTGTCAGCACCAACACGTCATCGATCTCAATTACGCGCCTTGCCGCTGTCACAGGTCGCCCTGAACGTTTTATGGGCATTCACTTTATGAACCCTGTTCCGGTGATGGAATTGGTCGAGCTCATTCGCGGCATTGCCACTGACGAAGGCGTGTTTCAAACCATCAATGATTTTGCCAAATCATTAGGCAAAACCACGGCCATCTCAGAAGATTTTCCAGCCTTCATTGTCAACCGCATTTTACTGCCCATGATCAACGAAGCCATTTACACGCTTTATGAAGGTGTGGGCGGTGTGGAAGCCGTCGACACAGCCATGAAGCTGGGGGCCCACCATCCTATGGGACCTTTGGAACTGGCAGATTTCATTGGCTTGGATACCTGCCTCTCCATCATGCAAGTGTTGCATGAAGGCTTGAGTGATTCCAAATATCGCCCTTGCCCGCTTCTGGTGAAATATGTGGAAGCCGGATGGCTGGGCCGCAAAGTGAAACGCGGCTTCTATGATTATCGCGGCGAAAAACCCGTGCCCACCCGCTAGGAGATTGGTAATGCCCAAAGGCTATTGGATCGCGCAAGTCACGGTCATCAACCCGGACCAATACAAGTTTTATGTTGAAGCCTCTCGCGCAGCCTTCGTGAAATATGGCGCTGTCATGCTGGCGCGCGGCGGTGCTTTTGAGCAAGTGGAAGGCAGCGGTCATGCCCGCAACGTGGTGATCGAATTTCCAAGCTTTCAAGCTGCAAAAGATTGCTATGCCTCCGAAGAATATCAACACGCTAAATCCAAGCGCAAAGACGCAGGTGTGGCCGATATCACCTTGATTGAAGGCGTTGAGTGACACCCACTTCAAATTTACGCGGCATTGCTTTCATGTTGGCTGGTGCTGGCACTTTCGTTTTGAACGATAGCTTTATGAAATTGGCGCTGGCCGATTTACCCGCCTATGAAGTGCTGGTTCTTAGGGGGTTATCTGGAACGTTTTGCGCCCTCGTTTTGCTCGGCTTGATGGGTGATTTGACCAAGCTTAAAAGTGCTTTCAACCGCTGGGTGTTTTTGCGGGGGCTTTTGGAAGTGGGAGCCATACTCACTTATATTTTGGCCCTTTCGCATGCCACTGTCGGCGATGTAACAGCCATTTTCCAAATCACGCCCCTGCTGGTCATTTTAGGCATGGTTTTCATCCACCGTGAGCAGGCCGTGCCTGCGCGTTTGATCTTAGTGGGCTTGGGTTTTGCTGGGGCTCTGCTGGTGGCTCAGCCGGGCAGCGGGGCCACCTCGCCTTACCTTATGTTTGCATTTGTCACCGCTCTCTTTGCGGCCTTGCGGGACTTAGCAGGCAGACGCGTGACCGCAGCCGTGCCTGCTTTGGCTGCAACCTTCATCACCATCGTCATGGTCATGACATCCAGTGGCCTTGTGGGGCTGACAACCGAACAATGGCTTTTGCCAAGTGCAAAACACATTGTGCTTTTAGCCGCTGCAGGCCTGTTCATGATGCTGGGCCACATGTTCACGTTTCTGGCTTATCGCAATGCCTCTGCCCAAGCGGTGGCGCCGTTTTATTATGCCTTCATGATCTGGGCAGTGGTCTTAGGATTCCTGATTTTCCGTGATATTCCAAACCCTCTCTCAATTATCGGCATGGCACTCATTTTGTTGAGTGGGCTGGGTATTGTTTATATGGAAAACCGCTTGAATTCGAGGACCTAAGACTTGAATTTGTGGAGATAAACCGCCAAAGTCTTCGTCCGTTAAGGTTTTGGAAAGATTTAAGGCTATGCGCGTCACCATTGAAAGATCGGGCTTTTTAAAGGCTCTCAACCATGTGCAAAGCGTGGTCGAGCGCCGCAATACCATTCCTATTCTGTCCAATGTTCTGGTGCAAGCTTCAGGTGGCCAGGTGAAACTCACAGCCACGGACCTTGATATTGAAATTGTAGAATCCGTTGCCGCTGATGTGAGTCGCGAAGGGGCCGCCACCGTGCCTGCCCACATGCTTTATGACATCGTGCGCAAGCTGCCCGATGGGGCGCAATTGGAACTGGAACAAGGGCCAGACTCTGGCCGCATTTCCATTCATGCCGGGCGCTCGCGCTTTGCGCTGCAAGCCTTGCCGCCCGAAGATTTTCCAGATCTGTCCAGTGGCGAATTTGGCAACACCTTCACGCTTGCTACATCAGAACTCAAATTTCTGATTGAGCGCACCCGCTTTGCCATCTCAACTGAAGAAACCCGTTATTATTTGAACGGCATTTATTTGCATGAAGTGGCGGCAGGGGGCCTGCTGCGCGCCGTGGCCACCGATGGCCATCGCCTGGCCCAAGCTCAAATGTCTCTGCCTGCAGGGGCCACCGGAATGCCAGGCATCATCGTGCCACGCAAAACCGTTCTAGAAATTGTGAAGCTGATGGAAGGCGAAGACGGCGAGGTGGAAATTTCCATTTCCTCCGCCAAGATTCGCTTTAACGTGGGCAAGCTGGTGCTCACCTCGAAATTGATTGACGGCACCTTCCCCGATTATGAGCGCGTGATCCCGCGCAACAATGACAAAATTTTGGAAGCCGACACCAAGAGCTTTGCCGAGGCTGTGGACCGCGTCTCCACTATCTCCTTCGAAAAAAGCCGTGCCGTGAAATTGAATATCGCGGCGGGCAAACTGACTTTAACCGTCAACAATCCGGACTCCGGTTCAGCCGAAGAAGAACTGGCGGTTGAATATGATCGTGATGAAATCGAAATTGGTTTCAACTCTCGTTATTTGTTGGATGTGGCAAGCCAAGTGAAAGCCGCCACCATGCGCTTTGAATTGGCTGATTCAGGCTCGCCAACAGTGATCCGCGATCCTGAAGATGCACACTCGCTTTACGTGCTGATGCCGATGCGCGTGTGATAAACTGAGTTCGTGCCTTATAATTTATCATTCGCAATCAGCCGTCTTACTCTCTCCGATTTTCGCAATTACGAAACTTTGCGGATCAATCCTTCACGCCCGCTCATCGCTCTCACAGGCCAAAATGGCGCGGGCAAAACCAATGTGTTGGAAGCCGTATCGCTGCTGGTGCCGGGGCGCGGACTACGCGGATCAGCTCTAAATGTCATAGCGCGTCTGGGGGGTTCAGCCTCGTGGGCGGTGGCCGCCAATATCTCCGTGCCCGAAGGCGATTTTAAAATTGGCACCAGCTATGAAGGTGATCCCCTGGCAGAAGATGGTGGCAGTTCAGGCCGCAACGCCATGATTGATGGCCAATTGCAACGCAGCCCGGGCGGCCTTTCGAACTACCTCAAAATGCTGTGGCTAACACCCGCCATGGACCGCCTGTTTGCCGGGCCTGCTTCTGATCGTCGTCGTTTTTTTGATCGTCTCGTGATGAGCTTTGACAGCCACCATGGTGCGCGCGTTTCAGCCTTTGAAAAGGTCATGCGCGAACGCAATTTTCTTCTTCAAGATCCGCGCTGTGATTATGCTTGGCTGACCAGTATTGAAGCCCAAATGGCCGAGCTAGCCATAGCCATCGCAGCCGCGCGAAATGAGGCCGCGACCACCTTGGCAAGGCACTTTGCCGCCCATGCAGATATAAGCCCTTTTCCGTGGGGAATTTTGCAGCTTTTAGGGGAAATTGAAGCCTTAGTTTCCGCAAAACCAGCCGTGCAAGCTGAAGCGGAATATGTTATGATTCTGAAAGATTCGCGCAACCTTGATAGGGCGCAGGGACGCACATTAAAAGGCCCGCACCGTACCGATTTTTCGGTGCTGCACGGGCCAAAATCTCAAGGTGCCGAACTGTGTTCCACAGGCGAACAAAAGGCCTTGTTGATCGGTTTAATTTTAGCGCAAGCCCGCGCTGTAAAAGAACTGGTTGGCGCTGCCCCTGTGCTGCTTCTCGATGAGGTGGCAGCGCATTTAGATGTGCACCGCCGTCGCGGTTTGTTTGAGGCGTTGTCAGCACTTGGTGTGCAAGCGTGGATGACAGGAACGGATACAAGTTTATTTGCTGAAGCGGGTGAAGCTTCAGTTCTTTATAATGTTGAACACGGCACGATTTTGGAAGTGAAGACCTAATATGACCGACGATGAACAAGCCAATGAAAAGCGCGCCGAAGCGATAGCCAATTATGGGGCTGACTCAATTAAAGTTCTCAAAGGCCTTGATGCGGTGCGCAAGCGCCCGGGCATGTATATCGGCGACACCGATGATGGCTCGGGCCTGCATCATATGGTCTATGAAGTGGTCGATAACGCCATTGATGAAGCACTCGCCGGCCATGCCACGCATGTGACTGTAACCCTCAATGCCGATGGCTCTGTCACCGTCACGGATAATGGTCGCGGCATTCCAACCGATATTCACAAAGGCGAAGGTGTTTCCGCGGCTGAAGTGATCATGACCCAGCTTCATGCAGGCGGCAAATTCGATCAGAATTCTTATAAAGTTTCAGGCGGTCTTCACGGCGTGGGCGTGTCTGTGGTCAATGCGCTTTCAGTGTCATTGAAACTCACCATCCACCGCAATGGCCGCACACATTTTATGAGCTTCACCCACGGTGATGCTGATGGGCCGCTGAAAGAAATTGGCGATGCTGAAGGCAAGCGCGGCACTGAAGTCACGTTCCTGCCGAGCACTGAAACCTTCACCAAAACTGAATTCGATTTCAGCACCCTTGAGCACCGCTTGCGCGAGCTGGCCTTCCTCAATTCTGGTGTGCGCATCGTTCTCACCGATAAGCGTGGCGTGGAACCACATGTGCTTGAGCTTTACTATGAAGGCGGCATTGTGGCCTTCGTGCGCTATCTCGATCGCAGCAAGCAAGGTCTGATTAAAGAGCCGATTATGATTTCCGGCGAGAAAGACGGGATCAGCATGGAATGCGCCTTGTGGTGGAATGACAGCTACAATGAAAGCGTATTTCCATTCACCAATAACATCCCACAGCGCGATGGCGGCACGCATTTAGCAGGCTTCCGCGGTGGCCTCACCCGCATTATCAACGCCTATGCCGTTGATAGTGGTGTGGCGAAAAAAGAGAAAGTCGTAATCTCCGGCGACGACGCGCGTGAAGGCCTCACATGCGTGCTTTCTGTGAAAGTGCCGGATCCTAAATTCTCATCACAAACCAAAGATAAACTGGTCTCGTCCGAAGTGCGCCCTGTGGTAGAAAGCCTCATCAACGAGCAGCTTGGCGCGTGGTTTGAAGAACACCCCGCCGATGCCAAAACCATTGTTGGCAAAGTGGTGGAAGCCGCAGCAGCGCGTGAAGCCGCCCGCAAAGCGCGTGAACTCACACGCCGCAAAGGGGCCCTTGATATGGCTGGCATGCCCGGCAAACTGGCTGAATGCCAAGAGCGAGACCCGGCCTTATGTGAACTCTTCATCGTGGAAGGTGACTCTGCTGGTGGCTCTGCCAAGCAAGCCCGCAACCGTGAAAACCAAGCCGTGCTGCCTTTGCGCGGTAAAATTCTAAACGTTGAGCGCGCCCGCTTTGACAAGATGTTAGGCTCCGAACAAATCGGGACGCTTATCACCTGTCTTGGCACCGGCATTGGCCGCGACGAAAATGGCGATGGCTTCAATGTTGAAAAACTGCGCTATCACAAAATCATTATCATGACCGATGCTGACGTAGACGGCGCTCACATCAGAACCTTGCTTCTCACATTCTTCTATCGCCAAATGCGCGAGATTGTTGAGCGTGGACATCTCTACATTGCCCAACCTCCCCTTTATAAAATCAAACGCGGCAATTCCGAGCAATATTTGAAAGACGATCGCGGCCTTGAAGTGAATCTTATTGATGTGGGCCTTGAAGGCACCAGCTTGATCCTTGCCGACGGCAGCGAGCGTGCGGGCCCAGATCTTCGCATCATTGTTGAAGAAGCTTTGGCCATTCGCGGCATCATTGAGTCGCTCCATTCGCGTTATCCAACCAACATTATTGAACAAGTTGCCATTGCTGGTTCTCTCAACCCCGAAGTCATTGGCACGCAAGACAAAGCAACCGGCGCAGCAACCTACGTTGCCAAGCGCCTCGATGCCATTTCCGATGAAACTGAACGCAATTGGATTGGCACAGCAACCGCCGATGGTGGCCTTGCTTTTGCGCGTGAACTGCGCGGTGTGAAAGAAAGCTGGGATATTGATGGCAAGCTCATTGCTTCGCAAGATGCCATGCGTCTCGACAAGAAAACCCCACACTTGCAGGAAATCTATGGCCGCACGGCCAAACTGCGCCGCAAAGATTCAGAAGTTCAAATTCATGGTCCTTTGTCGCTGCTCGAAAATATTTTCGCCAGTGGCCGTAAAGGCGTGTCGATGCAGCGCTATAAAGGTTTAGGCGAAATGAACCCAGACCAGCTCTGGGAAACAACGCTTGATCCCAATGCCCGTTCACTGTTGCGCGTGCGCGTGGCCGAGATGGATGATGCCGATGATTTGTTCACCAAGCTGATGGGTGATGTGGTGGAACCCCGCCGCGACTTCATCCGCGACAATGCTTTGAATGTGGCAAACTTGGATGTTTAAAGAAGTCTTTTCACTGCTTGAACGGCGGTTGTAATATCAACTCTGCGATCAAAGGGTTTGGTGCTTTTTTCTGGAGTGCCAAACCAGCTGACGTAACCTTCGGCAATTAGTCGCTCAACAAGAACTCTGCGATCGGTGGTGGCTTCAATAATGCCGCTGCGAAAAACCCAAGCTTCAGGGGCTGCTTTATAAAACCATTCAACCAATTGCTGCAGCGCTGAAAGTCTGCGCGGCAAAGGATAAACTTGAACCAGTTTACCTGCCACCAAAGCATCCGCCAACATGGAAACACTATCACTGGTGACAATCACGGAGGACGCTTCAGCGATCAATCGCGCATAAGGATTGTCCGCTCCCTGCTGCCATTTATAAACGCGGTGTGGGGCTTTAAAACCCTCGCTTAAAATAGCACTCACACTGGAACTTGTGCGGGGACTTGTAATAACATCCAATGGCTTTGGGCTTTGAACAAGATCGGCAACCATGTGTTGAGCTGCCGCATCATCAAGATGATCTGGTGGGCTTGTTGCTCCAATTAGAACCGCAATGCGCCCTAAGTCCTGCGGGACTAACATATTTTCCGCTGCCAACGGCATGTGAAGTTCAACAATATTTGAAGCAGCAGGAAAACGGTATTGAGCCGTCGTCAGCACAAGGTCAAAATCACGGGTCGATCCTGAAGGCCGCGCCATAGAAATGATTTTAAGCTGCCCGCCTGATTGCCGTTTCAAGTGCCGCGCCACCACACTGGTTAGCGCCTCAGCGCAGATCACAAGTTTAGGCCAAGGCCCTGACAAGGGATCAGAGTGAGACGCGTCGAAAGTAACATTGGCAAGAGGCGCATAATAGGGTTTGCGGAACGCCAATTTTTTAACAATATAAGGCAGTTCTAAAGCCTTGGCCAGTTCCAGCATTTGGTTCAAGTCGCCAAGCCGCCGATGCCATAGAATCCAGATCACGGACCTGCACTTTTATCATTCGCAATACGCAAGAAACTATCAACCAATTTCCCCAAAATTGCATCCCAGTTAAAGCCCAATGACCGCGCACGCGCAGCAAGACCCATGGCATTGCGCAATTTTGCATTCTGAACCAAACCAGCAATCTTCTGAACAAATCCATCACTGTTTTTCGCATCAATCAAATAACCCGTCACACCATCTTCAACCAATGAATTGCTGCCCGAGGCATTGGCACACACGGTGGGAAGGCCGCTTGCCATGGCTTCCAGCGTCACATTGCCAAATGTCTCACTTTCACTGGGAAAGAAAAAAACGTCCGAAGAGGCATAAGCGCGCGCTAGATCCTCGCCCACCAGAAAGCCCGTAAAAATAGCATTCGGCAAAACATCACGTAAATGCTGCTCCTCAGGCCCGCGACCAACAATGATTGTCTTAAAGTTGATCTTTTGATCGTGGAGCTTTTGCAAAACATCCACCAGCAAATCAGTGTTTTTCTCTTTCACCAAACGACTAACAAATGCGATGACGATGTCATTGTCCGAAACCCCAAGGCTGCGCCGCCAGGCCAGCGATCGTTTGTTGGGATTAAACAAGTCACTGTCAATGCCGCGCGCCCACACTTCAAGATTTGTGGCAATGCCTTGCTCACGCAAAATATCGGCCATGGAGTGCGATGGCGGATAGACCATGCGGCAGCGCCTATAAAACCGCCGCAAATAATTGCGTCCCCAATTTTCGAGAAAGCCCAAGCGGTAAAACTTAAGATAAGTATCAAGCCGCGTATGGTAAGATGCAACCACGGGAACGCCCATTTCAGTTGCCACTTCGAGGGCGCGGTGCCCCAATCTATCGGGCGCCGCCAAGAGAAAAAGATTGGGTTTGAAGTCTCTCAGTCTTCGTTGCTGTGATTTAGGAAACCCAAGTGCGAAGCGATATTCGGTGTGAAACGGCACCGGAACAGAAGGCACGGAAACCAGATCACCCACATGCGCCATTGCCGGCACCTTTGCTGTGGGTGAAAACACCAAAACCGCAATGCCGCGTTTTTCAAGATAAGCAACCAAGCGGTTCAACGTGATAGCAACACCATCACGGATATAATTATAGTTGCCTGTGAACAGCGCAAGGCGAAGCTGCTGGGCCGAAATCTCGCTCATGCAGCGATTTTTTTAAGTTCAGGGACACGCGCCATCACGTCCAAAGCATCATGGCGCACATAATTTTTTGCCATAGCCTCTTTCAACATTTCAGTGGTGACTTTGCCTTCAGCCAGACACTCTTTCAGTAAACCAAAAAATAGATTTTCTTGGTTTACATCTGGATGACGATGATACTTTCCCAAAAATGCATGCTCACCAAAAAGCTTGCGGCGCAATTTCATGATCTGGCCGATTACCGGCACAAACTCAGTCGGCGTATAATCCACCCGCAACCCTGTTTTCCAAGGCTGCGTGCGGCGATGCGTGTTATGCACCATGCGCGTTTGTGGGCTAAGCTTGTCAAAATCATTCCACTCATTTTCAAACGTGCCAATGGTGGCGCGATCTTCCATCAAAAGGGACATCCAATTGTGATAGTCACGTTTTCCTTCAAACAATTCGCTAAAGCCTTTTTCAACATCCCAATGCTTGAGTTTTGAACATTCCAAAAGCATGACTGAAGTGGCAAAGGCCCCATTCTTGAATTTTGATCCTCGGCACATGATGGCCTTGCCGTCCATATCACGGGTCAAAAGTTCCCACACATCAGAAACCGCAAAAACATCAGGATCAACCACAAGAGCACGACCTTCATACCCCATAAGACCTGGCGGCAAAAAACGGGTGATTGTGAATGATTGTAAATCCTCATTCAACCACAAGCGCTTGTCGCCATGGCGCATGTAGTATTGCCCTTCGCGAGCCTGAAAATAAGGATAATCTTCTTTGTGCATCACGCTCACATCAAACTTATCGGCGTGAGCAGAATTGCGCATCATGCTATGAGCTGAAACAATAGCACCGATGGCTTGCTTGGCATTGGTTTGGATGAATATATGAGGACGTTTGGAAGCCGATTTGGCCATGTTAAATCCATTTTGTTTGAATTCATTCATTTATCAGGACCTGATGTGATGTCAAATTTTGGCAATTGCAAGGTTGAATGGTGTCCTGATACAAGGCATTCCATTCCATGACCCAAAATCCGAAAGTCTGGCTGCTGACCAGCCCCCATACCGGGGATAACACGCAACTGAAAGCCCTCGCGGATCAACTGGGATGGCCTTGCGAGATCAAAACTCTGAGCTACAGATCTGGCCAAACTCTGGCGCGGCTGAGTTTAGGTGCCACACTTTGGGGCCTAACAAGACAAGCGCGTGCTCAAATTACAGCACCCTTTCCTGATCTCATTTTGAGCGCGGGCCGCCCTACTGAAGCGGTGGCCTTATGGATCAAGAAATATGGAAATCCACACGTGAAACTTGTCACGGTGGGAACGCCATGGGCCAATCTCGATCATTTTGATCTGGTCATAACTACACCGCAATACGGTCTGCCCCAGCACCCTCGTGTGTTGCACAACCAATTGCCAATGCATAAAATTAACCCAGAGAATTTAGCAGCTGGGGCAAAAATTTGGCAGCCGAGACTAGCGCATCTGCCGAGGCCCTGGACAGCTGTATTGGTGGGTGGCGCAAGTGGTCCCTACACATTTATGCCAGCAGCAGCCAAGCGTCTTGGCGAAAGTGCCAGTGCGTTGGGTGGCTCATTATTAGTCAGCACCAGTGCGCGCACACCCTTGGATGTGGCAAAGACCCTTCATAACGAACTCAAATCGCCAAACTTTTTTCATCAGTGGGAAAGAACATCCGCGGAAAATCCATTCCACGGTTTTTTGGCGCTGGCAGACCGATTTATTGTCACAGCTGATAGCATTTCTATGTTGTCAGAAGCTTGCGCTACTGGAAAGCCCGTTTTGCTTTTTGATACGGAAGCCGGGCCATATGCGATGAATGACCAAAGCGGAAAAATTGCTTGGCGCGGCCAAAACCTCAGCACCACTGCGTTTCGATTGGCCATGCGTCTAGGTCCACCGCATTGGTCGCGTGATCTTCGAGTGGTCCATCAACAGCTCATCGCAGCGGGGCGCGCCAATTGGCTGGGCAAAGAGCCGCCTCAAGCAAAGACTATCACTGAGGATCAAGACTTGATGCGCGCCACCACTCGCGTGAAGGCCCTATTTGATCTATGAGCGCCCTATGAATCTCTCTCTATTTGATGTTGCGAAACGAGTCCTTGGCCTGAGCAAAAAATGGTTTTTGAATCATGCTGAATATTGGGTCTATGATTTGGTAGGCTTGCCCATGGCCTTGCGCCGCTTTTTGGGTGGCAACACAACAAACAGCCAAGCCACAAACGAGCTTCATGATTTCTATGCCCGTAACTTCTGGCGCATGCCCTTTGGCCCACTACGAGGGTTTCTCACAATCTTGCTTTGGCCAGTGGCTCTCGCCATCGCCATAATCGTGTTCACCGTATGGAACGGAGCCGCAATCAAGCAGCGCTATGGTGCTTCGATTTTCAATCAAATCATGGGTCAATTCAAACTGGCGGCGCAAAATTCCATCGCCCCTTTCTGGTTCTACATGTTTGAACTTTACGATGAAACCCGAAGCAAAAATGCTACCCTTTATTTAATGGCGCACGAAACTATTGGGCCCGCCTTCACGCTGCTGCAGCCCGCTGAAGGCATCGATCTTCTGCCCGATAAAGTGTGGTTTGCTAAACATTGTAGAGATCATAATATACGCGCCGTGCCCGTTTACCTCTATCTCTCTGCAGGCGCAATTTTGCCGGCGCTGAGCCAAAACACCAGCTTGCCGCCTGAAGATCTTTTCATAAAGCCCCGTCAAGGCAATGGCGGCCATAATGCTGAACGTTGGGATTATAAAGGCAAAGACATTTACCAAAACAGTGCGGGCGAGACCTGTTCAAAAGCCGATTTGCTCTCAAGATTGTTGGCGCAATCGCTCAAAGATGATTTCATCATCCAGCCACGTCTCGTCAATCACCCCAGCTTGAGCGATATCAGCAATGATGCATTGTCCACGGTGCGTGTTCTCACCTGCCGCAATGAGCAAGGCGAGCCTGAAGTCACCAATGTCGCCTTTCGCATGGCCGTGGGTGGCAATTCCGTTGTCGATAATTTTCATCAAGGCGGGCTCGCTGCCCCAGTTAACATTCAAACTGGCGCCATCGGCCAAGCATCCGATATCGGGATCAAACCCGGCATGGGTTGGCGCGACGTGCACCCCGTGAGTGGTGTGCGCTTTAAAGATCGCATTCTGCCCGATTGGAAAGCCGTGTTGAACTTGGCCATTGAAGCCCACAAAGCGTTTCCTCACCGCATTATGGTGGGCTGGGATGTGGCCATGTTAAAAGATGGCCCCATGATTGTTGAAGGCAATGGTAAACCGGATTTGGATATTCACCAACGCGTTGAAAGAAGGCCCTTGGGCAATCAGCGCATTGCCGAATTGGTGGTTTTCAACCTGCATAAAGTGCTCAGCAAAAAGGGCCCCTGAAGGGACCCTTTTTAAATTCAAATTATAAAACCGATCAACGAACCGGAACTAAAACTTCCGTACCATTGCCGCCGTTTCCTGCAATGGTCCATAAGCCATTCAATGTGCCATCGGCTGCCACTTTATAAATAACCAAGCCAACAACATCACCCATCTTGTATGCAGCAGCAAAGCTATCATCATTGCGCATACAAATGCCGTCAGATGTTGAACTTCCCGTCACCTAGTGAATTTCACATGTAGTTTCCGAAGTGAGCGAGATCGTGGCATCACCCGAATAAGTGGTGCCATTGATATTGGTGCCTTCAACTTTATAGTTGCCACCAATGGAAACATTTTCAGCGTGAGCTGAAATGCTCAGAACTGTAGTGAACAGGCAGGCTGTGAGAAGTTTCTTGATCATTTTGTTGCCTTTGGCGATAAAATCATAATGATTTGGCGGCCTTCAAAACGAGGCTCCATTTCAACTTTTGCAATTTCACCAGTGTCAGCTTTAACCCGGTTCAAAAGCTTATGGCCCAATTCCTGATGGTCCATTTCACGACCACGAAAACGCAAAGTCACTTTCACTTTGTCGCCTTCGCCAAAAAAGCGCATGGCGGCTTTCAGCTTCACATCATAATCATGATCATCGATCATGGGACGTAATTTAATTTCTTTAATTTCAATCACGCGCTGCTTCTTGCGCGCTTCAGACGCCTTCTTCTGTTCTTGGAATTTAAACTTTCCGAAATCGAGAATCTTGGCCACCGGTGGCTTGGCATCGGGTGATATTTCTACGAGATCAAGATTGGCCTCTTCAGCCATAATCAGCGCTTGCCGTGTGGGCACCACGCCAACATTATTGCCATCAGCATCGATCAAGCGCACTTCGCGGCTGTCAATGCGGTTATTGATTTTGTGCGTTTCTTCCTTAGGGGCAGGCGTGGCACTGCGAATAGGTGCCGGTTTGCGTGGAGGTATGCTCAAGTGGGTTTAGTCTCCTTGGTTAATCGCCGGAACACCAATTGCGAATCCAGCGAGGTTTCATTAGCAGAGATGATAAGTTTGCATAAGGGGCATTCGCAATGGCTCAATCCGCCTTCGACAATCATCTCACAGGCAGCCATTTGGCCTACCGGCAGGATGGTGGAACCGATGAACTGGGCCAGACAGGCTTTTTCTGGCTGGGTGGGTTTATGTCTGCAATGACAGGCACCAAGGGCGAGGCCTTGGCAGAACTGGCGCGTGCCACCAGACGCACCTGCCTGCGTTTTGATTATTCCGGCCATGGTGAATCGGGCGGGCTTTTCACCGATGGCACCATTTCAGTTTGGCTAGAGCAGGCAACCCACATGTTTCTCAGCCACACCAAGGGCAAACGCATCATTGTCGGATCATCTATGGGGGGCTGGCTTGCGCTACTTTTAGCACGGCGTCTGCAAGCCGAAGACAAAATCGCCTTCCGCCGCATTGCCGGAATGGTGTTGATCGCACCCGCCACCGACATGACGCAAGACTTGATGTGGAATGAATTTGGGCTTTCGGAAAAACAAGCTTTGAGCGACCACGGGGTCTATTTACAACCCTCAGACTATGGCGAGCCCTATCCCATAACGGCGGCCCTTTTGGCTGATGGCATGCAGCACCTGCTTTTTCCAGAAGGTTTAAATCTGCCCTTTCCAATCCGCATTTTGCAAGGTTCAAAAGATGCCGATGTGCCACCCGCCCACGCCGTTAAAACCTTTGAGGCGCTGCACGGAGCCGATGTAACATTGACCTTCGTCAAAAATGGCGACCATAGATTATCAACGCCGGGCCAAATCCAAATCATCAAAGAAACAGTGTTGCGTTTGGCCGAACGCGCCGATGGCGTTGGAGTTTAACGCTCAACCTGTTCCACGCAAATCAAGGCCTTATCTTCAGAAGTCAGGGCCTGTTCAAATTTCATGCATGTATCAGGCGCACTACGAAAAAAGCGGCACGCCTGGCATGTGCCAAAGGGCGGTTGGCTTTGGCGCTCACGCTCACCCTCCAACAATTCTAAAACACCCCGCGCAAAACGCTTTTTTGTTTTTGCACTCAGGTTTTCAATTGATTTTTCCAGGGGCCTCAAAGGATCATTGGCCAGAAACTGCCGGCCTAAATCCGTCAAAACCAAAACTACCGAGCGATGGTTGCCAGTGCGAACCGTTTTTGTAACGACAGCTTTTTTGACCAAAGCCGCCACTGTTTGAGAAATAGTGCCTTTGGTGGCGCCCAAATATTGGGTGAGGGCCATAGGCGAGTTTGAAAACCGGTTGCAGCGCCCCAAATAACGCAAAGCATCCCATTGGGCCGGGTTTAGACCCCCAGAATGACTGCTGCCGCGCGAAAGCCGCGACAAACGCTCAAGTTGGGCTAAAATTTGCGCAGCTGACACTTCATCAGATTTTGATTTCTTGGCCATCATAATCAAGCTGCCATGACCCATTGCATGAGGCAAGACCCCAAAAATTAAACCCGCACAATAGCTTGAACAACGCGCCTTGTTAGTATAGTTCACGCCTCATTGCGCCCCACATAAAGGTTCCAGCGGGGCTGCAAACTTCAAAAGCGGAAGGATGGCCGAGTGGTTTAAGGCACACGCCTGGAACGCGTGCGTAGGTTAATAGCCTACCGAGGGTTCGAATCCCTCTTCTTCCGCCATTGGCTTTTGTTCGCCTTTATCGTCAACCTCATCCCTTGCCTGTATTTTTAATTGTCATACAAAAACACTTGCTCGCTGGGTCGAGGCAATTTATGGTCCCCCGCAATACAGCACAAGACTGGGAATAAGTCTCAAGAGTTGGCTGTCATTAACGGGAGAAATAGGATGTTAAATCGTAGACATTTCATCGCTTCAGTCGCTGGCGTTGCGGCTGCAGTGGCAGCAGGAAAAAGCTTTGCTGCTGACAAAGGCTTGATCGGCATTTCCATGCCAACAAAGTCGTCCACACGCTGGATTTCAGATGGCGAATCCATGGTGAAGGAATTCACTGGCATGGGCTACACCACTGATCTGCAATATGCTGAAGATGATATTCCAAACCAACTTGCACAAATCGAAAACATGGTCACCAAGGGCGCCAAGGTTTTGATCATTGCGGCAATCGATGGCTCAACCATGGGCGATATTTTGCAAAAAGCGCACGATGCTGGTGCAAAAGTATTCTCTTATGATCGCTTGATCACCAAAACTGCGAATGTTGATTATTACACAACATTTGACAATTTTGGTGTGGGCGTTTTGCAAGCCAATTCTTTGGTTGCCGGCCTTAAAGAGCGTTTCCCAAGTGTGAAACCCTGGAATGTTGAATTGTTTGGCGGCTCGCCAGATGACACCAATGCTGGCTATTTCTACAATGGTGCAATGTCTGTTCTGCAACCCATGATCGATTCGAAAGACATCGTTATTGTTTCAGGCCAAATGGGCATGGACAAGGTGGGCACACTCCGTTGGGATGGTGCCGTGGCCCAAGCCCGCATGGATAACTTGCTTTCTGCCAACTACACCGACAAAAAGGTCAACGGCGTTCTCTCGCCTTATGATGGCTTGTCACGCGGCATCATCTCGTCGCTCAAAGGTGTGGGCTATAAAGCCGGCGCTGAAATGCCTATCGTTACCGGCCAGGATGCCGAAATTGCTTCGGTCAAGGGCATGAATGCGGGCGAACAATATTCAACAGTATTCAAAGACACACGCGAACTGGCGAAAGTGACTGCGAAAATGGTTGATACTGTGCTCAGCGGCAAAGAACCTGAAATCAACGACACCAAAACCTATAATAATGGTGTGAAAGTTGTTCCTTCCTATCTGCTCACGCCACATTCAGTTGGCAAGGCCGATATCAAGGCAGCTTTGGTTGACTCAGGCTATTACACACAAGACAAGATTGATAATTAAAATCTGTTGCGCACGGGCCTTGCCAATTGCAGGGCCCGTGTTATTTTATAAAAATACAACAGCGCAAAGCTGGGTTAAGGGGAGAACATGCAGCCCATTCTTGAGATGCGCGGCATTACCAAAACATTTCCGGGCGTAAAGGCCTTGAGTGACGTCACATTGGATGTGCGTCCTGCCGAAATTCATGCTGTTGTTGGTGAAAATGGCGCTGGCAAATCCACTCTCATGAAAGTGCTTTCCGGCGTTTATCCGCACGGAAGCTATTCGGGCGACATTTATTTTGAAGGCACGGAGCGCAAATTCGGCACCATCGCTGATAGCGAAAATTCCGGCATCATCATCATCCATCAAGAACTGGCCTTAGTGCCCCTGCTCTCTATCGCCGAAAATATCTTTCTAGGCCACGAAACCTCCAAGTTCGGCGTCATCAACCGATTTGAAGCTTTTGCACGCACCAAAGAACTTTTGAAAAAAGTGGGGCTGAACGAGCACCCCAATGCCCTCATCACCAATTTAGGAACGGGCAAACAGCAACTGGTCGAAATTGCCAAAGCGCTCAACAAAAAAGTAAAACTGCTTATCCTTGATGAACCCACGTCCAGTTTGAATGAAACTGATTCAAACTCACTTCTAGACTTGCTGATGGAACTGCGCGAGCAAGGCATTTCATCAATTATGATTTCGCATAAGCTCAATGAAATTTCCAAAGTGGCTGACCGCATCACCGTCATTCGCGATGGCATGACTGTGGACACGCTCGATTGCCGCGCTGAAAAAATCAGTGAAGACCGTATTATCAAAGCCATGGTTGGCCGCGAACTGACAGATCGTTTTCCGCCACGCAATGCCACAATTGGCGAACCCATTTTTGAAGTCAAAAATTGGAGCTGCTACCACCCCCTCCATGCTGAACGGCAGATGATCAAGAATGTTGATCTCACCGTGCGCCGCGGCGAAGTGGTGGGCATTGCAGGCTTAATGGGTTCGGGCCGAACCGAGCTTGCCATGTCTATTTTTGGCCGGGCTTACGGGCAAAAAATTACCGGCGAAGTGAAAATCAACGGCAAGCTTGCCGATGTGAGCACCATTCCAAAAGCCATGGATGCCAAACTGGCTTACGCCACGGAAGATCGCAAAACTTATGGTTTGGTTTTGATCGATCACATCAAACACAATATCACGCTGGCCAATCTTGATGGTGTTGCACAGTTCTCCGTGGTTGACGATCTGGTGGAATTGGCCATCGCCAACAAATATAAACGCGACTTAGCCATTCGCTGCTCATCAGTTTTTCAGACCACAGTGAACCTTTCCGGCGGCAATCAACAAAAAGTTGTGCTGTCAAAATGGCTGTTCTCCGGCCCTGATGTTCTAATTCTCGATGAACCCACACGGGGCATTGATGTGGGTGCAAAATACGAAATTTATGGCATCATCAATCAACTCGCCGAAGCGGGCAAAGCCGTGATTGTCATCTCATCTGAAATGCAAGAGTTGCTTGGAATCTCGGACCGCATTTATGTAATGAATGAAGGCAAGTTTGTAGCCGAAATGCCCGCCAAAGAAGCGAGCCAAGAAAAAATCATGCGCGCAATTATGAAATCATACGGACAAAAAAATGACTGACGCAACCCAAATAAAACCCGATTTCATGCGCTTTGTTAAACGCAATATTCGCGATTACGCGTTGTTGCTTTCGCTCCTCGCCATCATGGTTTTTTTCCAATTCAATACCAATGGCACGTTGTTCAAACCCGTCAACATGACCAATTTGCTTTTGCAGAACAGTTACATTGTGGTGATGGCGCTGGGCATGCTGCTGGTGATTGTGGCAGGCCATATTGATCTATCTGTGGGTTCCGTTTCCGGTTTTGTGGGCGCTGTTGCGGCTGTGCTGATGACAGGCACTTCACCCAACCCTGATTTATTCACCATTCCGAAATTTGATTTCGTGACCGCATCAATTCTGTGTCTGGCATTGGGCGGTGCCATTGGCGCGGTGCAAGGTTATTTCATCGCTTATTATAAAATTCCGGCCTTCATTGTAACACTCGCAGGCATGTTGATTTTCAAAGGCCTTGCACTTTCAGTTTTGGGGGGCGCTTCAGTTGGACCTTTGCCACCCACATTCCAATTGCTCAGCACCGGATTTCTCCCAGACATTTTTGACGTCCAACTGTTTGGTGCGCCTTTTAATCTCTTGGCACTGCTCATTGGTTCCTTGATCACTGCTTTGCTGATTTATTTCAATTTCAGAGAGCGGCGCAGCCAATTGCAGCACGGCTTGGCTGAGGAACCTGAAATCATTTTCTATGGCCGAAACGTTCTCATTGCCGTGGCCCTCGTCGGGTTCAGCTTTATCATGGGGCGTTATAAAGGCTTGCCCAACGTGCTGATTGTTATGTTTTCGTTGATCGCTTTGTTCGTGTTCATCACCACGCGCACCACATTTGGCCGGCGCATTTATGCCATGGGCGGCAATGAAAAAGCAGCCAAGCTTTCAGGCGTAAACACGGAACGCCTCACCTTCTGGATATTCACCATCATGGGTGCACTCGCGGCTTTGGGTGGATTGATATTCGCAGCCCGTTTGAATGTGGCAACACCGAAAGCAGGCGCTGGCTTTGAGCTTGAAGTGATCGCCGCCTGCTTTATCGGCGGGGCCGCTGTGACGGGTGGTGTTGGCAAAATCATTGGCGCCGTGATTGGCGCATTCATCATTGGCGTGATGAACAATGGCATGTCCATCATGGGCATCGGCATTGATTGGCAATTTGTGATCAAAGGCGCTGTGTTGATGTTCGCCGTGTTCTTGGATGTTTATTACAAGAACAAGGGCTGAGGCTTATTTGCCCCAGCGCAACACCATCGCATCCAATCTTTGGGCAATCTCAATCAGGCCCGTCCGCGTTGCCGAATGCATGGGGTAAAGCGATTGCCGCACACGGTCAGATTTTATAACGCCGCCTTGCTTCATCAAAATTTTGGCTGCACTTAATCCGCATTGGCGATTTTCGTAATTGATCAGCGGCAACCACCGCGCATAAGCAGCAACGGCCTCAGCACGATTACCCGCAAGAAATGGATCAACAATCTGGCGTATGCCATCAGGATAGCCCCCACCCGTCATGGCCCCCGTGGCACCTGCATCAAGATCAGCCATCAAAGTTATGGCTTCTTCGCCATCCCAAGGTCCTTCAATCTCTGCACCACCCTGCGCAATCAAATCGCGCAACTTGGCTGCGGCCATAGGCACTTCAATTTTGAAATAGCGGATGTTTTGCAGCTCTTTGGCCATACGCACCAAAAATGGAACAGATAAAGGCGTGCCGCTCACGGGCGCATCCTGAATCATTATGGGGATGGAAATTGAATTCGAAAGATGGCTGAAAAAATCAAAAATATCTTTTTCACCCAAACGAATAGTGGCCCCATGATAAGGCGGCATCACCATCACCATGCTTGCACCCAAGTTTTGCGCATCACGCGAACGTTCAGCGCAAATCTTCGCAGAAAAATGTGTCGTCGTTACAATAACCGGAACACGCCCCGCCACATGTTCAAGACAGAGCTTAGTTAAAATCTCACGTTCCGCGTCTGAAAGCGCAAATTGCTCTGAATAATTTGCAAGAATGCACAAGCCCGTAGACCCTGCATCAATCATGAAATCAAGGCAGCGCTTTTGGCCTTCCAAATCCAGTTCGCCCTGATCATCAAAAATAGTGGGCACCACGGGAAACACACCCTTGAGCGGCCTTGCCATCACAGCAGTCATGCTTTCTTCTCCAAATATTATAGTTTTTGTTTTCACATATCATATGGCAATAAGCAACTTTTGTTGCTCGTATCATTCATTGCAGCTCTGCACCCAAAACCACAATATTTTAACAGCTGATCGAACTATTCGGTTATACGATCATCATGACTTCAACTGAACAATTTGAAATTTTTCTGGTCGCATCACCTGGCACTGAAGCAGGGCTTCTGGCAGAGGCGCAGGCTTTAAACTTTGCAGCACCAAAACCAGTGGCGGGCGGTGTGACCGTGCAAGGTGGCTGGCCAGAGGTGTGGCGTGCCAATTTAGAGCTGCGCGGCGTGACGCGAGTTTTGGCGCGTATTGGCAGTTTTCATGCAGGGCATTTGGCACAGCTCGATAAGCTCGCCCGGAAATTTCCATGGGGTGAATTCTTGCGGAAAGATGTGGCCGTGCAAGTGGAAGTGACGTGCAAAAAATCCCGCATCTATCATGCCGGTGCAGCCCAACAACGCATTGAAACAGCCATCCGCGAAACTCTGGGCGCTCCAATATCGGCCGATGCAGAAGTTTGCATCAAAGCTCGCTTTGAAAATAATCTCTGCACCATCAGCATTGATACATCGGGGGATTCACTGCATAAGCGCGGCCACAAAGAAGCAATCGGCAAAGCGCCGATGCGTGAAACCTTGGCCACTCATTTTTTGCGGGCGTGCGGGTTTGATGGCACTGAACCCATTGTCGATCCGATGTGCGGATCTGGCACATTTGTGATTGAAGCCGCCGAAATTGCCATCCACCTGTTGCCCGGCAGAACTCGAATTTTTGCTTTCGAGCAGCTCAAATCTTTCGACGTTGAGCAATGGCAAAAAATGCAAAGCGCCAACACGCGCAAAGATACTGCTTTGAAATTTTATGGCAGCGACCGCGACGCAGGCGCCATCCGCATGAGCATCGCCAATGCTGAACGCTCAGGCGTTGCCGAGATAACCCATTTCAAACAACAGGCCGTAAGTGATCTTACCCCACCCAGTGGCCCCGCCGGATTGGTCATCGTTAACCCGCCTTATGGTACCCGCATTGGCGACAAGAAGCCGCTTTTTGCTTTATATGCGGCACTCGGCAAAACGCTGCTCACCCGGTTTTCAGGCTGGCGTGTTGGATTAGTGACCACCGACACATCCCTAGCCAAAGCCACGGGCCTGCCCTTCGGCAAGCCTGAGATTCCGGTGAACCATGGTGGCCTTCGGGTGTTGTTATTCAAAACAGAAAAACTGAAATAATTATTTCTTCAATAATTCATCACGCATGTGCGACACAGCATTGGCATGGGCATCAAAGCCCTCATAGTTAGCCAGAACTTTTGCGTGTTTTGCTAGCTCAGGATAGCCCCGCGATGTGACGTGGGCAATGGAAGTGCGCTTGAGAAAATCAAACACTGAAACAGCCGAAGATGTTTTGGCCCATCCGCCTGTGGGCAAGCAATGATTGGGGCCAATCACATAATTGCCAAGGGTTGAAGGTGTGTGTTCCCCCAGCAAAATTTCGCCAGCATGTTTCAAGCGACCCAGATAGTTAAAGGGCTCTTTGGCCAGAACTTCCAAATGCTCTGGTGCATATTCGTTGCAAAATGCGATGGCATCTTTTTCATCGCGCGCCAGAATAATCCCGCCCATCGCACCACCTAATACACTGGACGAAAACGAAACGCGCTGCTCACTCATCTGCTTCCAATATTCAGGGATTGCAGCCAATGCCTCTTCAGCAACTCGCCTGCTCCACGTCACCAGATAAGCCGAACTATCGGGCCCATGCTCAGCTTCGATCAGCAAATCCAACGCAGCAAGCCTGCCATCAATAGTGTCATCTGCAAGAATGATCACTTCACTGGGGCCAGCGGGCGAGCCCGTATCAATCAAATGCGAAACTACACGCTTTGCGGCAGCAACCCACGGGCTGCCGGGGCCAACCACTTTGGCAGATTTCGTGATAGTGTCAGTGCCATAAGCCACAGCGGCAATCCCTTGCGCGCCACCTGCCTTATAGACACGGCTTACACCAGCCACGTGTGCCGCCACCAATGTGGCATCATCAATCTGCCCATCAGGACCGGGCGGCGTGATAATGCAAATCTCTTCCACACCAGCAACAACAGCTGGAATTGCAAGCATCAGCGCTGCAGAGGGAAATGCCCCTTTGCCGCGCGGCACATAACAAGCAACGGAGGGAATGGGGCTCGAACGATCACCGCCAAACACACCGGGCCGCACCTCTTGCATCCACATCTCTTCCGGCATCTGATGTTGGTGAAATTTCCGAATCGACTCCGCCGCAAATTCCATGGCACCGCGCACGGCTGGATCGAGCCTTTTTTCGGCTATAGCAAAATTCTCAGGCGTTGCAGCAATTTCAGGTGCTTGCACCGGTGCGCGGTCAAATTCCCTGGCAAAACGTGCCAAGGCCTCATCGCCCTCAAGCCGCACGGCCTCAATGATAGGTCGCACTTTAATCTCAAAGCTTGAAAGATCCGCCTCAGTTCGCTCTTGTAAAGTTTGGCGCTGCCCACGTGTCAGATTTGCCAGCTCTATAAAATTTATTTTTCTGGTCATGCTGGCACCATGTATTCAGCTTCGACCTCGGAAACATGTCCATCAGACACACGGTAAATGCGATCTGCGATGCGGGTCCAAGCAGGTTTATGGGTGATCGCAACAATCGTGAATTTTCCGGAAAGCTCCAAAATATTTTCACAGATTTCGGCTTCGGTGGCTTCATCAAGAGCACTGGTCACTTCATCGAGCAGCAACAGCTTTGGCCTTAACACCAAAGCCCGCGCTAGCGAAATACGCTGCCTTTGCCCGCCAGAAAGCTTGGCTCCCATCGTGCCTATATCTGTATCAATCCCGTCTGGCAGTGCCTCAACAAAACCCATCGCACCTGCCAACCGCAAAGCTTCATGCACCATTTCAGATGTTATCGATTGATCACCCAACCGAATATTATCGGCAATAGTGCCCCGCAGAAGAGTGAGTTCTTGCGGCACATAGCCAATTTTCTCGCGCCACTTTGAAAGCTGCACATCAACCATCGACGTATCGTCAATCATAATCCGCCCATGCAGTGGCGAATAGAAGCCAATTATAAGATCAACAATCGTGGTTTTGCCTGCTCCCGAAGGGCCGATTAGAACTGTGATTTGATTGGCCGGGCACTCGAAGCTCACATGATCAAGAACTTGCTTGTCACCGTAAGCAAAGCTGACATTCTCAAATGATATGTGACGCTTGAGGCTCGGTTGCGCAGCGCCATAATTTTTTTCGAGCTGGCCATCAGCATGTTTGATTGTATTCATCATACTATCATAGGCTGCGGCCATGATAGTGGAGCCCTGCAGGTGCAGCTGAACGCGTTTGATAACATCAATCACCTGATAGAAGATGATGCCAACCACCAGCATTTCAGCAAGGGGGGTGTGCAGCATCACCACACTGATATAAACACCAGCCAGCACCATGATTGCGCCTAATATGTCTTGGCCATGATAAATCGCATGGGTGCTGACCACCGTCAAAATCATTGACCCGCGCAACACACCAATGCTCTTGGTAAACGATTCAAGAAAATGTCCCTGCCGCTGCATAGATTTGAGCGGCTTCATGTTATTTAAAACGTCTTGCACGCCGCTGGTCAAATCATTCGATGTTGCAAACTGTTTGATGCTGCTTTCTTGAGCCAGTTTCAAAATATAATAGAGTGGAAAGGCCAAAGCCGAAGTTGCGATCAGGCAGAAAATAACCAAATTTCCCGAAATTAAAAATGCCGTGAATAATAGCCCCAGTCCTGAAATCGATGTTGTCACCAGTTGGGCCACCGATTGATAGGCTTGCCCTGCCAAAGTGGCTTGCAACGAGATCATGCTCGCCACTTCGCCAGGCTTATGATCAACAAAATAGGCCCAACGCGCATTCATCATTGAACCCAAAAGTTTGGCCCGCAGTTTTGTTGTAACATCCGCCACAGAAACAGCCACAAATCGCATCGCCAAAAATGCGATGAGCGATTTCATCACCAGCGAGACTCCCACTAGCAGGAGCAACACTGAAAAGGTTGGGGGAAGACCTGTCAGCTTCACCACACCTAGAATTGTTTTGCCCAAATATGAATCTGTGTTGCCATCACTTGTGCTCAGCTGACTTGCCAAAGGCACAATTGCACCCATACTGATCATTTCAGAAATGCTGGCAAAAAGCATACACAAGGTCACAGAAATAGGTCTGCCACCCGGAGCTCTCCAAAAAATATCGAAAAATTGCTTCAGCATTTTAACAGTTCAGTTCTCAACTTGATTTATATTTTTCAATTGCGCGCCGCAGTTGTCGCTCCAGGTCACGCTCCTTTAAGCCCAAAAACGACTGAAACCCAACAGCAACTTGCGGTGCTGCCAAGGTGTCACAAAACTCATCCAAGTTTAACACTTCCACATCAACAGCCGACCATGCCGTTTTACAGAATGTTTCACCCGAATGAACCAGATGCGATTTATCCTGCAAAATGCGATCGACGAACAAACCATAGAGCGAATATTCCGACAAAATGAACTTCTTGCCCAAGGTTACCCGCCAATCACGCTGGTGGAGTTTTTCAAGATGCTCACACAGCGCACGCACTGTGGGTGCGTGCCAAGCAACAATATTCTCAACGTAACTTGGACAGGGAAACGCATCATCACCCATGCCCAATTGCTCGCAAGCAGCATCAAGATATTTGGGGTTTGGGGCATAGTCGCGCAAAAATGGATAAGGCGTGCTGTAATAATAGAACTGCCCGTCTTTAACTAATGTGGACACATCAAAAGGACGAACAAAAAAGACATCGGAATCACAGTAGAGTAGTCCCTCTTCTTCGAGTTCAAAAGCCATTTGCAGTTTGACCAGTTGCTGCACCTGCCAGCCAATCATAAATCCGGTTTTAAAAGAGAACCAAAGACTGCGGCTGTTTACAAAGGGAATCCGCGACAGATGATAGAAGGAAGCTGGCAACACTGCTTCCATTTCCAAAATCGTACGCCGATTGCTTGCCAACGTTTCAAACAAGACAAGATCAACCGTCTCCACAATAATGTAATGGTGCCAAGGACCAGACATGAAAGCATCCATACTTTCACACAAAATTCGGCAGCGTTCAAAATCGCCACTGTAACTGGGCGTAATGATGGCCCAGCCGACAGGCGGCACCTTCAAGGGTATAATTTCTTCAGTAATAATGACAAGCCCCCACGAATGTCACGTTGAAGTGTGCTGAGCAGCCTGTCGATTTTCGACTATCTCGATAATGGTATAAAATGTGACCATCGCGTAACCACAGGCAAAATAGACATAGACCGGAACCATCCAATAATAGCCCTGTTTAACAGAATGCAAAACCAACCCGACAAATATCAAGGCAAATAGAACTTCAACAATATTTTGAAAATTAAAAGCGCTGCCCTTATAGGCATTCTTTTGCATGACCTTCTTTCCGTCCGCATCAATGTTGAGTTTGGGCGTTCTCACAAACGGCGTAGTGCGTCCCATAAGTCCCTGTATAACAGCTCGGCCATTGTGAATGCACAGTCCGCTGACAATCAGCATAAACAAAAAAGCCCGCGACAAAATACTTCCCGTCGATTTTTTGCTGGACTCAAACTGTCCGTAAGCGTGGGCGGTCCAATAGGTAAACATGATGGCGCCAAGGGCAATGGTCATTAAAATGCTGACGGGCATAAACGCGCGTTCCACATCGGCCCCAAACACCATTGGAAAAATTGCGGCCATACAGCTGAGCACGAGCAAAAACGGAAACACAAAACTATTTAACATATGAAACGAACCAATGATCTTTGTAAGAATGGGCTCGTTCGATCCCCACAACATATTCAGTGTTTTGCGACCGGTTTCTGCGGCACCTTTCGTCCAACGGAACTGCTGTGTGCGAATGGCGCTCATTTGTGCAGGCAACTCGGAAGGTGTTGCAATTTCTTCTACAAACAAAAACCGCCAACCCTTGAGTTGCGCTCTGAAGCTCAAATCAAGATCTTCAGTCAAACAATCATCTTGCCAGCCACCGGCCTCGTCGATGGTTTTGCGGCGCCACATGCCAGCCGTGCCGTTGAAATTGATGAAACTATGAACGGCTTGCCTGCCACCTTGTTCGACTGAAAAATGGGCATCAATGGCAAAAGACAACAACTTAGTGAGAAGGGAGTATTCTTCGTTCAGATGCTCCCAGCGGGTTTGCACCATGCCAATTTGAGGGTCATTGAAATAGCCGATAATGTCTTTTATGAATTCTGGCCGCGGCACGAAATCGGCATCAAATATGGCTACAAACTCACTGTCATCCAATTGCAGCCCAGCTTGCAAAGCACCTGCTTTATAACCACTGCGATCAACGCGGCGGATGTGATTGATTTTAGTTCCTTGCAAAGCCAATTTTGCAATCAGCTTAGCTGCAATTTCACTGGTCTCATCGGTTGAGTCGTCGAGCAACTGAACTGTCAGCAGATCACGAGGATAATCGAGCTTGGAAATAGCCGTCAAAAGTCTTTCAATAACATAGCGTTCGTTATAAATTGGAAACTGCATCAACACACGAGGCAACTTACCTTGCCAAATATGAGTTGGACCGGTTCTTTTTTTATCGCTTTTGCTGCGCAAGTAATAATAGGCAAGCCAGGCCTGCGAAAGCGCAAACAGAACGACGACAACTGCCGAAAATAGACTGATCGATTCAACAATAAACTTCATGGATCTATTTAACTTGCGGCGCTAGAGAACGCGAAATGAAAATGAATGTCTCATCGCCCTCTAAATGTGATTTTGACAACATTGACCCCCAAACTGACAATTCTCAGATTTACATTTATAACAGCCCGCAATAATGATTTAAGCCTCAACTGTCAAATTAGCCAAACAGACGTCCAAGGTAAGCTTAGTGTCGAAATCAGGGTCTTTCTCAATCGGCAGCTTTTATGTGCTTAGGGCGACATTTGCGCCTATGCGCAATACATTTCTATACGTGATCTTAATTCTCGAAATTGTGCGCCTGAAACTGGTTTGGAATCTTGCAGTTCATCAGCCTGATCCTGTCATTACAATCATGAAATATCTGGGACAATGGCTGCCATTTTATGTCGGCATGGCACTCCAAATATCCCTAGCGGTTGGATTAATGTTCGGGCTTGCAAAAATTATCCGCAGCCGGGAACTTGATGCCTTTCATGCTTTGGGTTTCAGCTGGCTGCAGCTTCTCACTCCCGTTTTTACGCTGACGACTCTGATTATGGTTCTCGAACTCTTGATTGTCGGATGGCTGCAACCCTTGGCGCTCTATTATTCAAAAGTCTTTGTTCACGATATTGAACAGTCTTCCGCCTTGATGACAGATGGCCGGGATTTATTCACCGTCGACGGCGACAGGACAATTCTACTCGATAAAATATCAAGAGATGGAAAATTATTTTCTCGCGTCTTTATTTACCAGACCTATCCTGATGATAAATCCGTAACGACTGCCGGCAGTGACGGAAAACTGGTAGGAGCTGGTGATCTTTCCAACCAGTCTTATGTTGTAAATTCAGTCGACGTGATGGAAGTTCTTTACCAACACTCTTCGCCCATTCCAAAATCCTATTCGGTCACGCGGTCCTACAAAGTTCAAGGACCATTGAAGGAAGTGAACAATCACATGTTCCGTCCGCGCGGTGCAAGTGAATATGAATGGACTTTGAAGGAATTGATATCAAACGACAGCGGTCTTTTAGCATCGGTCGGCGCCATCCAAAAAAACGCTGAGTTTAATTATCGTCTGGCGCAATTGTTTTTCATATTGCTTTTGCCATTTATCGCGTTGGTGGTTATCGTAGAGCCACAGCGCAATCCAGGGCCCTTGCGCTTTTTGGTCGGTTTGCTGATCGTTTTGGGCTTTAATCAGTATCTCAGCATGGCAACTTCGTTTTCGCGCGGAAATATCTTACCGCCCTATCTCACACTTTGGCTGCCCCTCGGCGCTTTGGCGTCAATCGTTTTGGTCCAGTTCTGGCGCAAAACCAGCCTGCCAGCTTTCCAAACTGCACGTTGATGTGATGATAGCTCAGCAACAAAGCTATGGCTGGATCAGTTTTGGCTTCAATTTTTCAATAGCAAGCTACAGGCCGCTTGGGTTAGTACAGGCTTTCGTGAGGAACTTCTTTATTCGTGTTTAAAATTGTCGATCGTTATGTTTTGCGCCAGATTTTGGTGCCCCTCGGGTCTGCTTTGCTGATCAGCTTGCTTATGCTTTTGGCGGGTCGCATGCTCGGCTTCCTGGATGTAACACTCGGTAAAAAGAATTCTTTCACTGCAGTGTTCAAAATGTTGGCCTATCTTACGCCAAATTATTTGGGCTTGGCGGTTCCCGCAGCGCTCTACCTCGGAATTCTATTTGCCTTTAACCGCATGTCAAAAACTCATGAGGTTGAGGCTATGCTAGCCTCTGGCATAGGGCTCAATCGTTTGTTCCGGCCAGTATTATTGCTGTCGGGTGTGTTGATGTTCTGCAATTTGGTGGCCATTGGCTGGATGCAGCCCTACGGCCGTTATGCCTATCGATCTGTGATCTATAGTCTCACAAATGTTGAGGTGTTTGATCTTGCGAAGGAAGGCATCTTTATGAAAGCAGGAAATCGCACCTTTATTGTTGATCACCTTAACCAATCTGAAAATAAGTTTGATCATCTGTTTATTTTTCAAGATAGCGGCATGGCCAAAGGGTCAGAAACGATCACTGCAAACACGGGGCGTCTGATCAATGCCAACGGACAAACTGCACCCGTGTTACGCATGGAAACCAGCAAGCGATTACGGCTGGATGCTTATCCGGACTATAGCGCAAGCCAATTGCAGCAAAATGCAATCACCGCCGATATTGCTTCAGCCGATTTTCCATTAGAGCAAGTCGCGGCAAATGTGTTCAGGCCGCGCGGTACCGATGAGAGAGAACTCACAGTGTGGGAACTTTTTAAGCGTCAAAACGATCCTCCGTCAGGCTCATCTTTAAATTTAATGCAGGCCGAACTTCACAATCGCATTTTAAAGATCATCGCCATCCCCATGCTGGCCATTTTAGCACTTCCCTTTGCCTTAAGCCGAGGGCGAAACCCCGATGCCTATCGCTTCGGCATTGCGGTTTTACTTTTGGTGGCCTTTAACGTGGTCATTGAACAAGGCACCATAGCAACCAGCTTATCGGGTGTCTCGCCGTGGCTGAGCATGTGGGGCCCCTTTATGGGCTATGCGGGTTTTGCGCTTATGCGCTTCTGGTCGGCCTGCTTTAAACTGCAAGCCGAAAACACAAGCCCACTGAGTGATCTTGTATCTTGGCTCACAGAAAAAGTGCGGTGGCGGGCCGAAGCCTAATTATTCCGCAGCCTGCTGAACGAGAACGGGCCGCTGTGAAAACTTTGCCTGTGCCTGCGCAAACAGCATTACGAGATTCTGGGCAGCTTGATCATAAGCACCTTCATCAGTCCAGCTTTGGCGCGGATTGAGAACGCTGCTTGCGACGCCTGCCACATGCAGCGGCACTGCAAAGCCAAAATTCTTGTCAATCCGCGTTTCGGCATCATCCAATACACCTGATAGTGCCGCCTCAAGAAGCTTGCGCGTTGTGGCCAGTGCAATGCGCTTTCCCACACCATAAGCGCCACCAGTCCAACCCGTGTTGAGCAAGAAGCAACGCGTATTATGCTTGGCCATCAGCTCTTTGAGCATATCGGCATAGGCTTGCGGATGGCGCGGCAGAAATGGTGCGCCAAAACAGGCCGAGAATGTCGCTTCGGGAGATTTAACGCCGCGCTCGGTGCCAGCCAGCTTTGCTGTGTAGCCAGCTAAAAATTGTTGCATGGCTTCTTCAGGGTTAAGTTTTGCAATCGGGGGCAACACACCAAAAGCATCAGCGGTCAGCATGATAATGGTTTTAGGGGCTGCTCCCATGCGGGTGGGGCTGGCATTGGCAATTGCTGCAAGTGGATAGGCTGCACGCGTATTTTCGGTCAGGCTTGAATCACTCAAATCAAGCTCACGTGTCGTTGCATCCATCACCACATTTTCAAGCACCGCCCCAAACTGGTGTGCCGCTTTGAAAATTTCAGGCTCTGCCATTTCTGTGAGATTAATCACCTTGGCATAACACCCATTTTCAATATTGAAAACGCCGTTTTCGCCCCAACCATGCTCATCATCGCCAATCAATGTGCGTGTTGGATCAGCAGAGAGTGTAGTTTTTCCAGTGCCAGAAAGGCCAAAGAATATCGTAGTATCACCTTCCGCACCAATATTGGCCGAGCAATGCATGGGCAGCACTCCAGCGGCAGGCAGCATGTAGTTCAAAACTGTGAAGACCGCCTTTTTCATTTCGCCAGCGTATAACGTGCCACCAATCAAAACCAGATTGTTGCGAAGATCAAAGGCAATCACCGTGCCACTATTGGTGCCATGACGGGCAGGGTCTGCTGTGAAGCTTGGTAAGTTGATAATAGTCAGTTCAGCCGAAAATGCGGCATGAGCGGCGATCGGCTTCAAAAGATGGCGCATGAACAATGCATGCCATGCATGTTCGGTAATCAACCGCGTTGGCAACACATGGCCTTCATCGGCGCAAGCCTCAAGATCTTGCACAAATAACGCCTTCATGCGCGCATGAATCATAAAGTCAGCTTTTAAGGCCTCAAAGTGAGCCCGGCTCATGGGTTGATTATTATCCCACCAAACGCTGTGGCTGGTGGCTTCATCCAGCACAATGAATTTATCTTTGGGGCTACGGCCGGTGTGCGTGCCAGTCTGGGCCACAACTGCGCCACCTTCTGCAACTTGCACCTCACCGCCTGCAATGGCGGCCTGATAAAGCACAGCCTCATTATCATTCCAAGAAAGCGAGCGCATCCAACGCAAGCCCAACTGGGCCAACTCCACTTGAATGAGGGGGGTGTGCAATGATGGTTCAGGCATAGCGTTCATGGTGGTTTCTCCAGCGATGAAGGCCACCATGATGGTTTTTCAAAATGATGTAAAGATGTATTTACATCATAAATTAATGTGATCGTACCTTATTTTTTGATGCATTAACATCATATTAAATCCGATAGAAGCGCTGAGCTGTTTTCCCAAAAACCTGGCTCCCGTCATCACCCCCTAGAATATCCACTGCAGCCTGGTGCCAAGTCTCAAAACTGCCATTCAACTCCAAAACCGGCCAATCCGATCCCCACATCACGCGCTCAGCCCCAAAACACGAAATAATATGATCAACATAAGGTTTTAAGGTAGCCACATCCCACCCCGGCAATGCTTCGGTCACCAGTCCTGAAACTTTGCAAAAGACTGCAGTTGTCGCCGCAATCTTGGCCACGCCTTTGGCCCAATCCTCAAATTCATCACTCCTAATTTTGGGCTTCATGCAGTGATCTACCACAATCCGCATTTTTGGATAGCGATCAAACAACCTTTGGAAGGGCTCAATGTGGAGCGGAAACCCGAGTGCATCAAAGCTGAGATCAAGATCAACAATTGCGTCAAAGGCCCATTTCACATCATTTCTGTGCATCCACTCAGCATCTGGCAAATCTTGAATCATCGGCCTCACGCCGGAAAATTTCGGGTGCTTGGCCAGCCTTTCAAGGTGGGAGAGATCGCCACGGTTTTCAAAATCCACCCAGCCTACAACTTTGGCCACAAAATCCGTCGCATCAGCCACACCCAGCATATATTCTGTCTCATGAAGTGTGGGTGCCGCCTGCACCAGCACCGTGCGATCAATGCCAAAAGCTTTGAGATGTGGCTCCAGATGAATTGGCAAAAACGGCTGGCGCAAATGCTCCAAACCAGATCCGGCCATCCAGCCATAGTCACCCCGCGCCGGATTCCAGAAATGCTGATGTGCATCGATTTTCATTGTGGCTGGTTCCCTTTCATATCTGTTGTCTCGAAACACTAACACGCCTAAGAAATTACGTATCATCAACGAGAATACACACCATGACAGCCCCTGCAATGCTCCGCCTGAACGCCCTTGATAATATTTTTGTCAGCACCCGCATTGTCGAAAAGGGTGAAATGACCTCCGAAAACATCACAACAACAGCCCGCATCATGCGCGGCCATAAAATGGCCAACGCACCAATTGCCAAGGGCACACCCATCCGCAAATTTGGCCAGATCATTGGCTTTGCTAAATCAGATATTGCGGCTGGTGAGTGGGTGCATGAACACAATGTTGAAATGGGCGCTCTCACCCATGATTATGCATTTGCGCAAGGGGCCACTCCCGTTGCCATGCTTGCCGAAAAAGAGCGCGCCACCTTTCAAGGCTTCCGCCGCAAAAATGGCAAGGTGGGCACCCGCAATTACATTGGCATTATGACATCGGTCAATTGCTCAGCCACGGTTGCCACTTTCATTGCCCAAGAAATCAATCGTTCCGGCATTCTTAAAGATTATCCCAACATCGATGGTGTGGTGGCGTTGACCCAAGATAATGGCTGCGTGATTGATTATCGCGGTGTGATTTTTGATATCTTCAAACGCACCGCCTGGGGCTATGCCACCAATCCCAATATGGGGGGCGTGATGATGGTGGGCCTCGGCTGTGAAGGCTTCCAAATTCCACGGTTTAAAGAAGCTTATAATGTTGAAGAAGGGGAATTCTTCCGCAGCATGACTATTCAAGAAACCGGCGGCACGCGCAAAACTGTGGCCGCAGGTGTTGCAGCCGTGCGCGCCATGCTGCCTGCTGTGAATGCACAAAAGCGCGAAACCTGCTCTGCATCAGAATTGATTTTGGCTCTGCAATGCGGCGGCTCTGATGGGTATTCCGGCATCACCGCAAACCCGGCCTTAGGTGTAGCCGTTGATATTCTGGTGCGCCACGGTGGCACGGCCATTCTATCTGAAACGCCAGAAATTTATGGCGCTGAACATTTGCTCACCAGACGTGCAGCCACCAAGGATGTGGGCGAAAAGCTGGTTGAAATCATAAAGTGGTGGGAAGATTATACCGCGCGCAACAAAATGGAAATGAACAACAACCCATCGCCGGGCAACAAGTTGGGTGGCCTCACCACCATTCTCGAAAAATCATTAGGTGCAGCTGCCAAAGGCGGCACCACACCCATGAATGCTGTTTATCGCTATGCCGAACAGGTAACAGCAAAGGGCTTCGTGTTCATGGACACACCGGGCTATGATCCCGTTTCTGCCACGGGCCAAGTGGCAGGCGGAGCTAACATCATGTGCTTTACCACAGGCCGTGGCTCTGCCTATGGCAACAAACCCTGCCCCTCCATCAAGCTTGCCACCAATTCCGATATTTATCGCCGCATGGAAGAAGATATGGACATCAATTGCGGCGATATCATTGATGGCGTTTCACTGGAAACCAAAGGCCAAGAAATTTTTGAAATGATCTTGCGCACAGCATCGGGCGAAAAGACAAAATCAGAAGCGCTGGGCTATGGCGAAAATGAATATGTGCCGTGGTTCGTCGGCGCGGTGATGTAAATCTATAGATTCTCGAGGTGAGGCGTATAAGCATAATCCGGGGCCAATGGTTTCGTTGGTAAAGTTGATTGATCAACATCCGACACATAAACCCGGTCATCGCGGTCAAGCTCTTTGCCTGAAGCATCAAGCAAGCGAATGGTCACATTATATTCGCCGCCTTTTTTGAACCCTAACAACGGATCGCTTTGCAGTTTGTAAGTGAGCTTACCCTCCATTGCGGGCTGCGTCACAATCTGGCGCACTTTTTGACCGGGCAAATCAAATTGCGCTTCCACAGTGCTGCCTGCTGGCAAAGGATATTTTTGCTGGGCAATCACAATCATTGAGGCTTGGGAATAGCGATAATTAAAAGTGATGCCACCGCCCGCAATTTTCAAATAATCCTTGGGGCTGCCATCATCGCCACAGGCCGACAGAACCACACAGATCAATGCCAAAAAATATTTACTCATATCACTTCACTTTCCCTTTGCGCACCAATTCCGGCAAGGCCTTCTGGCCGCAGCAAAAGCACCAAAACAATAAAACTGAAAACTCCGACGTCTCTATAAGACGTTGAAAACCAGCCCGACCATAACACTTCCAGCACCGCAAGTGAAATGGCTCCCAGCACGGCGCCCTTAACCGAACCAAAGCCTCCGATGACGGCTGCAAACATCGCTTTGAAGCCGAGCATCAGGCCCGATGAAAAACTGGTGCCACCATAAGAAATAGCAACCATCCATCCTGAAACTGCGGCAAGCCCGGCCCCGAGCATAAAAGTCTGGCGCATCACACTTTCAGTATTGATGCCACAAAGCTTAGCTAAAGAAATTTCCTGTGAGCACGCCTGCCAATTGCGACCAAAGCGCGTGAATTTCAAAACTGCGGCAAGACCAGCAACTGTGATAATAGAAAGCCCAATTGAAAGCGCCGTGACAGCTGGCATTTGCAAAATATATTGGCCTGATGAAAACACAATATCATCACCTTGAAACAACGGTGGAATCCAAATATCGCGTCCACCTGTTTGCAGCCGCATAAGCTCTTCGATCGCAATTGAAAATCCAATCGCCGCAATCATAAAGGCCTGTGCTGATTTATTGATCAGCGGCGCAAACACATAGCGCGCCGTCACATGACCAAAGCTCGCTGTGCATAGAACAGCGATGACCAAGGAAAAAAGTGAGGCAGGCAAATCATCATAGCCCTGCAACAAACTGGCAAAACAAACATAGACAGCCCCAAATGACCCGAACATGGCCACATCACCAAAGGACAGAAACACCTTCCGCGTAATCGCTTGTATGAGAGCAAAGGCCACCGCCAGCGGCACATAGAATGAGGAAAGCTGCACCACATTGATCAGCTGCTGAAAAAAATAAGCAAGGTCCTTCGTCATGAGGCGAGTTAATCATGCGGCCTTTAAAGACTCAATGCTTGAAATGGCGAACCCCGGTGAACACCATGGCAAGCCCTGCGGCATCAGCAGCTTTGATCACATCGTCATCTTTCATAGCGCCGCCGGGTTGAATAATTGCCGAGGCCCCCGCTTCCGCCGCCGCTTCAACACCATCGGGAAAGGGAAAGAACGCATCAGAAGCCAACACTGATCCATTGACACCTGAAGCATCCAAGCTTTTGCGAACAGCAATACGCGTCGAATCAATGCGTGACATTTGCCCCGCGCCAATGCCAACCGTGGCTCCATCTTTAGCAAAAACAATGGCATTGGATTTCACATGCTTGGCCACACGGAACGCAAAACGCAGATCGGATAATTCTTGCGGCGAAGGTTGACGTTTTGAAACCACGCGCAAAACCATATCATCAATAGAAACGGTATCAGCACTTTGCACCAGCAATCCGCCCGCGATGGATTTTACAATTTGCAGTGATGATTTTTGCGATTTTAAATCCGGCAATAGAAGCAATCGCAAATTCTTCTTCGCCGATAGTATTTGCAGCGCTTCAGCATCAGCTGAGGGCGCTATGATCACCTCGGTAAAGAGTTTTGAAATTTCCAAAGCGGTTTTGCCGTCAAGAATTTTATTAAAAGCCAGAATGCCCCCAAACGCACTGGTGGTGTCACACGCCAAAGCCTTGGCATAGGCTCCGAATGATGTGGCCCCAATCGCCACACCACAAGGATTGGCGTGTTTCACAATCACGCAAGCCGTTTCATCAAATTCGCGCAGCGCCTCTAAGGCGGCATCGGCGTCATTGATGTTATTGTAAGAAAGCTCTTTGCCCTGCAGCTGTTTTGCATCAGCAATGCCAAGACGTTTGTCACTGGTTTTATAGAGCGCCGCCATCTGATGTGGGTTTTCGCCATAGCGCAACACCTGCAGGCGCGGGCCTCCAATGGTGAAATAATCCGGTGTTGCCTCACCATTTTGTCCATTGAACCAATTGGCAATGGCAGTGTCATAAGCAGCGGTTCTTGAAAACGCTTTGGCCGCCAATTTTTTGCGTGTGGCCAATGTGGTGCATTGAGTGAGTTGCAGTTCGGCCAACACTGACGCGTAGTCCGAAGGATCTACAATCACCGTCACATGCGCGTGGTTCTTGGCAGCCCCTCTAATCATCGCAGGGCCACCCACATCAATGTTTTCGATGGTTTCGTCCCAATCGGCGTTTTTGGCAACCGTGGCTTCAAACGGGTAAAGATTGACCACCAACAAATCGATGTCTGAAATTCCGTTTTCTAGTTTGGCCGTTTCATGGGCAGCATCCCCACGTACTGAAAGCAGCCCACCGTGAACTTTAGGATGCAAGGTTTTAACACGACCATCCATAATTTCAGGAAAGCCAGTGAGCGCCGAAACATCTTTCACGGCAAGGCCCTCTGCTTTTAAAGTCGCAGCCGTGCCCCCGGTTGAAATCAGTTCAATCCCCAGATCAATCAAAGCCTTTGCAAATTCCAAAAGCCCGGTTTTGTCGGAAACAGAAATCAAAGCGCGGGTGATGGGTCGGTCGGTCATGCAATGCTCCAAATACACTTGGGCCATGCCTTAGCGGATGACGCGCAAAAACTTAAGTCAAAAGATCAGGTCCGAAATCGCGCTTGCGGGCACGGGGCGTGGCGGTTCGGTTTTGCTTTTTAAGTGCCCAGTTCAGGCGCTTGCCAGCGTGGTTGGCAATTTTAATCACCGCGCCACTCTGTTCAATATGGGCCTCACCACCCCGCCAAGAAAGCTGCCACACTGTGCGGTCGGGTGTCACAAGCAAAATACCAACGGTCTCACGCATGGCTGTCAACTTCACATTGGGGGCCAAATGCAGAGCGATTTCAATTGCGTCTTGAGGCTCATCTTGCACCCGCAGATCATCACCTGTTTCTGATAGAAAATATGTGCGTGAATTATTTTGCAGCACCGTGCCTTGTGGGCCGGAATGAAGCTGGGTTCCGCCTTGGCCATTCACGCCTGAGCAAGAGCTTGCAAAGAGGCGCTGCAAACCATGTGAAAATTCCATGGCATTGCAAGATTGCGCATCCACCAGCACAAGCGATTTTCCGTGTTCCAGCCTCGCAAATTGTGAATGCCGTGCCAAATTTTGGGCGGGCGCTTGTGTGGAGTCCAATTGTTTTATAGCTTGAATGAGATCCGCTTGTTCAGGATTTCCACAGAACTGCGCCAAACCCCCATCGCCATGGGTCATCATGGCCAAAAACGGCAGCATGCGTTCAATGGCATTGCTGGCTGCGCCTGGAAAATTGACCCGCGCTGCTTTCATGGCCACTTTGAGCGGCAACAATAGCGCGAGCAGTACCACCACGTCTTGGGGGTTGCGAGTCATATGGCCGCCGTCTGGCGAAATGAGCTTGTCGATTTGTAATGTCAGTTGGTCGCTGGCCAGTTTCCGCAAAGCGTCCAAACCCTGAAAACTGGTTGAAACGTAAAGCAAAGCAATGGCCTTCAGTAAAGCCTGCTCGGGTGGAAGCGCACTTGTCCGGCGCAGGCGCTTGGTTTGCTGCGTAACCAGCCTAAAGAATTCATTTTGCAATTCGGCATCACAAGCTTTCGCCAAAACCCACCCATCGATGGCAAGCGCCAAAACAATTTTGCTGAGTGTGCCTGCATCGCGCGGTGCCTTTCCCGCCTTGGCCCAGCGGCCCAGAAGCCTGAGGGCATAATGCGCATGAAGATTGCGCTTGCTTTCTGCAAAATGCTGCAGCCAGCTTAAGTTTTGTAAAGCCCCCTGCCAGGCCTTTGAACCCATGCGCTTTTCAAAAACTTCGGAAGCCAAAGCTTTAATGGCTTCTCCACCAAACACAAATTGACCATTATACATGGCAAAGGCCAATTCGGCGTTGCCACTGTGCAGTCTTGCGACAGGAAGTACAAAGCCAGATGCAGCAAAATGGGGGCCCGGCTGCAGCTTAGCCCAAAGCGAGCTCCACTGCGGCAAACTTAACCGTTGTGGCCGCTGCGTTACAACGCGAAATGGAACACGATCAGCCATAAAGAGCTTCGTTTTGCCTTTGAGGTTTCAATGAGAAAATTCAGCTTCACAGGTTTGTGGTTAATGAACTGCTAATTTGCTAGCTTATGATCAGGAGAATTTGAGATGGAAAAACCAGAATTGACGCAAGCCGCAAAGCGGGCCTTGGCCGAAGCTGAAGCCCGCCGGAAATCGGCTGATAAATCGGCGCTTCCGCCAGAAGTGAACGGCACCAGAGGCCCAGAGCCTACCCGGTTTGGTGATTGGGAGAAAAAGGGCATCACCTCAGATTTCTAGGACTCTAGATTTAAATATGATTTAAAGCCTATTTAAGGCCTGCTCAGGCAGTTTCATGGTGGGTCAGCTAGGAGTGTAGCCAACGTGTCAAACCACCTTGAAAGGGGCTCCCAGTGACCGCAGAATTGAAATCATCAAAAGTTGTGATTACTCCTAATGTGACAACCATGAAGCGCATTCGCACCCTTGCCGAACTTGAAACGGCAACCTTAGGCCTCTGCCAAATCGAGCCTCGCTTTGCAGCCGTGGCAAAGCAGCACGGCATCCCGTCGCTGAGGGTCTCACCACAAGGGTTGGAAGGATTGCTGATGATTATCACCGAGCAATTCTTATCGCTTCAAGCCGCCGCCGCGATTTGGGAAAGGATCAAATCACGCCTCGGCGACTGTTCCCCTGAAGCGGTTTTACAATGCCCTCAATCAGAGCTCGTTGCCTTGGGCCTGTCGCGCACCAAAGCCAAAGCCTTTCATGCCGCAGCCCTAAGTGATTTGGATTTTACTGAGCATGATGAAACTGGCGTCACAAAAGAACTATGCGCCATTCATGGTGTTGGGCCATGGACGGCCGATATTTACCTGCTTTCAGTTTTGGGGGCAGCCGATGCGTGGCCAACCGGAGATTTAGCCTTGCGGATCGCCATCCAAGACTTTCTCCAGCTTGAACATCGCCCCGAAATCTCGCAGATGGCGGAGTTGGCCGAAAACTGGCGTCCCCACCGGGCCGTGGCAGCCCGGCTACTTTGGAGCCATTATCGCGGCCTCAAAGGCCTTGCACAGGCGTGACAGAGCGCCTCTTCACATAACCGATATAGTGCTTATAGTATAAGCAAGAAAACATTCGAAAAGAGGTTTTGCTTGTATCACGCGCCCATCGCGCCAGAAGCCTGCCCTGCTTTGGTTCTCAATGCCGACTATCGGCCTTTGAGCTACTTTCCCTTAAGCTTGTGGTGTTGGCAGGATGCTGTGAAAGCCGTGTTTCTTGACCGTGTTAATATTGTCTCGGAATATGACCGCGTGGTCCATTCATCCTCAGCCGAATTCAAGCTGCCAAGCGTTGTTTCACTCAAAACTTATGTAAAACCCTCACGCAATCCCGCTTTCACACGGTTTAACGTGTTCTTGCGCGACCGGTTCGAATGCCAATATTGTGGCGACGGCGATGATTTGACATTTGATCATGTGATCCCACGCTCCAAGGGCGGACAGACAACATGGGGAAACGTTGTGGCTGCTTGCTCCCCTTGCAATTTAACCAAAGGCGGCAAGCTGCCCAAGGAAGCGGGCATGTTCCCCAAAAACTGGCCGGAAATTCCTTCAGTGAACAAGCTCCACAGCAACGGCCGCCTGTTCCCACCCAATTACTTGCATGAAAGCTGGATGGATTATCTTTATTGGGATGCTGAACTCGATCCTTGAGCTTTGCTCAAGGCCAGCCATGCGACTACCGCTGAAACAATTGCATTCCAGCCCGCCAGCGATAATCCTAAAATGCGAATGGCAGGCTGATCACACATCACAGCTTTTTTGGTCAGATCAGGTAATCCGCCTGTCACGGTGCCACCGGTGCAGGTTGTGGGGCCTTGCCAGAATTTCCATTCAACGCCGGCATGGTAAATGCCAAAAATCATACTGCCCAACATGATGAGGCCAACAAAATAAAGCCCACCGCGCTGCAGTTTGGGATCGAGAAATGAAAACAACAAGCTGAGCGGAATGACTGCATAATAAGCATAGCGCTGCATTAGGCAAAGTTCACACGGCGCATAGCCAAAATATTCAAATCCCCAAGCGCCAACCAGCACTACGGCTGTAATTGCAAAGACGGCCAACAGGGTTTGGCGTTGCGTTAACATGTAAGAGCTCCAGAGCTTCCAATGAATTTGATGGCTAGATACAGCCCAATCAAGATGGCCGCAACAAGGCCTGCTAAAAGCCCCAGCCGTTTTTCAATAAAATGCTTGATCGCCTCACCATAGGTTTTGAGCGCATAGGCCAGTGCAAAAAACCGAATGCCTCTGGCAATAATGCAAGACAGCACGAAGAACACAAAACTAATCTGCGCCACGCCTGCCAGAATCGTAACGATTTTGATCGGCGGCAAATGGGCAAGCCCCGATGTGACCAACAACACAAGCAGTGTTTCGTTGCCCGTGCAGGCTTTGAGTTGCTCAAACTTTTGCAGTTCGCCAAAAGCGCTTAAAATCGGCTTGGCAAGGGCTTCATAGGCAAAGTAGCCCAAGTAATAGCCAGCAATTCCACCCAATGTAGAGGCAAGTGTGGCAACCAAAGCATAACGATAAGCCCGCGCCGGTTTTGCCAAAGCCATTGGGATGAATAAAATATCAGCGGGCACCAGAAATACCGAACTTTCCACAAAGGCAATCACCGCCAGCCAAACTTCAGCCGATTTGCGCGCCGCAAGAGAAAGTGTCCAATCATAAAGTTTTTGCAGCATCGTCAATCCATTTCCGGTTTATTTTGGCGCAGATTTTTGGTCCGGCCGCGTTTCACTTTGGTTTCAAGCCTTTTGAGCGTTGATGAATAACTAGGTTGAGTGGCCCGTCGCGGTTTGGGCTTCATTAAAGCCTTTTGCAAAAGTGTGACCAGTTTTTCTTGCGCCAAAGCGCGGTTGCGCTCTTGGCTGCGAAATTCTTGCGCTTGGATCACCAAAACCTTATCGAGCGTCATTTGTCGCCCGGCCAAAGTCTCTAAACGGGCCAGTGCTTCTTCGCCCAAACCGGAAATTGTGACATCATAACGCAGTTCAACCGCCGTCGAGACCTTGTTGACGTTTTGCCCGCCGGGGCCAGAAGCACGCATAAACGTCTCTTTAATGTCGCGCTCATCAATAAAGAACGAATCGGAAATTCGGATCATTTGCGTTTTAAAGCGCCTTTCTGGTTGACGGCGCAAGCCTCATGGCATTAGAGAGTGCCGGAAATGCCCTTGTGGTGGAATGGTAGACGCGACGGACTCAAAATCCGTTTCCGAGAGGAGTGGGGGTTCAAGTCCCTCCAAGGGCACCATCCAAATTCAGTTGCCCCAGATACAATTGCCGTTGATTTACCGCAATCTGGGTTGATTGGTGGGGCATGATGGGCTAGGCCCATTTCCAAGTTTTGAAAGCAAGCAGGCGGGACTTTCGTGGCATTTTTAGTGCGGATCATAGTGTTGGGCTGTTTGGCGCATTTCGCCATGACAGCAGCGCAAGCTGAAACCAACAAAGCCCCAGCCATGGGCCCCAGTCTATTGTTCGATGCGCACACAGGCGAAGTGATCAGCCAAGACCGCGCTGGCGAGCCATGGTATCCAGCCTCTCTCACCAAGCTAATGACAGGGTATGTGATCTTCAAGAAAATCAAAGCCGGTCAATTGCGCTTGGATCAAGATATTCCGGTGTCTGATCTTGCAGCCTCCCAACCCGCCAGCAAAATTGGTGTGCCCGCAGGCAAAACTGTAAAAGTTGATTTCGCATTGCAAGCCATGCTGGTCTATTCGGCTAATGATATGGCCTATGTTTTAGCTGAGGCCGGTGGCGGCTCGATTGCTGGCTTTGCCAAGGATATGAATGACGTGGCCCATGATATGGGTCTTTCTGCCACCCATTTTGTTAATCCCAATGGCTTGTTTGACCCGCGCCAAATCACCAGTGCCCGCGATATTGGCATTGTTGCAGCATTGTTAATCAACGAATTTCCGGAACATGCCCATTATTTCAATCAGGAATTTGTGGCTGTGGGCAAGCGCCGCTTGGCCAACCACAACAGCTTGATTCGCTCCATGCCCGAAGCCGTAGGCATGAAAACCGGCTTTGTGTGCAACTCAGGCTATAATCTGGTGGGCTCTGCTGTGAAGGATGGCCGCCAATTGGTTTCTGTGGTTTTGGGCGCCCGCAACGGGCCGTCACGCGCCCAGCTGTCTGAATTGCTTCTGAAATCCGGCCTCGACCGCCAACCAGATCCGGCCCACGGCAAAGTGGGCGAAATTGTTGATCAATCCTATGGTGCCATTGTTCCTGCCGACATGTCAGCCGCTGTTTGCAAAGGCAGGCCGCCAACATCATTGGTCAATGCTCATGAAATGGCAGGCTGGGCGGTTTCCTTCGGCACTTATGATACGTTGGTCAAAGCCGATATGGCCTTGCGCGGCCGCATGATTGCACCCGCTGGCATTGATGCGGCTGGCCAACATGGTGTGATTAAAATGGAAGGCACTGCTGGCTTTGCCGCAATGATGTGGAATTTCGATCAAGCCACCAGCCTCAATATCTGCCGCCAATACCGCTTAGATGGGGCCACCTGCTATGTGCTGCCCAACACCACCATTCAACAAATCGCACAAAGTGCGCCCTTGCCAGATGTGATTCCCGATGCTGGAACTGATCAAGGTTCAGATACTGAAAAAGCCAAACCTGTCATCCGCCATAAGGGCCGGGTTCGGAAAGTCTTACGTTAAATGAAAAGTCTTTCGATGTTGAAGGGCAATAGCCTTGGCATCGTCTTTGCGCTGATGGCGGCAAGTTTTTATGGCTGTGTTCCCAATTTTGCCAAATCCGCTTTCGTGCATGGGTTTCCCGCAATTGAAACTGTTCTTATGCGCACCAGCGCAATAGCAGTGATATTGGGAATCGTTGCCCGTCTGCGTGGTGAAAGTTTTTATGTGCCGCGCGCTGCGGTGTTGAGCTTTACGGGCCAAGCCCTTGCCACACTGATTGTCTCCACCTGCTATTTAGCCTCGATCCAATTTATTCCCGTGGGTTTGGCCGTGATCATTTTCTTTGCTTTCCCAGTGATCATAACAATCACTGCCCCTGTGGTTGAGGGCAAATCAATCAGCTTGGCCCGCATGGCGGTTGCAGTTTTGGCTTTCATCGGCCTCGGAATTTCAATTGGAGCAGGCTTTGACACGCTCGACATTCGCGGTGTGCTGCTTGCCGCAATGGCTGCGGTGGGATGTGCATTGCAATTTTTCAGTGGCCGGGCCCTCACCCGCTCTCTCAAACCTGCCGCATGTGCAAGCTTGGTACATATTGCAATATGGCCGTTCGTTTTAGCCCTCGCCTTGGCCAGTGGCGATCACCATTTGAAAGTGCTGGCTGGAGAAACAGAACCTATGGCCTATGTTTTTGTTGGCGGCGCGTGCTTGGCTTATGTAGGTGGTTATTTTTTTCACATGTCTTCGCTTAAAGCCGCACCAGCTTCAACAGTTGCTCCTTATTTTAATTTGGAGCCCATTGTAACAACTGTCATTTCAACGGCACTGTTAGCCGAAACCCTGAAACCTCATCAATATGGCGGTGGCGCACTGGTTTTGGCCGCACTACTGCTAGCAAGCCTGATTGGCAAAAGAGAAGATAAGCTATGATTGATCGCACCCCCCTTCCTGTGGCTGTCCTGACCGGATTTCTAGGCTCTGGCAAAACCTCACTTCTCAATGCCATGCTCAAAGAAACAATGTTGGCCAATGCGTGTGTGATCATCAATGAATTTGGTGAAATTGGCATCGATCATTTGCTGGTCGAAAAATCTGACGATAACATTGTTGAGCTTTCTTCAGGCTGCCTGTGCTGCACCATTCGCGGTGATTTGATCGACACCATTTCTGATCTGCTGATGCGGCGTGATGCGGGCACGATAAAAGCCTTTGACCGGATCGTGATTGAAACCACTGGCCTTGCAGATCCTGCACCTGTTCTTCACGCGCTGATGCGCGATGATCTTCTGTTGCAGCGTTTGCGCCTTGAAGGGGTGATCACCGTTGTGGACGGTGTCAATGGTTGGGCCACTTTGGATGCCCACCCCGAAGCCTTAAAACAAGTGGCCGTGGCCGACCGCATTGTTCTCACCAAGCTTGATCTTTTAAACGGGCTTGAAGGCGAAGAAAAAATGTTCGCCATCATCGGGCGCCTGCGAAAGCTCAATCCTTCCGCACGGCTACTCACCACGCACCGCGGCGAAGCAACCGCTGCAAAATTATTCACCATGGGCCTGTTTGACCCCGCAACCAAAACCATGAATGTGCAAAATTGGCTGGCCGATGAAGCCGTACATAAACACGAGCATCACCACCACGACAAATCACGCCATGACGCGCATATCCGGTCATTTGCATTTTCAGATACACGCGCTATCAGCCCACAAGGTTTGGAATTATTTTTTGAACTGCTGGCCTCTTATCACGGGGCCAACATGCTGCGCATGAAGGGGTTGATAAAAACCTCTGATGATCCAACAAGGCCCTTGGCCGTACACGGCGTGCAACACGTTTTTCATCCACCCGTGCGTTTGAAAGACTGGCCAGACGGCAAGGCTGAAACGCGGTTGGTGTTTATTGTGAAAGACATTGAGAAAACTGAAATCGAGGGCCTGTTTAAAGCCTTCACCGATCAGATTTCCGGCGGTGCCGATGCGTTTACGGATAAAACACTTTCTTTGAACAGGTGATATATGGCTTTAAAAGCTTACGGTTTAAACAAATGCTCCACCTGCCAGAATGCTCTGGCCTATTTGGCTGACAAAAAAGTCGCCATCGATTTTTCGGATTATTCGGTTGAAAAACCAACCAAAGAGCAAGTGGCCAAATGGATGAAAGCTGTTGGCGGCTGGGAAAAGCTCTTAAACCGCGCCAGCTACACGTGGCGTGGCCTTTCAGACGAAGACAAAACCGATGTGACGGAAGCCAAGGCCATTAAATTAGCATTGGCCCACACCACACTGATCCGCAGGCCGCTGATTGAACATGCTGATGGCACCGTGACGGTGGGATTTACAACCAAGACCAAGGAACGGTTTTAAAACGCAACGCAAGGTCTGTTGTTTTCGAACGCGGTTTTTTGATTTCACCATTCGAAACCCTGATCCCAATTCGAACGGCTGTCGATCACACGGAGTATTTCGAGATGGTCATCCGTCACACGGTATAAAAACGAAAACGGTGTGCGTGAGATATGAAACTCTCTTGCGCCACTTACGGTTTCAGATGGATGCCCGACAAAGGGGTTCTCCGAAATCAGTGTTTCGGTTTTCCTGAGCTGGGATCTTGCATTGCTCTGACCCGCCGGAAATACATCTTTGTAATATTTCCGCACCCAGTTCATATCGCGCAAGGCTTGGGTGAGGTATATGACATTCATCACTTAGGCGCGTTTTAAATAAACATCAGGTTGCGGCAAGGAAATCTCATTTTCCGTATCCCAAGAATCCATCCACCGATGAACCGCTTCTTGCGAAACAAACACGCCCTTGTCAGCCTCAGCCATTGCGTCTCTGATCATCCGGTCACGGGCTTCAGATGAGCGCTTGGCTTGCTGCATAGATTGAGTGACCACGTAACCAACCGAGCGATCTTGGCGTTTGGCCTCTTGCTCAAACCATTGTTTCAATTCTGGTTCGACTCGGATGGTAATTCTGTCGTTGGCCATGTTCAATTCACCTGTCTGCGATTGTCAGACAAAATATTCTCTTTACTGACTTTTGTCAAAGCACAGTGTTTAATCTGATTCCTGGTGGTTTGAAATTAAGTGAATGCTCTAACCAGTGGTCGCGTCATACACGTCGGCCCGCCCTCACCTTTGCGGCAAATGTCATAGCCTTGAATCACTTCAACCTTAACACTGGCATCGCGCATCCGCTGCTCGGTCACTGGGTTTCCAGCCACCATCATGGCGTGGCGTGGGCCCATAGCCAGCACATTACAGCCCATGGTTTCGAATTCTGCATCAGGCACATCAACAAATTTAATGCCGCGTGATTGCAAAAACTCAATGAGTCTGCCCGCCATCAACGGCTGATAGACCACAGCCAGGTCCTTATCGAGCGGACTGAGGCAGCTCATCAAATGAAATACATCGGACTTGCCTTTGTAATGGGGCATATCAAACCACATCACATTCACATCCGGCCCACAAATGGCTTGCAGCTGGCGCACCCCTTCAACATTTGTGCGGTAGCCCACGCCTGCGAGCAAGGTGTTGCGATCAATCCAAACTAAATCGCCACCTTCAATTTTGCCCTCTCCAGTGATTTCGCCAGCAATTGGGAAGCCGAGCTTTTCCAGCACAGCGCCATTCACGGCTGCCTCCTTGCGGCGCTGCGGCTTGCCCATGCGCGGGCGCACGAGACCTTTAGGGGTGATGATCAACGCATCATGGGTGTAGAGACTATCAAGGGTCAAGCCTTCGCCAACGCCCAAATCAATAACCTCAGCCCCAGTGGATTTCAGGGCCTTCTCGACGACTACATATTCTTTCAGCGCATTTTCCAAATTTGGACGCGAATGAAAGTTCAAATCTTTCCATTCCGCATCAATCTTGGCATCCGACACAAAAGCTGATGCAACTGAACGCACCGCCACTTTTTTCAATTGGCCCCAATTATTGAATGCGCCGAAATCATAGGTCATTTGCGTTTAATCCTGAAGCGCAAGGTTTTCTCATTTTGGCTTTGCTCCAAAATAATGTGGCCTTGCTCGTTACAAAAGTGCGGCATGTCTATCGCGGCCATAGGGTCTGTCGCTAGGACCACAAGTTCAGAACCTGAAGTCATAGCCTCAAGCCTCTTGCGCGCTTTGAGCACGGGCAGCGGGCAAAGCAGACCTGAAAGATCAAGCGTCGTTTCCGGGTGGCGATTATCCATGTGCTTGCTTATAGTGAAATTTCAATCAGGAGAACAAGCGGTGTCCGTCGTCACGAAATTAAAATTCACAGGCCGTGTGGAGCAACTTTTATCAACCGTGAACCGTGATGATGGTTTTGAAAAGCAAACACGCGACCGATTGAACTTGCTTCTGTCTGGCCCTGAAGGCGATTGCCACACAGGCGAAACACGGCTTTCAGACAGCCGCACATTGCAAACCTATAAGCGCAACACTGTGATTCGCAATGTGCGCCAGATCACGCTCATATCAGCCGAAGAAATGGCCGAAGTTGCCGCTGCAATGGAATTGCCCGAAATGAACGCTTCATGGTTGGGTGCCAATATAGTAACATCTGGCATTCCTGATCTCACATTGCTGCCGCCTTCATCACGCATGCAATTTCCCTCTGGAGCCACATTGGTGATCGACACAGAAAATCTGCCCTGCAGGCAAGTGGCCAATGTGATCGCAAAATCATATCCTGAAAAAGGTCCAAAGTTTGTCAAAGCCGCCACCCATAAGCGCGGGCTGACAGCATGGGTGGAACGCGAAGGCGAAGTTTTTGTGGGCGACGACATTAAAATCTTCATTCCACCTCAAAGGATTTATAGCCACACATGAATATTCTCGGCGCCATCATTGCGGGTGGAAAATCAAAACGCATGGGGCAAGAAAAAGCCTTGATTAAACTTGGGCCCAAAACCCTCATTGCCCGCGTGATTGATCGGCTCATTCCGCAGGTAGAAGATATCGTTATTAACGCCAATGGTGAAAGCAAACGCTTTGAGTTTCTGGAATTTGATATCATTCCCGATATTGAAACTGAAGTTGATACTCCGCTGGCAGGCATTCATGCGGCCCTCACCTATGCTGATGAGGAAGGTTATGATGCTGTTGTCACCGTGCCTGCAGATGGGCCTTTTCTGCCGCATGATTTGGTGAAGAAGCTGGCAGGCACCAAGGCAGCCTTTGCCAATTCCAAAGGGCAAGATCACTTTCTTACAGGATTTTGGCCCGTAAAACTTTTGCCTAACCTTGAAGTGGAAATGCACAAATCAAACCGCGTGCAAGATTGGGTTTTTAAAATCAACGCCGCCAAAGTGAATTGGCGCGCTGATGACTATGATCCGTTTATGAACATCAACACGCCCGCTGATATGACGGCGGCGCTCAAGATTTTGCCCAAGGTGCGGTGAATGCAAAAAATCATCGGTGTGTGTGGGTTTAAAAATTCCGGCAAAACCACGCTGGTGGAAAAGCTGGTGCGCCACCTCACCGGACTTGGATATAAAATCTCGACCGTGAAACATGCTCACCATGATTTTGATATTGATCATGAAGGCCGCGACAGTTTTCGTCATCGCAAAGCGGGTGCCACCGAAGTGGCGGTGGTTTCGCAACAGCGCTTTGCCATCATGCATGAATTGCGAGGTGAGGAGCCTCCGTCACTGGAGGAGATTTTAGTGAAATTTGCACCCTGCGATCTGGTGATTGTGGAAGGCTATAAACGCGACACCCATGACAAAATTGAAGTGCGGAATTTGGAACTGAACCATCCCGTTTTAGCAGGGCAAGACCCCACCATCGTGGCGGTTGCCGCCAATGGCAAAATTGACAGTTCTGTTCCGGTTTTTGACCGCGATGATGGGGCAGCGCTGGCGCAATTTATCATTCACCATGTGGGCCTGTCGGAAAAAGCTTGACCTAAGTCGTTCCATTCTCACCCCTGTTGAGTTTTGCTCACTAATGATAGGAGAAGCAAAAAGGGTGTTTCCATGAAAAGCAAAGCAAAAGTTGTTGTCATTGGCGGTGGTGTGGTGGGTGTTTCAACACTTTATCATCTGGCAAAAAAGGGCTGGAGCGATGTGGTTTTGGTGGAGCGCAAAGAACTCACGTCCGGCTCCACATGGCACGCCGCTGGTTTGTTGCCGCTTTTCAATATGTCTTATTCGGTTGGCCAAATTCACAAATACTCAGTGAAGCTTTATGGTGAACTTGAAGCCGAAACGGGCCAGAATGTCGGTTTCAAAAAAGTGTCCAACATCCGCATTGCCCGCACCAAAGACCGCTGGGACGAGTTTATGTATTATGCGGGCATTGCCGAAACGCTTGGCATCACTGTGAATAAGTTAACCCCTGCTCAGCTGCAAGACATTTGGCCACTGTGCAATATTGAAGGCATTATTGGGGCCATCCAACACCCAGATGATGGTTATATCCAACCCGCCGATTTAACTCAGGCTTTCGCTAAAGGTGCGCGCTCACGCGGCGCTGAAATTTATCGCAACACCAGTGTGACAGCCATTGAGCAATTGCCATCGGGCGAGTGGCTGGTGAAGACTGATCAAGGCGATATTACCTGTGAACATGTCGTGTCGTGCTCTGGTAATTTTGCCCGCAAGACCGGAGCCATGGTGGGCCTTGATATTCCGGTCATTCCGGTGGAGCACCAATATATCGTCACTGAACCGCATCCGCTCATCAAAGAGCGCCAAGCCAAGGGCCTTCCTGAAATGGGGGTTTTGCGTGAGGCGGATTCCAGCTGGTATATGCGTGAAGAAAATGGCGGGTTGTTGCTGGGGCCGTATGAAAAGGGTGCACCCGTTTGCTATGTTGATGCACCATCTGATCAATCTGAATATGAATTATTCCAAGAAGATCTGGATCGCTTGGGCCCTTATATTGAAACCGCCATCACCCGCGTTGCGGCCTTTGGTGAAGTGGGCATCAAGAAGGTTTACAACGGTGCTATTGCTTATACACCTGATGGCTCGCCCATTATTGGCCCTGCTTGGGACAAGAAAAACTTCTGGCTCAATGAAGGCCATAGCTTTGGTATAACGGCGGCTGGTGGAGCGGGCTGGCAATTGGCTGAATGGATTGTTGATGGTGAACCCACCATTGATATGATGGGTGTGGACCCGCGCCGATTTGGCCCCTATGCCACCAAGGGCTATCTCATCGAAAAAAACGAAGAAGCCTATGCCAATGTGTTCACCCCGCATTTTCCTGAAGAGGAGCGCATTGCAGCACGGCCATTAAAGCGCACACCGGTTTATGACCGCATGAAAGATTTAGGCGCGGTGTTTGGTTCAGTTTACGGTTGGGAGCGGCCAGGTTGGTTTGCACCAAAAGGCTATGCGCTGTCTGAAGCAGAACTGAACAAGCAAGACACTTTGACCAACCATAATCATGCGCCAGCAACCGATGATGGCCGCATTGTTGAAAAATGGTCGTTCCGCCGTTCCAATTCATTCCGCTTTGTGGGCGAAGAATGCCGCAATGTGATGGACAATGTGGCCCTGCAAGACATGTCAGCCTTTGCAAAAATGGAAGTGTCTGGTCCAGGCGCCCGTAACTGGCTTGAAGCCATTCTGGCCAACAAAATTCCAAAGAAACAAGGCCGCATTGCACTCACGCACTTGCTCACGCCATCAGGTGGTGTGCGTGCTGAATTCACGGTTTATGAATGGGCGCCAGGTCGCTTCTATCTGGTGTCGGCTGGCGCATATGAACGCCATGACCATGATTGTCTGCGCAAGCTTTTGCCAGCCGATGGTTCGGTGCGGTTGAACCCGCTCACCACGCGTTTAGGTGTGCTGGTTTTGGCAGGTCCAAATTCGCGCAAGGTTTTGCAGAAGCTCACATCAGCTGATTTGTCGAATGAAGCCTTCCCGTGGCTTTCTGGCAAAGAGATTGCGGTGGGCACGGCATCGGCCCATGTGCTGCGCGTGAACTTTGTGGGTGAATTGGGTTATGAATTCCATTCTCCAGTTGAAAGCCAAATCGCATTGTTCGACCAATTGATGGAAGCGGGCAAAGAATTTGGCATTAAGCCTTATGGCATCAAGGCGATGTCTTCATTGTCGATTGAAAAATCTTATCGTTTGATCCCGCGTGAACTCTCGATCGAATATTCAGCTTATGAATCTGGGCTTGATCGTTTCGTGCATCCAAGCAAGGGCCCCTTCATTGGGCGCGATGCATTGGTGGCAGCAAAAGAAAAAGGCCTCAACTGGAATTTCGTGACCATGGAAGTTCACGGCATCACCGATGATCATTCCGATGCGCGCGGCTCTGAGCCGATTTATGCAAATGGAACATTGATAGGCCGTGCCACCAATGGCGGTTTTGGCTGGCGGGTAAATAAATCCTTGGCACTGGCCATGGTGAAACCAGCATATTCCGCACTAGGTACGGAACTCGAAATCAAAATTCTGGATAAAATATTCAAGACAACAGTGATTGCTGAAAGCCCTTATGATGGGGACAATATAAAATTGCGCGGATAATGCACCAAAAATAAACCTTAGATTGTAAGTGGTGGTTAGGTCACTTGCGGAGGCGAAGTGTTTCGTTAAGGTGATCTTCGATTCGGGGATCACATGGCAGATCGACAAAACGGTTTCGGCACCGGGGTAATTTACGTTCTTATTGCAACACTGGGCTGGAGCCTCTCTGGCCTTTTTGTCCGTTGGATGCCGGGCCTCAATGGCTGGCAAATCAATTGCTGGCGTGGTTTGTGGATGGCAATTGCCCTTCTGGTCTATCTCATCATCCTTTATGGTCCAGAGCTTGGAAACAAGTTTCGTTCAGTCCCGCCCTATGCCATGTTTTTTTCGGCCGTGTGTTTTGCCATGGGCACCACTTTCTATGTCACATCTCTAACACTCGTCAGCACGGCAACAGTGTCCATCATAGGGGCCACTTCACCCCTCTTTGCAGGTCTTCTCAGCCCTTGGCTCACCGGTGAAAAACCAGGAGCCATGGCTTGGGTTTCAGCGTTTTTGGCACTGGGTGGCATGGTGGTGATTGCCCAAAACGGCATTGAAACCGGCCATCTCGGCGGCTTACTCCTCTGCCTCAGCGTTCCCATCATGTTTGCTTTGCAAACACTTTTGCTCAGGCGCTACCGCAACGTGGATATGATGCCCGCCATTTGTGTGGGTGGTTTTCTCAGTTTTATTGTGGCCGGATTCATGAGTTTCTTTTCTGGATACGACCACAGTGCCGTTGCCATTGATTTGCATTCGATGCTGCTGTTAGCGCTGATGGGGCCCTTGCAGCTGGCCATTCCCTTGGTCTTCTACGGCATGGGCGCCCGCGTTGTGCCAGCCATTACGCTGGCATTAATCGCGATGTTAGATGCGGTGATCAATCCCTTTTGGCCGTGGCTCTTTATCGGCGAAGTTCCAGAACGCGCATCCTTCATCGGCGGAGCCATTATTTTAGCTGCGGTATTTCTCAGTGTGCTCAGCTCGCAAATCAAACCGTCTCCCAAAGTGGCCGCGTGACCAAAACATCGGCCACCGCCATCGGTTTTTCGGCAATTTTAATGTGGGCATTTCTGGCGCTGCTATCGACGGCGGCAGGTAAAATTCCGCCCTTTCAACTCACGGCACTGTGTTTCTTGATCGGCGGCATGTCAGGTGTTGTCAGTTGGATAGGGCGACCCCACGTGATAACATCGCTGCGACAGCCTTGGCCTGTGTGGTTGGTGGGCACCTTTGGCTTATGTGTTTATCACTGTCTCTATTTCTTCGCGATTCAGAATGCGCCTCCCGTCGAAGCCAGCTTGATTGCCTATCTTTGGCCGTTGCTGATTGTGCTGTTTGCAGCCCTTTTGCCGGGCGAAAAATTACGCATCCATCATGTGATAGGCGCAGTGCTGGGCCTGGTGGGAGTCGTGGTCATCATCACCAAAGGTTTTACGGTTGGCTTTTCGACAGGATTAAAACCGGGCCACCTGATGGCATTGGCCTGCGCCTTTATCTGGTCGGGCTATTCGGTGTTCTCAAGACGATTTGGCCATGTGCCAACTGATGTGGTCGCAGGCTTTTGTTTAATCACCGCTCTCGTGGCCTTTGCGCTGCATCTCGCACTTGAGCAAACAGTATGGCCGCAGACATCTCTTCAATGGCTGGCCATTATCACATTGGGGCTTTTGCCTTTAGGTCTTGCATTTTATGCTTGGGACATAGGCCTAAAAAAAGGAGATATAATGGTAATTGGTGCTTCATCCTATGCAGCGCCACTCTTGTCGACAATAATACTAGTCGCAGCAGGTTACGCCATCGCAGATTGGAATCTCGCCGTCGCCTGCCTGCTGATCACATTGGGTGCGGTGATTGCCGCCAAAGATATGATCTTTAAAACTAGCCCTTGAAATTATTCTTGCGGGTGCGAATCTCAGCAAACACTTCCACATCCGTGGCCGTTTCCATGCCCAAAACGCTGCGAATTTCGGGGCTGTTACAGCGCATATAAGGATTGGTTTGCAACTCTTCGGCAATTGTTGTGGGGCAGGTCATTTCACCGCGCGCGCGCTTGGCTGCAACCTGAACCGCCCGGTTTTGCAAATGCCTGTTGCCGGGTTCAAGTGTCAACGCAAACGAGCAATTGGCTTCAGTATATTCATGGCCACAATAAACATAAGTGCTGGGTGAGAGTGTCTTGAATTGATTGACCGAGTGATACATCTGCTCCAACGTACCTTCAATCACCCGCCCACAGCCCATGGCAAAAACCGTGTCGCCCGCAAACAATGAAAATTCATTGGCAATGCCAAATGCAATGTGGCCGGATGTGTGGCCGGGGCAATCGTAAACCATCACTTCACGGTGCGACCAGATGAATTTATCGCCACCCGAAACTTGAATATCAATCCCCGGAATTTTGTCAGCTTCAGCCTTGGGGCCAATAATCTTGCAGCCGAAAAGTTCTTTCAAACGCAAATTGCCATCCACATGATCGGCATGATGATGGGTGGTAAAAATATGCGTGAGTTGGCGACCGAATTTTTTGAGTTGCGCTTCAACCGCATCAGCATCAGGGGCATCGATGGAAGCAGTCGCCCCCGTCACACTATCATGAATAATCAAGCCGTAATTATCAGACAGACACATAAACTGGCGCATATCAATGTGGGACATTTATTCTTCACCTTAAATTCTGGCCATGATGACCAAACCCGCAATCTGCGCTAAGGTCTGTTCATGAATGTTGTTGAGCTTCGTCAATTCTATGCCAGTCCACTAGGGAAAGCTACCCATCGCTTGCTTGCCGCAAAGCTTTTGCCAACCTTGCAGCTGGCCCCAGAGGCAAGCTTGCTGGGCCTTGGTTATGCAATACCTTATTTGAACGAAAACCAGCGTCACATGGCATTTATGTTGGCCCGGCAGGGTGTTATCACTTGGCCTTCGGAAGGTTTACAAAAATCAGCTTTGGTTGATGAGCTCGATTTACCCCTGCCTGATAATTCAATCGAAGTGGCGTTGGTGATTCACGGTTTGGAATTCAGTGAAAGTCCCATTGAGTCACTGCAGGAAATTTGGCGGGTTCTCACCCCGCAAGGGCGCTTGATTTTGGTGGTGCCCAACCGCCGCGGCCTGTGGGCGGCCTCCGACGCTTCGCCCTTTGGTTTTGGCCAACCGTTTTCGCGCACGCAGCTGTGGGCACTGCTTAAAGAAGCGCAATTCTCGTTCACCCGCATGGAGCCTGCTTTAATGGTGCCCCCGCGCGCTAAAGTGGCGGGCATGGCCATGGCCAGCAACATCGAAAAATATGGTAAAACCCTATTGGGCCATCTCTCTGGCGTGATCGTGGTGGAGGCCACCAAGCAGGTTTATGCTTATTCCGCGGGCCGCCGCGTGCGTCGCAGCCTGCCCCGTTTCAGGCCTGCGTTGCTGCCTGTGCACCATAAAGACGAGAGCCTTTAAGCCTGCTTTGCAATTGCTTTAAGTTTTCCTTATGAAGCACATCAAGATGGCTTCTGCTTGGCCTTAGGATGATACGATGAGTTCAACTGAAAAACCTGCCCTTTCGCTCGATTCTGTGCGCCAAGAAATTGACGGGATCGACGACCAAATTGTTGATCTCATAGCCAAGCGCTTTGCAGTGACAGCCCATGTGCGTGGGCTAAAGCAGCAAACAGCATCAGCATGGGCCTCGCCCCTGCGCCCAGCCCGTGAAGCTGCGATTTTGCGGCGTCTCTTGGCAAGAGCCAAAGGCACAGCTTTAAGCCCTGAACTATTGGTGCGTCTTTGGCGCAACATCTTAAACGAATCCAGCCGCAGCCAAGCCCCCATCACCTTGCACATCAGCAGGCACCTCAATAATAATATGGCGCATCGCTTGCGGCTGCGCGATTATTTTGGCGCCATGCCCGTGGAAGAATATCGTGACGAAGCTCAAGCCCTGTTGCAGATTGATTCTGTGCCCGGCGATTTATGCGTGGTGGAAACTGAACAGCCCTGGACCGAAGCCTTTATGGCAGGGTCTGCTGGCAAAGCCCAAGTGATTGCCAGCCTGCCCGCCCTGAAAGAAGGCGACATGCCAAAACTGCTGGTGATTGGTCAGGCCCCGATCGAAGTCTCGGGCCAAGATGAAACTTTGGTGATTACTGAAGGAAAATTGCCCCGTGATTTTAGCCCGCAGCCGTTATGGCAGGTGAAAATTGGCAATCACCGCTTGTCGTGTTTGCCCGGCTATTTGTTGGAACATGAAGGGCCTTTGGTGGGCCTCACGCGCTCCAACACATCGCTGAACCTGAAAGTGGCGGGCCGCTATGCCAGCGCCTTAGAGGTTGAAGCATGAGTGCATTTTCGGGTCCCGTGCCCAAAGCTGGCATTGCTGGCATTCATGCCTATGTGCCCGGAAAATCCGGTCCCAAAACCGGCAAGGTGTTCAAGCTTTCTTCTAATGAATCACCTTTGGGCCCAAGCCCTAAAGCTCTTGCAGCTTATGCCGCAACGGCGGGCCAAGCCTTGGCCACTTATCCTGATGGCCAAGCCAAAATTCTGCGCGAGGCCATTGCCGCGCGTTATGGTTTGAAGGTTGAAAATATCGTCTGCGGTGGCACAGGCTCTGATGAGCTGTTGCAATTGCTGGCTCATGCGTATTTGCAAAACGGCGATGAAGCTATTTACACACAGCATGGTTTTTTGGTTTATCCCATCGCCATTGCCACCAATGATGCTCTGGGCATTGTTGCCCCTGAACATGATTTCAAAGCGGATGTGGGCGAAATTCTTTCGCGCGTCACCCCCAACACCAAAATGGTGTTTCTTGCCAACCCCAACAATCCAACAGGCACTTATCTCACTTTTGCTGAGGTCAAACGCTTGCATCAAGGCCTACCCTCGCAGGTGTTACTGGTACTTGATGGCGCCTATGCGGAATATGTCATCGCCAATGATTATGAAGCGGGCATCACGCTTGTGGAATCTTCCACCAATGTGGTGATGACGCGCACATTTTCAAAAATTTATGGCCTCGCTGGTGTGCGCATTGGTTGGGCCTATTGCCCCCCTGCGATTGCGGATGTGCTGAACCGCATTCGCGGGCCTTTTAATGTGAGCGCAGCAGCACTGGCCGCGGGCGCTGCTGCTATGCAAGATGTGGAATTTATTGATGCAGCGGTGGCCCATAATTCAAAGTGGTTGCCGTGGCTTTCAGCAGAGATCTCAAAACTCGGTGTCAAAGTCACCCCCAGTGTTGCCAATTTTCTGCTGATGCATTTTGAAACTGCAGAAAAAGCTGAAGCTGTGGATACCTACCTCACCGCGCAAAATATCATTCTGCGCCGTGTCACCGCTTATGGCTTGCCACAAGCTTTGCGCCTTTCTGTGGGAACCGAAGAGGCCAACCGCGCTGTTGTTGCAGCACTAACGGAATTTATGAAATGAGTTTTATGTTCGATAAAGTGGCCGTGCTGGGTCTTGGTCTCATCAGCTCATCACTCTGCCGGGTGATGCGCCAAAATGGCTTGGCGAAGGTGATTTCCGGCAATGCAAAAACCGAAAGCTCTCGCAGCATTGCCCTTGAAATTGGTTTGGTGGATAGTGTTCATGAACATGCCGCCGATGCTGTTAAGGATGCTGATCTAGTTATCCTGTGTGCGCCCGTTGGCGCTTGCGGTGAACTTACCGCCCAGATCAGCTTGTCACTGAAGCCTGGTGCCATTCTCACCGATGTGGCTTCGGTGAAAGGGGCCATCGTGCGTGATTGTGGGCCGCATGTTCCCGCTGGCATACACTTCATTCCGGGCCACCCGATTGCAGGCACCGAACAATCCGGCCCGCGCTCCGGCTTTGCCGAATTGTTTCAGGATCGCTGGTGCATTTTAACACCTGTTCCAGGCACGGAGCCTGCAATGGTGGCCAAGCTTGAGGCCTTTTGGAAAGCCTGCGGTTCCAATGTTGATGTGATGACCGCCGAGCATCATGACATGGTGCTGGCCATCACCAGCCACCTGCCGCATTTGATTGCTTACAACACTGTAGCCACGGCGGCTGATTTAGAATCCGTCACCAATTCTGAAGTGATAAAATATTCAGCGTCGGGCTTTCGCGACTTCACCCGCATTGCAGCCTCTGACCCCACCATGTGGCGTGATATTTTCTTGAACAACAAGGATGCTGTTTTAGAAATGCTCGGGCGTTTTTCAGAAGAGCTTTCAGTTCTTCAAAGGGCCGTGCGCTGGGGTGATGGCGAGACTCTGTTCAATCTCTTTACGCGCGCCCGCGAAGTGAGGCGCGGCATTATTGCGGCAGGCCAAGACACCGCTGCGCCCGATTTTGGTCGCGGGCCCAAGAAGGACTAAGGCCGTGGTGATCAATCCTCAGGCCGATCATTGCCGCTGGATTTTTGCCTATGGCTCATTGATGTGGCGGCCCGGCTTTGCATATGAACAAAAAATCCATGCCAAACTAACAGGTTTCCACCGTCGCCTCAGCGTTTATTCCAATCACTATCGCGGAACACCCGAACAACCAGGCCTGGTGTTTGGGTTAGATCATGGCGGAGTGTGCGAAGGACTAGCCTACCAAATTTCAGATAAAAACTGGCAAGCCACACTGCACTATGTGCGCGAGCGTGAATTGATCACCGAAATTTATCATGAGGTGGTTTTAAAAGTTGAGGCGGCAGGCCAAATGATTGATGCCGTAACCTATGTGGTTGATCACCATCACGAACAATTTGCAGAAGTTAAATCCATCGCCGACACCCTTGCCATAGTGAGCCAAGGCCATGGCACTTCAGGGTCTTGTGTTGAATATGTTTTGAACACTGTCCAACATTTACGCGCCATGGATGTACATGATGCGGCCCTTGAAGAATTGGCGCGCGAATTACTTTAGTGCGGTTTTGGCCAGTTCAATTTGTTTGGGCAATTCATTATTCACCATCTCAGCAGTAAGGCCCCCAATAACTTTAAACCGAATAATGCCTTGAGCATCAATCAGAAAACTTTCGGGCACACCGTAAGTTCCAAAATCAATTGTGGTGCGGCCCGCAGGGTCAGCACCAATCGCTGCAAATGGATTTCCCATCGTGCTCAGAAATTCTCGGGCATTGGCGGCATCATCTTTATTGTTAATGCCCACAAGGCGCATATCCGTGCGTTTGGCCAAAGCCAGTAAAAGTGGCTGCTCTTCACGGCAAGGAACACACCACGAGGCCCAGATATTCACCAGCGTTACATCACCTTTCAGATCAGCCGTGGTGAGACCCGGCACATTCAGATCTTTAATCCCCGCCAGATTAAATTCAGGCGCAGGCTTTCCCACCAGCACAGAGGGAATGCGTTTCGGATCTCCACCAAGACCCACCCACAAAACCACCGCGATGATCAAAAACAAAACAACTGGAATAATTTTAGTCAGTCGGGCAGTCATGATTTTTCATTCAGGCGTTGAAGTTGTTTTGCAAGCGCACGGTCCCGCCAGAAGATAAAGCCAATCAACAGAAGCAAGGCAACAGCAACGAGGCCGTAAGACACAAACACGAAGCCCGCATGATCTGCAGAAAAATCCATCAGCGTTGTCCAATTTCAACAAGGCGGGCCTGTCGCAATTTGCGCGCTGCAATTTCACCGCGCATCGCAGTGAGCTGCAAAGCCAAAAACAAAAACCCAAAAGCCGCCATCATAGTGAGCAAGGGCCACAGCATAGAGCGATCAATGGAAGGCCCCCCCATTTTTAAAATGCTGGCGGGCTGATGCAAGGTGTTCCACCAGTTCACCGAGAATTTTACAATCGGCACATTGATCACCCCGACAATGGCCACGATGCGCGCGATGGCAGCGGCACGTGTGGGCTCATCGATACTTTGCCAAATCGCCATATACCCCAAATATAAAAGCATCAGCACGAACATCGATGTCAGACGCGCATCCCACACCCACCACGTGCCCCACATGGGCTTGCCCCAGAGTGAGCCTGTAGCCAGCGCAAGGAAACAATAAACTGCCCCTATGGGGGCTGCGGTTTTTGCAGCCGCATCAGCCAGCGGGTGGCGAAAAATAATCGCCACAGCACTGAAAATAGCCATGGCTACATAAATCATCAAAGCCAATGAGGCTGAAGGCACATGCACATACATAATGCGCACCGTTTCACCTTGCTGATAATCGGCGGGGCTGGTGATCAGCGCACCACAGAGACCCAGCGCAAACAGAAACGCTGTGAGGGCCCAAAGAAAAGGCAGCGCCGCATTGGCAAGCTTTAAAAACTGAGTAGGGTTGGCAAATTTTTGCATGATCATCTCTTACCGCAAATAAGCCCGCAAGGCCGCAGCACTGGCCCA
>JANYHE010000135.1 GCA_025359215.1 Hyphomicrobiales bacterium
CCGCCACCAGCGGTCATCGAGATGGCCACGAACAGGCCCGTCACGATCACGCCCATGAGCATGGCACCCACGGCGGAGAAGGCTTGCGCCTTGCCAGCAATCGCGTTGATCACGAAGAACACCACGATGGGTGAGAACACAGGCAGCATCGAAGGAATGATCATTTCTTTGATGGCTGCTTTGGTGAGCAGATCCACAGCTCTTGCATAATCAGGCTTTTCGGTGCCCTTCATAATGCCGGGGTGTTCACGGAACTGGCGGCGCACTTCAACCACCACAGCTTGCGCTGCGCGGCCAACGGCTGTCATGGACATGCCGCCAAACAGATATGGCAACAGGCCGCCGAACAACAGGCCCACCACCACGTAAGGTGAAGACAAGTCGAACGACACGTTCACGTTTTCGAAGAAGGAGCCCGGCGCAGCATTGGCCGCGAAGAACTTCAAATCTTGTGTGTAAGCCGCGAACAATACCAGCGCACCCAGGCCAGCAGACCCAATGGCATAGCCTTTGGTTACAGCTTTAGTGGTGTTGCCCACAGCATCCAGCGCATCAGTGTTGTGGCGCACTTCTTTGGGAAGGCCCGCCATTTCAGCAATGCCGCCTGCGTTATCTGTCACGGGGCCGAAAGCATCAAGCGCCACAACCATGCCAGCGAGAGCCAACATTGTTGTTACTGCAACAGCGATGCCGAACAGGCCTGCGAGGTTGAAGGTGACCAAGATGCCAGCAATGATGATCAAGGCTGGAATGGCTGTTGCTTCCATCGAAACAGCAAGGCCTTGGATAACGTTGGTGCCGTGTCCTGTGATGGAGGCTTCAGCAATCGAGTTCACCGGACGCTTGCCTGTGGCTGTATAGTATTCCGTGATCCAGATGATGAGACCCGTGATCACCAAACCTGCAACGCCGCATTCAAACAGGCTGGTTGGCGTGAAGCCGCCCAAGTCTGCATGCATGTCGCCAAACATATATTGAATGACCGGATATAAAGCCGCGAGTGAAAACACGCCCGTTGCTATGATGCCTTTATACAAAGCACCCATGATGTTGTTGGAAGCACCCAACTTTACAAAGAAGGTGCCGATGATCGAGGTGATCACACAAGCGCCGCCGATGGCCAGTGGCAGAACCATGCCAGCCAGCTTCATGGCATCGGGCAGAACAATCGCTGCCAGCACCATGGTGGCCACTGTGGTCACTACATAAGTTTCAAACAAATCAGCGGCCATGCCGGCGCAATCGCCCACATTGTCACCCACGTTATCAGCGATGGTTGCTGGGTTGCGTGGATCATCTTCTGGGATGCCTGCTTCAACCTTGCCCACCATATCGCCGCCCACGTCTGCACCCTTTGTAAAGATGCCGCCGCCGAGACGGGCGAAAATGGAAATGAGCGATGCACCGAATGACAATGCTACGAGCGCATCAATCACGGTGCGTGATGTTGCTTCAAGGTGCATGGTGTTGGTGAGGAAACCGAAATACAAGGTAACGCCGAGAAGGCCAAGGCCCGCAACCAGCAAGCCTGTGATGGCTCCGGCTTTGAATGCGAGGTCTAATCCGCCAGCGAGAGATTTCGTTGCAGCTTGCGCCACACGCACGTTAGCCCGCACCGACACGTTCATGCCGATGAAGCCAGCGAGGCCAGACAAGATTGCGCCAATGGCAAAGCCCGCAGCGGAATAAGCGCCCAGCAGCCAGAAGGCCAAAATGAAGATGACCACGCCAACAATGGCGATGGTGGTATATTGACGTTTCAAATAGGCTTGCGCACCTTCGCGCACAGCAGCCGAAATTTCTTGCATGCGTGCTGATCCCTGATCAGCCGCCATGAGTCTTGAATTGGTGATAATGGCATAAACAAGCGAAAGAACGCCTGCGAGCACAATCAGCCAGAGTGTGTTGGACATGATGAAACCTTTGGTCAAAAGTTGTTGTTGCTCCAGAACCCTGACCGATGGCCGCGATGGAATCACGCTTCACTGCGACGGTGCTGGAATTGTAGGCACGGTATGACAAATTTTAGACACATTTGCAATTGTGATTTGAGGGAAAGTGCTTGATGCAAATGATTGGCGCAACTCAGAATTTTGATGGGAAACTGGAATTTAACTGTTGTTTATTTAATCCTATTGTAGCAATATAGTTCTTGACAGCGTACGGTGAACCCGCTAGGTCTTGTTACACTCCAACTTTGGGTTCAAATATTTCCACCCCCGCTTAACAAGTCTTGCAAGCCCACGAAGACGACGTTGTTTGGAGAATTAATGAATATTTGTCCCTCGCCCCCAAAAAGTATAACGCTTGACGTTAATAACGATACTCATTATTATCTGATATGATCAAGTCGTTTGCCAATCGCGATACTCAAACACTTTTTGAGCTTGGACATGTGCGGCGTTGGGCCAGTGTAGAACGGCAGGCTTTGCGCAAATTGGTGCAACTTGATTTGGCGCAAAACATAAATGACATGCGCGTGCCGCCTGGCAATCGTTTGGAAGCGTTAAGCGGCAATCGAAAAGGACATTGGAGCATTCGCGTTAATGACCAGTTTCGTATTTGCTTTCGCTGGGCAGATGATGGCGCAGCTGATGTTGAAATTGTGGATTATCATTGAGGATGAGTAAAATGACAAAGATGATCGCTCCGGTTTCTCCCGGTGAAATGCTGAAAGAGGAATTTCTGGTTCCTTTGGCCATAACAAAATATCGTTTGGCAAAAAGCATTGGCGTTCCGGCGCAGCGCATTGGCGATATTGTTTCGGGCAAGCGCGGCATTAGCGCAGACACTGATTTGCGCCTCTGCCGTTTCTTTGGTCTGTCCGACGGCTGGTGGCTGCGCTTGCAGGCGAGTTATGATACGGTGATTGCGAAGCGGGAACTGGCAGGTGAGTTGGCGAAGATTGTGCCGTTGGAACGGGCGGCTTGAGTTTCATACACTGTCACCCCACAAGCATTCAGATTGAAGGATGAATTATGAAAAATGGTGTTTTACTTTTATTGACATTAGTTTTCTTTGGGGCTTGCGGATACGCAGTTTTGCCTAGCTACTTTCAAGCCGACACAACTATTCCAACAGAGCTACTTTCCAAAATGAAACTTACTGTCACCAAAAAATTTCTTGATCCAGAATCGGCACAATTTAGAAACTTAAAAATTGCGGGGCGCAACATTGTTCATGGCGAGGTGAATGCAAAGAACACATATGGCGGCTATGTTGGGTTTCGCAGATTTATTTATAGCGGCGATATAAACGTAGTTGTTGTAACAGAGTAAGAGCCACGAAGACAACTTAATGGATGGAACTCAAGTGACAGTGCTGGACTGAACCTCACGATTTCATTATCCATATAGGCTCATCCCCACCCCAATCTCATGCAGCTTCGCAATTGTCGTTTCAATATCCGCTCTCGTCGTTCGCGGGTTGATCGTGCACATGCGTTGCACGGTTTTGCCGCGCATCACAGTGGGGCTGAGCATGGCGTAGCCGGAAGTTATCATTTCGCTGGCCATGTCTGAATTGAGCTGGTTGAGTTGATCTTCACTGAGGTGCGTGGCCACAAAGCGGAATGTGAGAATGCCCAGGCTGGCGGGGGTGATGATTTCCCAATCTGGGGACCCACGCAACAAACGCTCCGTGTACTGAGCATTTTCAATGCCGATTTCTATGGCTTCTCTGAAGGCTTCAACACCGAAGGCTTTGAGGGACATCCATAGTTTTAAGGCGCGGAAACCTCTGGTGAGTTGCACGCCATAATCACTGAAGTTTGGTTGTTCAGCGCTTTGCTCCATGATTTTTAAATATTCGGCGGAGACTTTGAACGTGTCTTTCAAGTGCTCTTGATTGCGGATTAACGCGCAGCCGATTTCATAAGGTTGGAACATCCATTTATGAGGATCAATGGAAAGTGAATCAGCGCGGTTCATTCCGGCGAGAAGGCCCTTGCCCGTTTTGGAAATTGCAGCACTGCCGCCATAAGCGCCATCAACATGCATCCACAGGCCTTCGGCGGCGCAAAAGTCGGCGATTTTTTCGAGCGGGTCAATGGCGCCCGCATTGGTGGTTCCGGCATTGGCCACCACGCAGAACGGCACTAAACCTTGCAATCGGTCGGCGGCGATTTTTTGCGCCAGTGCTTCCATGGGCAAGCAGAAGTTTTCATCCGATGGAAGCTTGCGCAATTGATATTGTTGGAAGCCTAAAATCTTTAAGCCTTTGGCGACCGATGAATGAGTTTGATCGGAGAAATAAACTGTTGCATTGGCAGGATTATTGGCCAAATTGGTGTGGCGGGCCACGGCCAAGCAGGTGAGGTTGGCCATGGAGCCGCCGCTCACAAACAGGCCACCGCCAGTTGCTGGAAATTCAAATAGCTGGCGCAACCATTCAATCGTCATCAACTCAATTTGTGCTGTGCCTGATGGGCCTATCCATGCACCGCAAAAAATGTTGAGTGCTGAGGAAATTGCATCCGCCATGGCACCCACAAAATTGCTGGGGCCCGGCACGAACGCGAAGTTTCTGGGATGATCATTATGCGTCATTTCCGCCAGCACGAATTGCTGCACTTGTTTTAGAACATCGGAAACGGGCGTTGGGTTCAGTGGCAAAGTCTCCTGCAAGCCGCTACGCAAGTTTGTCAGTGTCGATGGCTTGGTGACAGGTTGGTTTGGCAGGTTCACAAAATGATCAACAATCATGGTGCCGACATCGGCCATGATTTGGCGCATTTCGGTTTCAGAGAGTGTGAGCGGTGGGAGTTGCTTCATGGGATCTGAGCCAAATTGTTATTCCGAGAATAATAGCGGCAATTGGCATCACCGTGAATGCGATTGAACTCCACCCGAAATGGCTGAGCATTTGGCCGCTTGAGGCTGAGGCGATTGCCACCATGAGTGACACTCCAAAATTATTCACCGCTTGAACTTTGGCGCGCTCTGACGGGCGATAGCAGGATGTGAGCATGGTGGTGCCGCCTATGAAGCCAAAGTTCCAACCGAGGCCCAGCAACATCAATGCTATTGAAAAATGTGGGAACGTGATGCCGCTTAAGGCTGTGATGCCTGCGCCAATTAAGATGACCATGCCGATGCCAGTGATGAGGTTCACACCATAACGCTTGATCAAAACCCCTGTGAAAAAGCTGGGAACGAACATGGCGAGCACATGCCACTGAATGACCCAGGTTGAATCATCTGCATTGAAACCACAAATTTTCATGGCCACGGGGCCCGCTGTCATCATCAGGTTCATCAAAGCATATGAGAATATTGCCGTTGCCATGGCGATGACAAGTTTGGGTTGCTGCAGCAATTCTGCCCAGCTGCGCTGCGGGCCTTGAATTTCAGCGGCAGTGGGTTTTGGCACTTTGAGAAATGCAAAAACAACCAAGCTTAAAGCGGCGAAAACGACAACGGCCACATATGTGCCTGCGAAGGTGAAAGGGGCTAGCAAATCGCGGGTGTGGCTGGAAATCAATGTTCCTGCAATGGCAGCCACCACGCCGCCTGTGAGCACCCATGAAATTGCAATTGATTTATCCTCTGGTCCTGCTGCCTCGGCTGCGGCGAAACTATAAAAACTGCTGGTGGCTTGCAGCACGCCTTGCAGCGCCGCACCGATGCAAAACAGCGTGAAGTTGCTGTGATAGATTGCATAAATTGAAACACCTGCGCCGCTGATGCTGCATAATGCGCCTGCAACAAAAACAGGCTTGCGGCCTAATATTTTCATAAAAGCGGAAGCTGGCCACACTGCCAACATGGAGCCTACAACAAAGCTGGTTACAGGCCATGTGGCATAGCCTTGATTGGGCGCAAGCATGAGGCCCACCAACGGGCCCGTGGCAAAAACTGTGATGACACAACACGAGTAAAGTGATTGCGCGATGGCCAGCAGCAGGATGGTGGTGCGCGGTGCTTGGGTGTTCACGCTGCGAATTCTTCAGGGCGGCGTTGGCGGGCCAAGCTATTCAGCACAGCGTTTGCGAAGTTTTGTTCTTCACCATCAAAGAATGCGCCCGCAACATTTACATATTCGTTGATAACAACTTTGCTTGGCACGTTTTCTTTGAACATAATTTCAAAAGCCCCTGCCCGCAAAACCGCACGCAATGTGGCGTTGAGGCGGTGTAAGGGCCAATCCTTATCAAGCAACCTATCGACTGTGGGGTCGATCAGGGCTTGCTCGCGCACGGCGCCTTCAACAACTTCACGCAAATGTTTGAAATCGGCTTCGCCGCATTGGCCATCGTCGAAATCTTCGCCCACAACACGCGATGAAAACTGCGCAAGGGTTTCGCCCAGATCGGCTGTGGCGATATCCATTTGATAAAGGGCTTGCACAGCACCCAAACGGGCGGCGGATCGGGCGATTGGGGGTTTGCGCGGCGTGGTCATGCAGGTGGGTTAGCTTTATGTGATTCAAATTACAATGTCAGCTTTGCATAGCAGATAGACCTTGCCCCGAAACTACCCTGCCCGTATGTGTGCTTGGCCGGAATGTTCCGGTAATTCTCAGGGCGGGGTGTAATTCCCCACCGGCGGTATAGCCCGCGAGCGGCCTTCTTGGTTAATCTTTAAGGTGTCAGCAGATCAGGTGTAACTCCTGGGCCGACGGTATAGTCCGGATAAAAGAGATTTGTTTCTGCTCCGCTTTTGCGGATGCGGTTTCACGTCGTCCTGATTCATGTTTGAAAAAGGAGACGACACATGAATCAGAATACTCAGAACAACTTGGTGGCAGGTGCCACTTTTATGCTTATGGCGGGCATTGCCTTTGCTATAATTAACGTTATCACTCAAACTGTTACCGGACCTGCCTCTTATGGTGGATTAGGTTTCAAACCGCAATCAGATGCTTTCTGGCAATATTTTATTGCTCTCATTGTATCCCTGCCCTTCATTTGGCGCAGCGGGCTTGCTTCGCTAAAAACGCAATATCCTGTTCAGCATGTTATTCGGGTTATTCTCTCGGCACTGGGTGTGCAGGCTTTTGTTATGGGCTTGGCGCATGGTGTGCAAATTTGGCAAGTGATCGCTTTGGTGATGACATCGCCATTTTTCATTTTGCTGGGTGCCAAGTTTTTTCTTGGCGAAAATGTTGGCGCGAACCGTTGGATTGCTTCGGGTCTTGGTTTTGCTGGGGCCATGATTGTGTTGCAACCCTGGTCAACGGGCTTCAACGCGTGGTCTTTGGCCCCGGTTGCAGCGGCTGTGCTTTGGGGTGCTGCTTCACTCATCACCAAACAGCTTACTGGCTCTGAAAAACCAGAGACCATCACAATGTGGTTGTTGCTTCTTCTCTCACCCATCAATGCCGCACTTTCGATTGGTGCTGGCTTTGAATGGCCATCGGGGAAAATCTTGTGGCTGCTGCTGGCTGGGGGTGTCATTCAGTTTGTTGCACAATATTGTTTGACCAAAGCCTATTCAAAGGCTGATGCCTCATCATTACAGCCGTTTGATGATCTGCGTTTGCCGTTCAATATTATTGCTGGATTTCTGGCGTTCCATTATTTGCCAGAAGGCAATCTGTGGGTAGGCATAGCACTTATTTTGGCAGGCTCTGCCTATTTAATGTGGAGTGAGAACGGCAAGAAACTTGCTGTTTTGGCCTAATTCAATTCGAGGGGAGAAGGGTTTAACCCTTCTCTTCGTCATCACTGTTCAATTCCCCAAGTAGCTCCTCAAAATCCTTCGCCTCGCGGAAATTGCGGTAGACTGAGGCAAAGCGGACGTAGGCGACGTCATCCAAGTTCTTCAGGCCTTCCATCACTAATTGGCCAATGGCCTCCGATTTAATTTCTGTTTCGCCTAAGCTTTCGAGTTGCCGCACGATGCCGCTGACCATGCGTTCGATGCGTTCGGCATCGACGGGGCGTTTGCGCAGCGCCACTTGCACTGAACGCGCCAGTTTATCACGATCAAAAACTGTGCGACGGCCTGAGCGTTTCAATACGCTGAGCTCACGCAATTGCACACGTTCAAACGTGGTAAAGCGGCCGGCACAATCGGGGCAAGCCCTGCGTCGGCGAATGGCGCTGCCATCCTCGGTTGCTCGCGAGTCTTTCACTTGCGTGTCTGCGTTATTGCAAAAGGGGCAGCGCATATCTTGCCTTCTTAGCTATAAATCGGGAACCTCTTGGTGAGCGCAAGCACTTTGCGCTTCACGGCTGCTTCAACTTTAGCATTGCCATCCTCACCGTTCTTGGCAAGGCCATCGATCACTTCAATAATCAACCGACCCACTTCGCGGAAATCATTTTCCATGAAGCCGCGGGTGGTGCCTGCAGGTGCGCCCAAGCGAATTCCAGATGTGGTCATGAAGGGTGCCGGATCAAAGGGAATGCTGTTCTTGTTACACGTGATATTGGCGCGACCGAGAGCCGACTCAACCGCTTTGCCTGAAACGTTTTTCTTGCGCAAATCGACGAGCATCAAATGCGTGTCGGTGCCGCCGGAAACAATATCGCAGCCGCCTTCAACCATGGTGGCGGCCAGTGCTTTTGCGTTGGCCACAACTTGCTTGGCATATTTTTTGAAGTTGGGTTTTAGCGCTTCTCCAAATGCCACAGCTTTGGCAGCAATGACATGCTCTAGCGGCCCACCTTGCAAGCCAGGGAATACAGATGAATTGATCTTTTTCCCAATCGCCTCATCGCGGCTGAGAATTAGGCCGCCGCGCGGTCCACGCAATGTCTTGTGCGTTGTTGTTGTTACAATATGGGCATGTTCGAGTGGATTTGGATGAACGCCGCCCGCCACCAAGCCTGCAATGTGCGCCATATCAACCATCAAATAAGCACCAATCGAATCAGCAATTTCGCGGAACCGCTTAAAATCAATTACGCGTGGATAAGCCGAACCGCCAGCAATGATCAGTTTTGGTTTTTCGGCCAAAGCTTGGGCAGCTACCGCGTCATAGTCAATCTGCTGATTGTCTTCGCGCACTTTATAAGAAACAACTTTAAACCATTTGCCCGATTGGTTGACGGGAGAGCCATGCGTGAGATGGCCACCACAGGCCAGATCAAGACCCATGAATGTATCGCCGGGGCTGAGCAATGCGAAGAATACGGCTTGGTTGGCTTGTGCGCCTGAGTGAGGCTGCACGTTGGCGAAGGTGGCCCCGAACAGTTGCTTGGCGCGCTCAATGGCCAAATTCTCTGTAACATCGACATGTTCACAGCCGCCATAATAACGGCGGCCCGGATAGCCTTCAGCATATTTGTTTGTCATCACCGAACCTTGCGCATCCATAACGGCGCGAGACACGATATTTTCAGACGCGATGAGTTCGATTTTTTCTTGTTGGCGCTTCAGTTCAGCGGCGATGGTTTTAGCCACTTTGGGATCAGTCTTGGCGAGACGGTCTTTAAAGAATCCGGGGAACAAGGCCGCTTTTTTAACTGATTTCTTCGCCGCTTTTTTGGCTGGCTTCTTTGCGGGTGTCTTTACGGATTTTTTCGCCATGGTGCTGAGTCCTTCAAGATGATCAAAACCGCTCTATAAAGGATTGGGCATGAAGGTCTAGTCACAGATTGGCGCAGGGCAATTAATCACCCTGCGCTTGCAATTCATTTCTTTTTGGCGGGTTTGGCAGGCATGCAATCTTGAGGAATTTTGCCATTTGCATCAGCGGCGCAAGGATCGGCCATGGCCAAATCAACTTTTGGAGCCTTTTTAGTGGTGCTTATGACGGGTTTGCCGTTCACTGCTTTTGCCACATCAATCGACTTGCTTTTCTTCGCTTTGCCTACTGGCTTATTGGTTTGTTCTTTTCGATAGGCCGCCCAATCAAAGAGGCCGGATTTTTTAGAATCCGTGGCAGTCGGTTTTTTCGCAGCTGCCAGTCGATCTGAAGATACAGCAGGTGCGCCCAACAGGCTTTTGCCAAAGATGTTTTTGGTGGCGGTTGAATTATCAACGCTTGCAGATTTTTTTCGGCCAAAGCTAAACAGGTGGAAGCCTTCGGCTTCAGCTGCATCAACCGATTCTTGTCGTGGCAAGGGTTTTAGAACATAGCGCAAGCCATCAGGGCTGACTGTGCCCACGGGCATGGGCTGGCCAACTGTAAAGTTTGCACCATCCATGTCATAAACATCATGACGGAAAGCAACTGTTCCATTGCTGGCAGGCCAAGCAGTCAAGTATGCCACGCGCAATTGCGGTTGATCGCCGATTGTTACGTCTAAGCGCTCTAAAGTTTGGGCCATTGAAGCAATCTTAGGCTCGTTAAACCCATCTTGCCCGTTAAGCACCCATTGCACCAACAGAGGCATTTTCTCTACGCGAATGCAGCCGGAACTATAAAAACGATTGGTGGTTTTAAATAATTCTGGTTCTGGAGTGTCATGAAGATAAATGCCAAAGGTGCTTTTGAATTCAATCTTTGCGGTTTTCATCGCAGCTGTTGGGCCAGGCTCTTGGCGGAACAAGTAATCTTCCAAGTGTGCCGTTTTCCAATTTATTTTGCTGGGGTCAATCTCTTGACCATTGGGACCACCCTGAAAAACCTTCATGTTCATGTCTTTGAGAACTTGCGTGCCTGAGTTCATTTTAGGCAGAATGTCGTTCTCCACAATTGAAATGGGCGCATTCCAATAAGGATTGAATTTAACAGTTTCGAGCGGAGCCATTACAACGGGCGATGGCCGCTCCGGCCTGCCAACAATAACGTTATGACGTGAAAAAACATGACCATCAGTTACAGTTTCAAGCTGCTGGGCGGGCACATTTACGATTAAATAACGAGGACCTAGATCCTTGTCATAAATATCGAGGCGCGGAATATTCGTGCGGATGGCAGCAAGTCGATCTTCAATTGAAGTGTTCAATTCAAAGAGAGTTAACCCATCTATCTTGCCTGTGACAGCAAGGCCAAGGTTTCGTTGATAGCGACTAACAGCGTCTTGTGTGGCTGTCGTGAAAACAGAAGCATATTGACCCTGAGTTGCCTCGACCCGCAGATAGCCTTCCGCAAACAGGCGCTTATTCAGCGCCACAACACCTTCTCCGGTGCTGCCCTTTTTGTAACTTCCGTTGGGCACTTTTGGAAAGCCGCCCTGGGCCGCAATGGCAGCATATTTTGATTCAGCGGCGCGCAGAGCGGCGTCGCTGGACGCAGTAATCATCGGAACTTGATTTTGTCCGCTGACAACTTCTGTGGTTGTGACAGCGGGGCCGCCGCCAGCAAGTACTTTAGCTACTTTACCGGTCGATTTTCCGACGACAAGAGCGCCACCATGGCCAGTCGCTACTGCGCCAATTGTTGGACTTTGAATTTCGCGATTAGATTCTCCATCGGCAAAGGCGGCATTCGACAACAGCAACGCGGCTGCAATACACGTTCCTGCACTTAATGCAGAAATTCTACTCGTTGTGCTAACTACATGAAATAACTTAAAAAACATCATTTACCGCCTCACAATTACGCGCCGATTACCAAATTCCAGCACCACCGGCCTCGGGGATTTGAAAATCAGTAATATCAGGCGAGTCAGTTTTCGTCAAAGTTCACAGCTTCATAGCAGCTAGGCCTGCACAGAATGGGGCAAGGAACAATTTTCTTGATTCATTAATAGGGTGTTAACAAGAAAAAAGTGCGTTGCGGCTTTTTCGCAACATTAAATTTCTTGGCTAAAGCGCTCATCATCAACGACGAGACACATCGCTATTGTCTGCTAACCAGCGCCAAACGCGCGCGGTTATGGGGTCGGCAAGTTCCTTTGCTGTTGAAACAGCAAACCAAGCGTGATCAGTTTCCATGCTCTGCGCAAAAGGACACAACAGCCTGCCTTGGTTTATGGCCTCTTTAACAAGACTGACGCTGCCAAGAGAGATGCCAAGGCCAAGTTCTGCCGCTCCAAGGGCCAGATCAGCATCGCTAAAATCGATCCCCGCAGAAATGTTTTTTGTAACCATGCCAAAATTGGCAAACCAATGTTCCCAGTCCTCGTTTCGCTCAACATGCAACAGTGTGTATTTCAGCAGGTCATCGTGTTGGGTGATACTTGTGGTCATCGCGTGTGCGCCAAGCACGGGGGTTAGAATATCTTTTGCTAAGCAAATTTGTTCTAAATTGATATTAGGTTCCACACTGCGCTGGATGGCAATGCTGACCTCCATTTCATCGAAATCAACAACAGCGCCTGATGCATCAATCCATGGATCACAATCAGGGACAGCTTGCCTTAACAAATGCAATTTTGGCAGAAGCCAACGGGCTGCAAAATCTCGCGACGCATAAATCACCACGCTGCCAGGTTTTCGAAATGGCTCTAGCTTGTGATAACCTGCCTCCAACTGTTCGAGCGATTTGACCACGCTGCGTTGATAATCCCTCCCCGCATCAGTGAGTCGTACTGATCTGCCGTGGCGGAGAAATAGAGGTTGCGAAATTCGATTTTCTAACAATCGCATTTGATGGCTGACGGCCGATTGCGTGAGCCCTAATTCTTCAGCAGCTTTACCAAAACTGCCCAGTCTTGCGGCAGCTTCAAAACCAAGCAGATATTGCAGCGGTGGAATATTTCGAAACTGTCTCATATTAATTCCATTCATCTATTTGAGGAATGCTTCTCAGTTGTTTTATCTCTTATTCAGTTTACTTTCAATATAAACCATTAAAAAACATGAGTTCAATTCATATGAATGATATTTTCCGCAAGCCCGCCGAATTTGAGAAACATGAGCGAACATGGATGATTTGGCCGCACCGGGCTGACCTCTATGAACACCGTCTGGCCCCCATGCAGGCTGAATATGTGAATATTGTCAGTGCCATTTCGCAGTTTGAACCGGTGAATGTGTTAGCTCACCCGGATCACGTTGAGGCAGCGCGCAATGCGCTGGGCAATAAAGCGCATGTGATTCCCATGGTTGTTGATGATTTCTGGATGCGCGATAGTGGGCCCACATTTTTGGCTGGAGCGGGTGGCCAACAGGCGGGGATAAATTGGAAATTTACCGCTTGGGGTGGCAAACATGCGCCGTGGGATCAAGACGATCTCATCGCACCGCGCGTGCTGGCGTTGGAGAAAGCTCAAATTCATGAGAGCTGGTTGGTGTGTGAGGGCGGCTCTTTTACTTTTGATGGTGAGGGCACTTTGATCATCACAGAAACCAGCATTCTCAATCCCAACCGCAATCCGGGTGTGAACAAAGCGTTAGTGGAATCCGAGTTGATGGCCATGCTTCACCTTGAGAAAGTTGTGTGGTTGCCCGGCGACCCAATGGACAAAGAAACTGATGGCCATGTTGATGGCATGTGCAGTTTTGTGCGGCCCGGCGTTGTGTTGTTTGAAACCAACCCAAACAGTGCCGACCCCCACGCCCGCATCTTAAAACAAAACCTGAAATGCCTTCAATCGCAGACTGATGCCAAGGGCCGCAAGTTCGAGGTGATCCTTTTGCCCGAAGCTGTGGAAGCTGAAGTGACGAGTTCCATTTTCTGTCGGTCTTATATTAATTTTTACATCGCCAATGGCGGTGTTGTGGTTCCTGGCTACGGCATTGAAAGCGACAAAACTGCCGTTGCCATTATCGCAGCGGCTTATCCTAACCGCAAAGTTGTTCAAGTTCAGGTCAACGCTATTGCGGCTGGTGGCGGAGCTATTCATTGTATCACGCAAGAACAACCAGCCAGTGTGATAGAATGAAACTCAACCGCCGAAAATTCAGCTTAATGGGCATGGCCGCGATGATGCCAAAAACGCTTTTGGCTTCTACATTGGCGAAAGGTTCGGCGATGGCAGCGGGGTTTAAGTTTCCACTCGAATCTGATCCGCATGTGCGAACCTTTATGCAATGGCCGGCGCGCAAATCGATTTATGGAAATCAGGATGATCTTGATGCAGTGCGCGAAAAAATAGCGTTAATTGCCAACGCGATTGCCAAGTTCGAACCGGTTGTGATGCTGGCGAGGCCAGAGCAAATTGAAGATGCTCAAACGCAACTCAACGCGAACATCGCGCTTTGGCCCATTGAAACCGAAGATTTATGGGCCCGCGATTCCGGCCCCAGTTTTGTCCTCAATGCCCAAGGCAAACTTGCCCAAACTGAATTCAATTTCAATGGCTGGGGCAACAAGCAGACACACAAAGATGATGGACGCATTGCCAGACGGGTTGCAGAAAAATTAGGGCTCGACGTTTTTGATAATGGTATTGTTGGTGAAGGTGGCGGCATTGAGGTTGATGGCACAGGCACGGCCCTTGCGCATGCAAGTTGTTGGATTAACTCTAATCGAAACAGTGGCGACTTAAAGCAGGTTGAACGTCTTTTGCTTGATGCTGTGGGCGCGGAAAAAATGATATGGGCGCCGGGCATCAAAGGCGCTGACATTACCGACTATCATATTGATGCCCTCGCCCGCTTTGTGAAGCCCGGCCAAGTTTTAATTCAGTTGCCGGATAAGATTGATCAGAATGACCCATGGTCTATTTCGGCGTTTGAGACTTATAAAGTTCTTAAAAAAGCAACCGATGCACAAGGCAGAAAACTTGAGATCGTTGTTATTCCAGCGCCCGTGGATATTCGTTCGCAGCAAGACGATTTTGTTTCTAGCTATGTCAATTATTATGTTTGCAATGGCGCAGTGATTGGTGCGGAATTTGGCGATGACAAGGCAGACGCAAAAGCTGCTGATATTCTTGCCGAACTTTATCCAAACCGCAGAATTGTCAGTCTCAATGTTGATGCGATTGGTGAGGCCGGTGGCGGCATTCATTGTTCAACACAACAACAACCCGTTTCAAAATCTTGAGGTTATCATGAGCAATCTTATCGTCGCAGCAGTGCAAATTAAATGTTCCGATTCAGTGGATGAAAATCTCGATAAGATTGAAAAGCTGGTGCGCGAAGCGGCATCGCGCGGGGCTCGACTTGTGGTTTTGCAGGAGCTTTTTGAAGGCCCCTATTTCTGCATCGACATTGACGCCAATCAAAACCAGCGTGCTAAACCTTTCAAGGGCCACCCAACCATTGCACGTCTTTCAAAATTGGCCAAAGAGTTGCAGGTGGTTTTGCCCGTGTCCTTCTTTGAAGAGGATAATGGCACGCGTTATAATTCTCTGGCCATGGTTGATGCTGATGGGCGCACCTTAGGGCTTTACCGCAAATCGCATATTCCAGATTCTCCCGGTTATAGTGAGAAGTTCTATTTTGCCAATGGCAACACAGGCTTCATGGTGCATGAAACGGCCGTGGGCAAAATTGGCGCTGGCATTTGTTGGGATCAATGGTTTCCTGAAGCTGCACGCGCCATGGTTTTAATGGGTGCGGAGATTCTCATCTATCCAACCGCCATCGGCTCGGAACCATCAGATCCCACATGGGATTCACGTGATCATTGGCAGCGCGTGATGCAAGGCCATGCTGGTGCAAACCTGACACCGCTGATTGCTGCAAATCGTGTTGGCTTAGAATCTGGCACCAAAGACACCATGGTATTTTATGGTTCTTCCTTCATTGCCGATCACACGGGTGCCAAACTCGCCGAAGCCGACCGGGTTTCAGAATGTGTGATCACTGCCAGTCTCGATATGGAGATGATGGCCCATCAGCGCCGCAATTGGGGTGTGTTCCGTGACAGGCGCAATGATCTTTATGGCGAGATTTCCAACCCCTCGCCTGCTCGGCTTTTGCCTTTGAAATAAATGATAATTGGCGGAGAGGGAGGGATTCGAACCCCCGGAGGGCTTGCACCCCCTACGGTTTTCAAGACCGTCGCGATAGACCACTCCGCCACCTCTCCGCATTAAAAAGTGAGGGCCATATTCCGCTTCAATTAGCATTGTTTTTGCCGGTGGCAAGGAAAAAGCCTGCCCTAAATGTTAAAAAACCCCACAAGCCGAAGCTTGCAGGGTTTGTTCTTTGCAGGGTCATAAAATTACAGGCGATAAAGAATCTGATCGGTCCAGAAGCGCTCAAGGCGGCCCAAAGCTTTGTTGATGCGGTCAAATTCATCGGTTGAAAGGCCAACCACTTCTTCTATGGCTTGCAATTGGCGATTATAAAGAGCGTCGACGCGGCTGCGGATGGCAGCGCCCTTATCAGTGAGCTTCACGCGCACGCTGCGTTTATCAGCGTTTGAGCGTTCATGGTTCACATAGCCCTGCTCTACCAGTTTCTTCAAATTGTAAGAAACGTTTGAACCTTGATAATGGCCACGGGTTTTGAGCTCGCCTGCTGTGAGTTCCGCATCAGAAATGTTGAACAGCAACAATGCTTGCACCGGGTTCACTTCTTTATCGCCGCTGCGTTCAAAATCATCCTTGATGACATCGAGAAGTCTGCGGTGCAGGCGCTCAATCAATGTCAAAGATTCCATATAACGATTTTTGATATCCATGCGCTTTGTATCAACGGGCGCAGTCCGTGTATCCCCCAAAATCACTTGCGTGTTCATTATAGCCACCTCTGTTTTTCCTGTTTCTTAAAGCCAGCCTCTTGATGGGCTTGGTCTTCTTGATGTTTTTGAGAATAGCGGCAGGGATTTAAGGTGGGCTGAAGAGACTCGGTAAATTTATTCTTATATTTGCGACAATTTGCATCTGTTTCGATTAGAGTTGATAGAGTCTTTTTTTCCTAACTTTATCGTAGCTGAACAAAGGCGGTTAACAGAAACCAAATAAAAACCGCCGGAAATGAATTTCCGACGGTTCGCCCTACTATAATTTTGCTTAGCCGCAGCTTTGTGCATTGGCCTTAGTTTCTGACTGTTGCATCACCGTGGCCACAGCATTGCGACCGAATGTGGAAAGAACAGCTTGATGAGTGTTGATCACGGTTTGATAGAAGCCGGAAATTTCACGCGCTGACATCGAACCACAGCGGCGCGCCAAATAATAGCGTTCAGTTAAGCTGGCATATTGCGCGAGGCCGGCTTTTGTTGGTGATTTGATTTTGGGTTCGGAAGCGGCTTCGGCATTCAGAATAACTTTAATGCGCGGTGGTTTTAATGGCTGTGCGGCTGGTTTCGGAGGCACAATGGCTGCTACTTGTTCTTGGACAGGAGGCACCGACACTTGCGCTGCCGCTTGCTTGGCCGATGATAGAATCACGTTCAAATCGGCGTGTTCGGCATCAGTGCAGGTTGCATTTTTGCCCGAGGCATGGCCGATTGCCATTGCACTTTTGGTGATATCAACGCTGGTGCGTTTGGCCATGGCCAGCTCTGCGCGTGCCATAAGGGCAGTCAATTCATCGCGATCTGCTGATTTGAGAAAATTACATTTTAAATCAAGCGATTCCGAACGGGCCAGAAGTTTAATGGCTTGTTGGGCTTGCGCATCATCAGCAAAAGCTTGCTGCTGAGTTGAAAGCATCGCGGTTGCTGCCAGCAAAAATGTTATATTGATCAATAGACCTCTACGGCTCATGTCCCGTCCCTCAGAAAGAATGAGGTTTTCATTTGCACCAGCGATGGTTCACAATTGATAAAATTTAAACAATTCCATTAACGCCATGGTTAATCATGTGTTGCTTGGGTTTGCCATTCGGTTTTGGGCATAGTATCACCTGCTGATGAGCACCATTATCCCTTCTCAATTCCCGGCAACACGTTTGCGCCGCAACCGCAAAAGCCCATGGGCGCGCGCACTGGTTTCTGAAAACACTTTGCAGGTGTCTGATCTCATTTGGCCGATATTTGTCATTGAAGGTCAGAACAAGGTTGAGACCGTCTCATCAATGCCGGGTGTGGAGCGCACGTCAATTGATCTGGCTGTTCTTAAGGCGGAAGAAGCCGCCAAACTGGGCATTCCGCTGATTGCGCTGTTTCCAAACACCCACCAAGATTTGCGCACTGAAGATGGCCGCGAAGCAACCAACAGAGACAATCTCATTTGCCGCGCGGTGCGGGCGATTAAGAAGGCCGTGCCTGAGATTGGTGTGATGTGCGATGTGGCATTGGACCCTTACACCAGCCATGGCCATGATGGCCTGATGGAACATGGGCGCATTTTGAATGATGCCTCCGTCTCGGTTTTGGTGCAGCAAGCCTTAGCCCAGGCCGAAGCCGGGTGTGATGTGGTTGCGCCTTCGGACATGATGGATGGGCGCATCGGGGCCATTCGCTCTGGGTTGGAAGCGCGCGGATTTCACGATGTTCAGATTATGGCTTATAGCGCCAAATATGCCTCTGGTTTTTATGGGCCGTTTCGTGAGGCGGTTGGCTCTGGCCAATTGCTGAGCGGCGATAAACGCACCTATCAAATGGATTCAGGCAACACTGATGAGGCGATGCGCGAGGTTGCCATGGATTTGGCCGAAGGGGCCGATATGGTGATGGTGAAGCCCGGAATGCCTTATCTTGATATTGTGGCGCGGGTTAAACGCGAATTTGCAGTTCCCACTTTTGCCTATCAAGTTTCGGGTGAATACGCGATGTTGATGGCCGCTATTGAGCGTGGTTGGTTGGACCCCAAGAAAGTGATTCCTGAAAGCCTGCTCGCCTTCAAACGTGCAGGTGCTGATGGTGTGCTGACTTACTTTGCTTTGGACGTGGCGCGCGCCCTGAAGGGCTGATCAGCGGCTTAGGCGCGCAATCAAGCTCGACGTGTCCCAGCGTCCGCCCCCCATTTTTTGTACCTCGGAATAGAACTGATCGACCAATGCTGTCACAGGCAAATGCGATTGGTTTTTGCGGGCCTCCGTGAGGCAAATGCCAAGGTCTTTGCGCATCCAATCGGCGGCAAAGCCAAAATCAAACTTGCCGGCAATCATGGTTTTATGGCGGTTTTCCATCTGCCACGATCCCGCAGCACCCTTGGAAATCACATCGATCACCTGCTCCATGTCTAATCCGGCTTTCATGCCGAATTGAATGCTTTCGGCCAAACCTTGCACTAAGCCTGCGATTGCAATTTGGTTGCACATTTTAGCAAGTTGACCAGAACCTGCTGGCCCCAAATTGCGGCACATACGAGCGTAGTTTGCAATCAGCGGCTCTGCTTTTTTATAATCCTCGTCATCGCCACCGCACATAACCGTGAGCACGCCATTTTCTGCACCAGCCTGACCACCCGAAACGGGCGCATCGACAAAACCTAGCCCGCGCTTTTTAGCCTCAGCATGCAGTTCACGGGCAACATCGGCAGAAGCGGTGGTGTGATCAACAAATATTGCGCCGGGCTTCATGGCTTGGAAAGCGCCATCGGCACCCAATGTTACCTCACGCAAGTCTTGGTCATTGCCAACACAGGCAAATACAAAATCAGCACCCTCGGCAGCAGATTTTGGTGTGGGCGCTGAATGGCCTTTGTTAGACTCTACCCATTTTTCCGCTTTGGCCGCTGTGCGGTTATAAACCATCATTTCCACGTGAGCTTTACGCTGCAAGTGCCCTGCCATAGGAAAACCCATCACGCCAAGGCCGATCCACGCTGTTTTTAGTGCCATTTGCCGCTCCATATTTTTTGTTCCTCTTATAAGAAACTCTGGCCATATTCCAGCTGTTTGGCATATAGTTAGGGCTTGAGGACACAAGCTTGAGCATCGAACGTCGCAATTTTCCGCAGTTCTTTATCACTGCCCCCACACCCTGCCCCTATTTGCCCGGCAAATTTGAGCGCAAGGTATTTACGCATTTGGTGGGGCAGGATTCACGACACCTGAACACGCAACTTTCGCAGGGTGGTTTCAGGCGCAGCCAAAACATTGCCTACCGCCCCGCTTGTGATCACTGCCAAGCCTGTTCTTCAACGCGCGTTCCCGTTGCCAGCTTTGACTGGACGAAAAGTTTCAAACGCGTGATGAAGCGAAACCGTGATGTGGTTGCAACATCCGTTCGCGCTCAGGCCACCAGCGAGCACTATTCACTTTTTCGCGGTTATATTGACACCCGCCACTCTGAGGGCGGCATGGCCGATATGAGCGTGCTCGATTTTGCAGCTATGGTGGATGACACAACGGCGGATAGCCGCTTGGTTGAATTTCGCTTTGCGGCGGGGCACCCCCAAGAAGGCGAATTAATTTGTGCTGTGCTGATGGACATTTTGGGCGATGGCTTATCGTTGATTTATAGTTTTTTTGAACCGTCATATTCGTATCGTAGCCTTGGCACTTTGGTGGTTTTGGACAGCATCATGCGGGCGCAAAGACTGGGCTTGCCTTATGTCTATTTGGGATATTTTGTTCAGGGCTCGCAGAAAATGGAATATAAATCAAAATTTATGCCACAAGAGCGATTGTCGCCTGATGGCTGGTATTTGTACCGAAATCCTGCCTAAAGCCTCGTATTCCTTTGTTTTGCCTGTTAACCTTCGCTTTCAGTTTTACATAAAAATTATTGACTCCCTTGAGTGAGAGCCGCAGCAATGCGTGTGGGAAATGAGGGTTAGTAGCGTGGGTAAAAAAGGACTGCAAAATCCACTGGGTGTGGTTCGGCTCTGCTCCGACCTTGAAGGCCAGCTTAAGGCTGCCGGTTTTTCAGTTCGAACAAGCTCTGATCTCAAAGCATTTGGTGAAGTGAGGCTAGCCTTGCGCGGAACTGCCGTTGGCCCCATGCACGACCCCAGTGTGTGTGACTTTAGTCAAGAGCGCGCTTTCTGGATGGAGCTTTTAGACGAGGATGGAAAAACCGTTGGCATGCAGGCTTATCGGTGTGATGAAGTTTCCACCAGCCTTGCTGATTGGCTGCCCAGTTATATGATCGGTGTTTATATGCGCCGGCAGGAATTAATGGTGCCCAGCAGCGCAAATCCACCACAGGGCAGCATTTCAGAACAGCTCCACGGGCGATTGGTCTATCATGGTGAATTGTGGCTAAGCAAAAGCATCAAGGCCCGACAGACCATTGATGTGTTTTCAAAATTGGGTTCACTTCTGGCTCTTCTGAAGTGGAACCCCGATGCGATTTGGGCGCTGACCAGCTATCACATGGCCACGCGAGGTTATGCCAGCCGCATGGGTTATCCCTATTTGGAGCGCGGCTTTTTGCGCTGGCAATGGTTCTCCGAAGGTGTGGACGCTGTCGAATATCTGGCCGTCGCCTCAAAATCGTATTTAGAACAATTAGTCGAAGAAGAATTGAGTGAGGTTAAAACCACTGCGCCTGCCGAGACAGAATAATCTGCTAAATTACACTGAAACTGATGCGGGAAATCTCTGAAATTACGTCGACGCTATGGCTACCTGGAACACCCCGTTTGGGGAGAATGAGCCTCTGATAAGGCACCCAATGGACTTGGTTATCGGGAAGACGAAACGCAGCCATCACATGATCGGTCCTTGGTTTGCCTGTGTTGATCACGTGCTTATAGGCTTCATTTACGGTGTCATTGTATGAGCCATTTGGCTGGCATGGGAATGACGACAAATAGGTGCCATAGAATTTGCTGATTGGCGATTTAGCGCCTACTTTATCGACTACAAATTGCTGCGATATTTCTTCAAAACTACATTCCACGGCATATTCCTCCGGTGGAACGTTTCGCAATAGGCAGTCTTTTAACAGTGGTGTTAGAGTTGAGGCATTAGTTTCCACCTCTTGAACATAGGTTCGCTTGGTGAGGTGACGATCACCACGGCTAATAATATCGTCGATGCGCCGACTGACTTCGGAAAAAGTTTCGTGAAATTCTTCGAACCAGCCTGAAACATAAAATCTTAAAACGAAGGGCCCAGCTGCGGTTGACAGCCACTCATTGAGGACAAACAAAGATGATATGCACGGCGACAAGACGGTCCATTTAATTTCAGTTCCATGATCACCGGTGGTTACACGAACATGGCCAGCTTCGAGCTTCAGGCGCTCCTCTTTAACTGACATGTTATGAAGATCTGGAAGGTTCAGCCCCATCACTCCGTTTTCTACCCAATATCGGCGACCCTTAATCATTGTAGGTCGCTCGTGCTCAAATTGCACCCTAAACAGGCATTGTTGGCGCACTCAACCAGCGCGAGAACACGCGATGTGTTAAGACGCTCTAGTTTGCATTGAACTGATCCAGAATTGATTGAGAAAACATTTAACATATGACCAAAGCTAAACTATTTTATATAATAATAAGTTTAGGAGAATATACGGATTTTCAATCTTTAGTAGTAACGTGCTTGGAAAATAGTTCTCAAGATTGAAGTTTTTGAAGAATGTAAGTCTATCTAGGCTTACATTCATAGTTCCTGTCAGGAAAATTTATTGTTTTTTGGGAAACCTTTTGGCGGCAATCGCCCGGCTTGAGCGCGCTCGCCGATCCATTCGGCCAAATCCGTTACTGTCCAATTGCGGCCTGAACTATCGAGCCAGGTTAGGCCACTTGCCAGATTGAACGCGACAGCATCAGACAAGCCACCATCTTTAAATTTCTGGAGGCGCACACCTTTTCCACGTGTCATTTCTGAAAGCTCTGATGATTTAAAAATCACCATTTTCCGATTGTCACCCACGGAAGCTATATGGTCGGCGTCGGCAGCAAAGGAGGCACAGACTAAAGCTTCCACGGGGGCCTTTACGTTCAGCACCTGCTTGCCTTTGCGGGTGTTGGCGAGGCATTCATCTTCAGCGACGATAAAGCCATCGCCTTCGGTGGAGGCCAGCAATCGCTTACTTCTAGCTTGATAGACAAAAATAGAAACGATGGAATCTGCGGCATCAATATCGGCGAGAAGTCGAACAGGCTCGCCGTTACCACGACCACCGGGCAGCTTGTTGGCATCCAGTGTGAAGAATTTTCCAGACGATGAGAATAGCATAATCTTATCAGTGGTTGAGGCTTTCGCGATAAACTTCTGGCGATCCCCATCCTTGTAAGTGAGCGTGGAAGCATCATCGATGTGGCCTTTCATTGCGCGTATCCAACCCTTTTCGGAACACACAATGGTCACAGGTTCTTTCTCAATCATGGCTTGGTCAAGATCAACATCGATGACAGGCGCTTCGGCAAAATCTGTGCGGCGGGCACCCAGTTTAGTTTCTTTGGAATAGGTTTCTTTAACCGCTTTGATGTCGTCTGAAATTGTCGACCATTGTTGATCTTCTGAATTCAACAACGCGTTCAGTTCGCCCTGCTCTTTTGAGAGTTTATCATGCTCGGTACGAATTTCCATTTCTTCAAGTTTGCGCAAAGCCCGCAACCGCATATTCAGAATGGCTTCGGCTTGGGTGTCGTTGAGATTGAAGGCCTTCATGAGGGAAGGCTTAGGCTCATCCTCTTCGCGAATAATTCTAATCACTTCATCAAGGTTGAGATAGGCAATCAGATAGCCGCCGAGAATTTCCAGCCGTCGTGCAATTTCCCTAAGCCTGAAATGAGTTTTGCGTTGTAGAACATCTTTGCGATGATCAAGCCATTCGCGAAGCACATCGCGCAATGACATGACACGCGGAATTTTTCCCATCGAAAGCACGTTCATATTCAGAGGAATGCGTGATTCCAATTCCGTGTTGCGGAACATCTGCTCCATCAAAACTTCAGGATCAATGCTGCGGGTTTTAGGCTCCAGCACAACACGCACATCTTCTGCGGATTCGTCGCGCACGTCGCCCAGCAAAGTGAGCTTCTTGTCGTTCAGCAATTCCGCCATGCGCTCAATAAGACGGCTTTTTTGCACAAGATATGGAATCTCGGTGATGACGATTTGCCATCCACCGCGCGGCAGCTCTTCTTTTTCCCAGCGGCAGCGAACGCGGAAACTGCCCTTGCCGGTTCTATAAGCTTCAGTGATGTCATCACGCTTATCAATGATGATGCCACCTGTTGGGAAATCTGGCCCAATCACAAATTGCGACAACTTATCAACACCGGCATTCGGAAACTTGATCAGATGCAGCGCTGCTTCGCAAATTTCCGCAGCATTGTGCGGCGGGATTGAAGTGGCCATGCCCACGGCAATGCCTGACGAACCATTGGCGAGAAGATTTGGAAATGCACCGGGCAGCACCACTGGCTCTTGCACGGTGCCATCATAGTTGGCACGAAAATCAACAGTTTCATCTTCCAAATCACGCAACAACAGTTGCGCCACCTCAGTCATGCGCGCCTCGGTGTAGCGATAGGCCGCCGCACTATCACCATCAATATTGCCAAAATTGCCTTGACCATCAACCAGCGGATAACGCGAAGAAAAATCCTGGGCGAGGCGCACTAAAGCATCATAGATGGATTGATCGCCATGAGGATGAAATGAACCCATCACATCGCCCACGATTTTAGCACATTTTTTAAAGGCGGTATTCGGGTCTAGCCGCAACAGCCGCATCACATGCAGCAAACGACGATGCACAGGTTTTAAACCATCGCGCACATCAGGCAGAGCCCGATGCATAATCGTGCTGAGTGCATAGGCCAAATAACGCTCTTCGAGTGCAGCTTGCAACTCAATGTTTTGCGTTTCAGCAGGAGGTTGTGCGGGCGGAATAGGCTTTTTCATGATTCGCGGAGTATAGCATTTCGCACTGCACTCCAAGCATACTAAGGGTAATTTTAAGCCTTGGTCGCTGTGAATACGATGGCTTGGATAATTGAATCAATGGGGCCATTACCAAATCTATCGATGATTGCCTGTTCAGTGAGATTGGTTGCTAGTTCAAGTTTGCTGGAATCGCGCGCTTCGATTTCGCCGCGCATTGGGGTGCCTTGACAATATCCTATAGCGGGCTCCTTCGCCGACGGAGCACAACCGCGCTTGACCACTGTTTCTGCGCTCACATTTTCAAAGCCTGCTTGCTTCAGCGTAGCTTCAATTTTTTCAATCTCATTATAGCCATGCGGTGTGCGGGCCATGAAGGTGGGTGGATTTTTAGGAAATAGCTTTCCAAGTGTCGCGTTGGCTATGCCCGCAATTTCATTGAATTCAATACGGTCCCACACATTAAAAAGAAATATTCCACCTTTATGCAGAACGCGAAATGCTTCCCTAAAACCTTGAAGCTTATCTGGAAAAAACATTGCGCCGAACTGACAAACCACGAGATCAAAACTATCGTCAGCGCAAGGCAATGCTGTGGCATCGGCCTGTTGAAAGGTTACGGCTGGATTTGATATCGCCTGCTTTGCAATTTCTAGCATAGCGGGGTTCAAGTCTGTCGCCAGCAAACTATCCCCTTGCGCTAGTGTTTTTGCGATAGCGCTTGTTACAACGCCAGTGCCAGCGGCGGTTTCTAAAATAGTGTGTGGTTTCAATTCAACGACGCGCGCAGCCAAATCTTGCGCATAGGGATCGAAAATAAGCGGGACCATATACCGTTCATAGTTGCTGGGGACGGAACCAGAGAATTGCCGATCAGCGTTTTTCATGTGTTAGCCCTCAATTCGAAAGGCCCCCGTTGACAGGACGCTAGAACTCTATTGCGACTTCAACAAGCCCAATTTAGACGCGCACTACTACAACCTTGCATACCGGTTTTTTACCCCAGATATTATCGCATTCACGGCGAACAATGGTGCGAATGACTTCTTCCACATTGCCGTCATCTTTGCGTTTGCCGCGCGGCATGTTTTCATATGCCTTTTCAGCCGCTTCGGCCAAATCATCTTCCATGCCTTCAGGAATGCCATCGGCAATCAAAATAATATCTTCGGCAAGTTCGCCCTTATCGTTGATCACCACAGTCAAGAACACGATGCCCGCGAATGAAAGCTTGCGACGGAATTTTGCGGGGCCGTCGACTGCATCCACGATCAATTTGCCATCGAGATGTAATCTGCCGCCGGGCGCTTCATCGATGATTTCTGGGACGCCGGGGCAGAGCCTTGCGATTTTCATATCTTCAAGGATCAGCGTTTCTTTGATGCCTTTCGATTTTGCAAAATTGGCATGGGCTCGCAAATGGCGCGGCTCTCCATGCATGGGCACCAACACACGCGGTCGCAAATATTGATAGAAAAGCTCAAGCTCCCCTTGGCGCGGATGGCCGGAGGAGTGCACCAAAGCATCATCGGCAGTGAGAATATCAACACCCAAAGTGGCCAGATTATTTTGTACGGCTCCCACTTCTTTTTCGTTGCCTGGAATTGTGCGAGCCGAGAAAATCACCAAATCGCCCTCTTCCAACGCAATGTTGGGGTGGTTATCTTCGCCAATGCGCGCGATGGCAGCACGGGGTTCGCCTTGGCTTCCGGTGCAAAGCAACATTATTTTATCGCGCGGCAGATAGCCAAATGCATCTTCATCTAAAAACGCGCCTGCGTCTTTCAGGTAACCACATTTGCGCGCGGCTTCGATGGTGTTGCGCATGGCACGGCCAGCAATCACCACTTCGCGACCAGCGGATCTTGCCGCTTTTACTGCGCACGAAATGCGCTCTACATGCGATGCAAAGGTTGTGACAGCGATGCGGCCTTTGGCGTGGGCCACAATATCGGTGAGCGTTGCTGCCACATCTTTTTCAGAAGGCGAAAGGCCTTCACGCATCACGTTGGTTGAATCGCAAACCAAAACATCAACGCCCAAGTCGCCAATTTCGCGGAAGCGTTTTTCGTCAAATCCTGCACCTAACATGGGGGTGCGATCAATTTTCCAATCGCCGGAATGCAGCACACGGCCATGCGGCGTTTCGATGAGCAAAGCGCAAGATTCTGGAATGGAATGCGTGACACTGATAAATTCCAAATCAAACGGACCCATGGTGAAGGGCACGCCCGGTTTGTGAATTTTAACGGGCACCATATCATCAATGCCGTGCTCAATAAATTTGAGTTTCAAAAGTTCGGCAGCGAAGGCTGTGCAGTGAACTTCACATTTCAATTGCGGCCATAACCTGGCCACAGCGCCAATATGATCTTCATGGGCATGGGTGATGACGAGGCCAGAGAAGCGTTTTCGATTTTTTGCGATGAAGCCCACATCAGGCAAAATAACATCAATTCCGGGATCCCGCTCATCACCAAATTTGACACCCAGATCGACCATCAGCCATTCGCGTGTGCTGGCGGGGCCCGCACCATAGCAATAACAGTTCATGCCAATCTCGCCAGTTCCGCCTAAGGGCAGTAGAACAAGTTCATCGGTGTTTTCAAATTTTCTTTTGGCGTTCATGCCTGTGTGGTCTCTTCTTTTGGAATGATACGCACATCACCTGCGTGGTGGATTGTGGTTGTGTTGTTGTGGTTCAGCAGCAAGCCACCATCGGCAGCAAGGCCTGCAAAGGTGCCGTGAAGGATCGCAGCGCCTGTGTCAAGGCTGATAGGTTTGCCAATAGCGTCGCAGCGGGCCTCCCAAGCACGATGAATGTGGTGGAAACCCTGCCCACTATCCCAGATTTGCAGCCATTTTTTAACTTTGAGCTGCAATGTTTCGAAAGTCTGGGCGACAGTAGCATTGGGCGCATGGGCGCATAGACAGGTTGCCTTGTAAGGCAAATCATTGGGTGCATGTGAAACATTCAATCCCATGCCTAAGATCATGTGATTATTATGAAGTTCGGCTAAAACACCACTCAATTTTGCGCCACCCAGCAAGCAATCGTTTGGCCATTTCAATGTTACTGCTGCGACGGTAGCGAAACTCAATGCAGTGTCATGAATGGCCAGTGCCGCTATAAAACTGATGTGACTAGCAATTGCTTGTGGTGCGGCAAATGGAAAGACGTGGGTTGTGTAAAGATTTCCAGGTTTTGAAACCCAATGCCGCCCTAGCCTGCCCCGACCTTCAGTTTGCTCATCAGCAATGATCCAAAATGGTGCGGGTTCAGCAGCATCAAGATAGCGCCGGGCTTGGGTGTTGGTAGAGTCGACCGTCGCAAGATGATGGACGTTTGTCATCCGCCCTTAAAACAGCGACGCCGCTGCGGCTTGTGCGATGTTGAGTAACGGTTGGGCAAAGACTGCAAACAACACCGTGAAGGCGCCCGCTGCATAAATTACCCAATTCACCTCGCCATCCGTTGCATCAAAGGCTGCGGCTGGCTCATCGAAATACATAATCTTGATCAAGCGCAAATAATAATAGGCACCAACAACGGATGCGACGACGCCCAAAATGGCGAGCGGCCAGAGGCCTGCTTTCACGGCTGCCAAGAACACGAAAAGCTTGCCAAAGAACCCAGCCAAAGGCGGAATGCCCGCCAGCGAGAACATCAACATGGCCAGAACAAAGGCGTGGCCTTTGTTGGTTTTGCCAAGGCCAGCCAGATCGGAGATTTTTTCAACGTAAATGCCATTGCGGCGCATGGCGAGCACACAGGCGAAAACGCCCAATGTGGTTACGAGATAGATGAGCATATAAACAAGCACGCCCTGCACGCCTTCGACAGTTCCTGCGGCAAGCCCCACCAATGCGAAACCCATATTGGCAATCGAACTATAGGCCAGCAGGCGTTTGATGTTGGCTTGGCCGATTGCGGCAAAGGCTCCCAGTGCCATGGATGCAATCGAAATCAACACAACAATTTGCTGCCACTCATGCGTGACATTGGCGAAGGGGCCCATCATCACTCTGGTGAACAAAGCGATGGCTGCAATTTTGGGAGCCGATGCAAAGAAGGCTGTGACAGGTGTAGGTGCGCCCTCATAAACATCAGGCGTCCACATGTGGAATGGCACAGCCGACACTTTGAATGCCAGCCCTGCTATGATGAACACGATCCCGAATATGATGCCAAGGTTTGAACCAGACAAAGACAGCGCTTTAGCAATTTCGGCAAACTGCGTGTGGCCTGTCAGGCCATAAACCAACGAAGAGCCATAGAGCAACATGCCCGACGACAAAGCGCCCAACACGAAATATTTGAGGCCGGCTTCAGATGATTTGGCACTGTCACGGTTGATGGCAGCCACCACATAAAGCGCCAGCGATTGAAGTTCCAACCCTACATAGAGAGAGATCAGATCATTGGCTGAAATCATCAACAACATGCCCACGGTGGCCAGCATGATGAGGACTGGATATTCCTCGGAGTCCATATTGGTGCGCAGCAAATATTTGCCAGACATGATCAGCGTTACGGCGGCACCAAGCAGCGCCAGCACTTTCATAAAGCGGGCAAAATCATCCACGGCAAAGGCACCGTCAAAAGCGTAAACGCGCCCAGTTCCGGTTTTCCAAACGACGATCGCAGCGACGACAGCAAAGGCAGCAACTGCGGCCCAGCGAATGGCTGCTGATGTAACTCGGGCACTGAACACACCTTCCATCAGCAAAACCATTGCTAACAGTGCGAGGCATATTTCAGGAAGGGCGGCGGCTGCGCCTATGGATTGGAAAAAAGGGATCATTATTTCACCGCAAGCAAAGACAGAATGGCTTCAACCGGTGCCCCGAAAACATCAAGCAGCGGCGAAGGATAAATACCGAAGAAAAGTGTCAGCACGACAAGGGGTGCCATCATCGCAAGTTCGCGCGGGGTCATATCAACAATGTGCAAAAGCGAAGATTTTTCCAATTTGCCCAATACCACGCGGCGATAAAGCCATAAGGCATAGCAAGCCGACAAGATCACACCCATGGTTGCAAAGAACGCCACCCACGTGTTGCTCTGGAAGGTGCCGAGCAATGTGAGAAATTCACCCACAAACCCAGAGGTTCCAGGCAAGCCCACATTGGCCATTGTGAAGAACATGAATACGAAAGCATAAAGTGGCATACGGTTCACGAGGCCACCATAAGCTGCAATCTCACGTGTGTGCATGCGGTCGTAAACCACGCCTACGCCTAAGAACAACGCACCCGACACTAAGCCGTGGCTGACCATTTGGAACAATGCGCCATCTATGCCCTGACGGGTGAATGAGAAGATGCCCATGGTGACGAA
>JANYHE010000140.1 GCA_025359215.1 Hyphomicrobiales bacterium
ATGCGTCATCACATTCACTTGGGTGTTCACCGGGTTGCCACCCCACACCACAATCAAATCGGATTTCTGCATCTCGCGCGGGTCCACACCCGCAATGCGGCCCGTGCCAGCAAAATACCCCGCCCATGAAAGTGCGATGCACACCGTGCCATACATGCCGGAATAGGATTTAGTGTGACGCAGGCGCTCAATGCCATCGCGCATCACCAGCCCCATGGTGCCCGCATAATAATAAGGCCACACGGATTCGGAGCCATGTTCGGCTTCGGCTTTCAGAAATGCAGCCGCAGTAATATCCAGAGCTTCATCCCAAGAGATACGCTCGAATTGGCCAGAGCCTTTTGGCCCCACCCGCTTCATGGGGTGCAGCAGGCGATCAGGGTGATGAATGCGCTCTGCATAACGCGCCACCTTTTCGCAAATCACGCCCAGAGTATAAGAATTATCTTTGGCACCGCGCACGCGGCCAATGGTGTTCTCATCCAGCAGTTCCACCTCCAGCGCACAAGCCGAGGGGCAATCATGCGGGCAGACGGAGATTCCAGTTTTAACGTTGGGCGTGTGATGATTCATGAGGGCCACACTACTTCAAATGATAGACTTTCTCCATGCCATAAACCGGGGTTTTAATCCCTTCCATTCTGGCTTTGATTTGCAAACTGAGGAACTGCGACATATGTCGGCTCTGGTGCAGGTTTCCGCCCATAAACCACAGGTTTTGCTGGTGGGTAGGTTTCCACATATTGCGGGGTTCACCTTCATAGGGGCCGGGGTCTTTGGTGGTGTCGGAGCCTAAGCCCCAACACTTGCCCACTTTGTCGGCCACTTTTTGTGAAATCAGTTTTGCGGCCCAGCCATTCATATTGCCATAGCCCGTGGCATAGACAATGAGATCAGCCTTCAATTCACTGCCATCCGAGAATACCACCGATTTTGGTTTGATCTCTTTCACATCCACCCGGGTTTTAAGTTTGATCGAACCATTGCACACCAGTTCTGATGCGCCCACATCAATATAATAGCCTGACCCACGCCTGATGTATTTCACATGGAGGCCTGATTGGTCATCGCCAAAATCATGCATGAAGCCCACTTTTTCGAGACGCGCATAAAAATCAGCATCGCGTTTTTTGATTTCCTTATAAACCTCAATCATGCCTTGTGCCTGAAGCTTATAAGAGTTGGCGGCATAGAGCAGATCGGCATTGTTCACATCAATGCCTTTAGCTAGTGCCGCTTCGGAATAAAGTGGTCCCGCTTCCAGTTCCATCAGAATATCAGAGCGCACCACATGCGTGGAGGTGCGCTGGATCATGGTTACATCAGCGCCCTGCTCCCACAAGGCAGCGGAAATGTCATGTGCGGAATTGTTGGAGCCAATAACAACAGCCTTCTTATCTTTATATTTGTCAGGCCCCGGATGCGCGGATGAATGGTGCTGATCACCTTTGAATTTTTCAGCGCCCGCAAATTTTGGCACATTGGGCATGCCAGCAAGGCCCGTGGCCAGAACCAGTTGCGTGGGTTTCAACGTGATGGATTTTCCACCGCGCTTCACCTTCACCACCCAATGCTTTTTCTTCTCGTTGAATTCAGCGCTTTGGCAGGTGGTGGAACCCCAGTAGTTCAGCTCCATCACTTTTGTATACATTTCCAGCCAATCGCCAATTTTGTCTTTAGGCGAGAAAATTGGCCAATCATCAGGGAATGGCAGATAAGGCATGTGATCATACCATATGGGGTCATGCAGGCATAATGTCTTGTAACGCTTGCGCCAGCTGTCACCGGGCTTCTTGTTTTTCTCAATGATAATGGTGGGCACATGCAGGCGCCGCAGCCGCGCGCCCAGTGCAATTCCGGCCTGCCCGCCACCAATGATCAGGCAATAGGGCTGGATTTTAAAGCCCAGTTCTTTTTCTTCGCGGGCGCGCGCTTCGGCCCAATTTTCACGGTGCTTGTGCACCCCGTGCTGCGTGCCTTTAATGCGCCGCGGGCCTTTCAATTCTTCGTGCCCTTTAAGCTCCACCATGGTGGTGAGAAGTGTATAGGCTTTACCATTTTTTAAACGCAGATAGCCTTTGCCCCGCGCCACGGCCGTTTCGAATGTGATCCAACTTTCTGTCTGCGCGTCACTGCCGGTGGCCTCACCTTCAAGCTTCCAGCTAGTGGGGCGCACATCCTCCAAAGTGTTATGCAACATATCAGCTATGGCTGATTTGCCCTCCAACGTTTTGTGATTCCAAGTGAAAGCCACCAAATCGCGCCAATAACACCCATCGTCAAAAAGCGCGGTGACGGCGGAACTATCGCCCGCCTTCAGGTTCTCGTCAAATTTTTTGAGCCAGGATAGAACAGTTTCATTGAGTGACATGCGCGGCAGCTCCCACTTCTTTTGCGGCTATGCTGCCATGAAAATCACCCCGTGAAAAGTCTATAACTTGTTTGCACTTGCGAACCGCGCTAGTGCATCTTCCATGCTTCCCATCTCATCCTCGCAAAACCCCACCATCAAACTCATTCGCTCGCTGGAGCACAAGAAGGAACGGCGCGATGCTGGACTTTTTGTGGCCGAGGGTTTTGCCATGCTGGAGCGTGCAGAAGCGCTGGGCTGGGTGCCAGATATGGTGCTGGCCACCAAGCATGTGGATGTGTTTGACGAGGTGAAGCCCACCATCGTGACTGATAAAATTATGGCTGAGCTTTCCGGCCAGAATAACCCGCATGATGTGCTGGCCGTGTTCAAGCAGCGCTATCAACCGCACCCTTCGAAAGACGGCTTGTGGCTGGCGCTGGAAGAAGTGCGAGACCCAGGCAACATGGGCACCATCATTCGCACGGCAGATGCTGTGGATGTGAAGGGCATCATTTTGGTGGGGGATTGCTGCGACCCCTATTCGCCCGAGTGCGTGCGCGCCAGCACGGGTTCTATTTTCGGTGTCACATTGGTGCGGATGAATTTGGCAGGCATGCTGGATTTTGCCAAAGCCTGGCCGGGCGATGTGGTGGGCACTTCTGGCACCGCGCGCAGCGATTTCCGCAAAGAATATCTGCACCCCGTTTTGCTGGCCATGGGCAGTGAATCCCGTGGTCTTAGCGCTGATTTATCAAGAAGTTGCACGCAACTAGTGAGAATTCCGATGAAGGACGGCGTGGAGAGCCTGAACGTGGCAACTGCGGCTGCGTTGATGGTGTATCAGGTGGGATAACTCCTTTTAAAGCTCCATCACTAACCCCGTCACCCCAGCGAAGGCTGGGGCCCAGCTCCTATGGGGACCAGTTTTGATATTACATCGATCGACTCGTGCAAATCGAACCAATTTGGATTCATCTTCTCGATCATTTTAATTTTCCAATTGCGCTGCCAAGCCTTGATTTGCTTTTCGCGTTTTAAGGCTGCCTCCATGGTGTGGTGATGCTCGTACCAGACTAAAGTTTTCACACTATAAGTTAAGGTGAAACCGGGCATTGATCCGTTTTTGTGGTTGGCCACGCGGGCCCAAAGGTCGCTGTTTACGCCAACGTAAAGGGTGCCTCGGTATCGGTTTGCTCGGATATAGGTTGCTGGGTATTTTTCAGTGTTCATAAATTTAAGATTAGGGCGATGTTTGCAAAAATTGCAAATGCCGAAGATAGCTGGGCCCCAGCCTTCGCTGGGGTGACGGTCAAAGGGAGGGACTGATGTGGCGTGTTCATATTGCACCAGCCTTCAACAGCCAATGCGGTCATTCGTTTTTATGTCAGGGAATTCGTTTGGATGATTTTGGTCACCACTGTCGAATATAGGTTATTTAGGCGTTTAACCGTACGGTGGGCGATTGCATACTTGACAAACCCAAAGTCTAAATGGCTTTCCATCGCGAAAAGTTATTTAGAAAGTTTTGCTGGCTTCTGGGGTGGTGGGGCCTTGCTAAGTTTAGCTAGAGTAGCTGTGAAAGCAGATTCATCTTCACTGCACTCAAGCGCTCGTGCAACGGACTTAAAATCAGTTGGCTCTAAGGCTTTTGTTTTCGCAGGTCTAACTGAGGTTGTTTTGCTTCTGGTTTGCATACGATTAGTTTGTGACCTCCAACATTGCCAGACAAAGGGATTAGGCCAAGCGATCTGCTGCTGCCTTCTGAATCAAAAGTGTGAAATTCATCGGCCCGATATAGGATGGCCGTAGCTAGGTGAATTGCATCAGGGGTTGAGACGGTTTTGGTTCCATTTTTCACGTAGTGATTGCGAATATCGTGAGCAAGTGCAGATATTTTTATATCAACACTAATTTGATTTACTCTCCTCATGAGGCCCTTGAATAGCGAGTCCATGCCAATGGGGATATGTGCCGAAAGTACTTCAATTTGAGTAATTACGGATGTCATAATTTGAGCATCACGTTTTTTTGCTCGTTCAATGACTTCTAGAACCCCTGACATTTCCCCAGCTTTTCGTTCCTCGTCTTTTAGCCATGCTAAAAAAAGACAGGTGTCCCAATAGTAAATCGGATTTTTACCAGCCATCACGCAACTCTCGCACAAAAGCTTCACTGCTCATTTTGCCTGTTGCATCTGGTGCGCGACCGCGCAAATCATCCCAATCTGGTAAATCGTCAAGGTTATCAAATACGTCGATACTGGTTACTGCGATCTTGTGCGCAAAAGATGCTCCAGACCGATATTTTAATATCCCAAAAACATCAACGCGACGTCCGACAGCAGAAACCGCCTCATCATAGAGCTGAGATGGAAAATGGCAGGTAATTTTTTTTGGGCCAATATCGGGGAATATATGGAACACATTAGCGTCGTGATGAATGTTAATTTGCTCAAGCATACCAGCGACACCACCAGAGCATTCATCTTCTATAGCTAACGCGGACTCAAGACGACCATTTACTCCAGAATCAAATTCTAACATCGATCCATTAAAAAGAATTGTCGCATTCTTTATCGAGTGACCAACCGGCTTTGCCATTGCTTGAAGGTTCTCAAGCAAATCAGTATCCATATCGTCAAGACCATCACCCGTTTTTAATGCGCTAGCAATGCTATCAAGGCGTTGCAATACTAGCTGCGCAGCCATAGGATTGCTTCTGTTAGCAACAGCTTCCAAACCTACTCTATAAGGACTGCTAAAAGACAAAGACGCCACTTCGAATGCGCTTGTGCTCTTACCCTCGTT
>JANYHE010000144.1 GCA_025359215.1 Hyphomicrobiales bacterium
TATTATGGCGATTGCCAAAGGCATTGGCGGCGGCTTTCCTTTGGGTGCCGTGCTAGCAACAGAAAGTGCTGCCAGTGGCATGGTGGCAGGCACGCATGGCTCTACATTTGGGGGCAATCCTTTGGCCACGGCTGTGGGCAACGCGGTGCTGGATGTCGTTCTTGAGGATGGTTTTCTCGAAAATGTTCAGCGCCAGTCGATTAATCTGAAGCAAAAGCTTGAACGACTGAAAGATCAGCACCCTTCAGTTATTGAAGAAATTCGAGGCACGGGTTTAATGATGGGTATTAAGACTAAGCCCCTCAACACTGAATTTATAAAAGCAGCATTAGATCAACATCTCTTAGTGCTGGCCGCGGGCGATAATATTGTGCGCCTTTTGCCGCCGCTCATCGTAACCGATGCCGATGTGACTGAGGCCGTGAACAAACTGGAAGCCGCTTGTGTGGCTTTAGAGAAGAAAAACTAAATGTCTCATTTTCTAGATTTGAAAGATTTCACCAAGCTCCAATTGCGGGCCATGCTGGACGGCGCATCAAGCCGCAAAAAATCTCGCATCAATTTGCCAAAGGGTGCTGTGGATTCTGATCTTCCTCTGAAAGGCAAAGCCATTGCTTTGGTGTTTGAGCGCCCCTCCACGCGCACGCGCTTCTCGTTTGAAATGGCCATCCGGCAATTGGGTGGCGAAGTGTTCACTGTGTCCGGTGCTGAAATGCAACTGGGCCGCGGTGAAACCATTGCCGATACGGCGCGCGTTGTTTCGCGCTATGTTGATGGTGTGATGTTGCGCGCCAAGGCGCATGAGACAATGCTGGAGTTTGCCTCGGCAGCCAGCATTCCCGTGATCAACGGCCTCACCAATCGCACCCACCCCACACAAGTTCTGGCCGATGTGCTCACTCTTGAAGAGCATAGAGGTGCAATCGACACGCAGCGTGTGGCTTGGGTTGGCGATGGCAATAATGTTTGCGCCTCATGGATTGAAGCTGTGGGTGTGTTGGGTGGCTCGCTGCGGATTGGCAGTCCAGACTCTTTGCGCCCCGGTGCTGAGTTTATGAATTGGGCAACCCAGAAAAAAGCCGATGTTGAGGTGATGCTTTCGCCAGAAGACGCTGTGCAACAAGCTGATTGTGTGGTGACCGACGCGTGGGTTTCTATGCATGATGAAGACATTGAAAATCGTCATAACCTGCTGAAGTCTTATCAAGTGAACCAAGCCTTGATGAAACATGCGGCCAAAGACGCCTTATTCATGCATTGCTTGCCTGCGCACCGCAATGAAGAAGTGACCGACGATATTATGGATGGCCCACATTCAGTTGTGTTTGACGAAGCTGAAAATCGCCTCCATGCGCAAAAGGCGATTCTGCTGAACTGCTTCGGAAAACTCTAATGGTCGATGTTGTCATTCCCTTTGCTGTAAAGCCCCTTGGCGTGCGCGGTCGCATTGTCAGGCTTGGGGCAGTGATTGATGATATTCTGTCGCGTCATGATTATCCTGAGCCTGTCTCGGCACTTGTGGCAGAATCGGTGGCTCTCACCGCCATGCTGGGCACAGCGCTCAAGTTCAACGGCAAATTTATTCTGCAAACCAAAACCCAAGGCCCCGTGCAAATGTTGGTGGCCGATTTTGTGTCGCCCGGCGGGGTTCGGGGTTGCGCCAAATTTTCCAAGCCTCGCATTGAGGAGATGAAAAAACCTGATCAAAAGCAATTGCTTGGCGAAGGCATTCTGGGAATGACGGTAGATCAGGGTGCCGACATGGAGCGCTATCAAGGCATTGTGCAATTGGGCGACTCGACGCTGGCCGATGCCGCACACACTTATTTCCACCAGTCAGAGCAAATCCCCACCCGCCTGCGCGTTGCTGCTGGGCCATTGTTAGCGCGCGGCGAAAAGCAAACCCATTGGCGCGCCGGTGCCATTCTTGTGCAGCATTTACCAAGTGAAGGTGGCTCGTCGCCCTTGCCTGAAATGCAAGGTGATGTGCCTGAGGGCGAAGAACATGTCGTTGAGGAAGACGATAACTGGGTCAAAGCCCGTTTGCTTCTCGACACCATCGAAGACCATGAATTGCTGGACCCGACTTTAACGGCAGAGGATATTCTTTACAGGCTCTATCATGAAGATGGCGTCATAGTTTATCCGGCCATTCCCATCACACGCCACTGCACCTGCTCGCGCGAAACAGTGTCCACGATGTTGCAAAATTTCTCGGCAAGTGACCGTGCCGATATGGTGAAGGATGAGCAGATCGAAGTCACCTGCGAATTCTGCTCAACCCCTTATCGTTTTAAGCTTGCAGATTTCGCTTGAGGCATTGCCGGCCACAACACTTCAGTTGAGACCACAGTTTTGCCCACAGGGAAAAGCGATGCCATGGCCAGCTTCACGTGCGCCCACGCAAAGGGAATGCCAATGATGGTGACAGCAAAGGCAACTGCTGCCGTGAGGTGAGCCAGTGCTAACCACCACCCAGCCAGCACAAACCAAATCACATTGCCAATGGTGCCAAGCGTGCCGGTGCCCAAATCGCCTCGGCCATTCAACTCATTGCGTGAAACAATATCATAGCCAAACGGCCAAAACGTGTAGCGAGCAATCATAAAGCACGAACGCGCCCAAGGCAGGCCCACAATGGTGAGCGCCATAATTACGCCAGCCAAAACCCAGCCTAACCCAGCAAAAAATCCACCAAGCACAAACCAAACAAGATTGAGAATGAAGATCATAATGGGGTCCTCCGATTAAGGGAGATGTGGGGAGAGTATTGAAAAATGCAATACTCTTTCTCCTATCCCTCTACGCGGAGCGGGGAGGGTGGATCGCGTAGCGAGACGGGTGGGGAGCTCGGTGTTAGATGTTACTTTCATTGCCCCAGCCCCATCCGCCCCAAGTGGGGCACCTTCCCCCTTGCGGGGGAAGGAGAAGATCCTCAATTCACACTGTGCTTGTCATAAGGGCTATCGAGTGAAAACGCAGGGATCACCACATCAAAATGTTCAGCCTTGCTGTTCACCATGCCGTAGCTGCCACTCATTAATCCTGAAGGTGTCGCAAGCGGGCACCCTGAAGTATATTCAAATTTGTCGCCGGGCTGTAGCAAGGGTTGCTCGCCAATCACGCCATCGCCGCGCACCTCTTGTTTGCGGCCCAAACCATCGGTGATCACCCAATGCCGCGTCAGCAGTTTCACAGGCTCGCCGCTCAAATTTTCCAGCGTGATGGTATAGGCCCACACATATTTGTTTTCGTCAGGGTCCGATTGGTGTTCCAGAAATTGGGGTCGCACAACAACGTGAATATGCCGGGTGGTTTGTTCATACATCCCCACAGTCTAGCCCCTTCTGAGCAGTTTTCCACTGAGAAACTTCGCACTTGCGCAAAACCCTGAATTCCCGCCAAAAGGGATCATGAGCACAATTCAAACCCATGGCATTTTGCCGGCCCGCCAGATCGCAGATTATTGCGAGCAGGGCTATATCACTTTGGCGCACGCGCTTGCCGCCGATCAAATCCAGCCCGCCAGCCTCGATCTGAGATTGGGAAATGTGGCCTACCGTGTGCGCGCATCTTTTCTGCCGGGGCCAAACCGAAAAGTTTCAGACAAGCTTAAAGATATAGTCTTGCATGAAATGAATCTCGCAGAAGGAGCCGTTCTTGAAACCGGCTGTGTTTACATCGTGCCCTTGCAGGAATCTTTGAACTTGCCCAAAGGCATTTCCGCCGCCGCCAATCCAAAAAGCTCTACGGGCAGGCTCGATATTTTCACACGCGTGATTACGGACTATGCGCAAGAATTTGATAAGGTTCCGGAAGCCTATGAAGGCCCCCTCTATGCTGAAATTTCGCCACGCACATTTTCCATCCTGGCCCGCGAAGGCTCCAGACTTTCACAAATCCGTTTCCGTGCCGGCCCAAGCCTTGCCACCGATGCGTTGATCCATGAACTCAATGCACGAGAACCTTTGATTGCTTCCGGCACTGTAAACATTGATGGTGGCCTTGCTCTCACCGTTGATCTTTCGGGCGGCGATGGCTCAAACCCAGTGGGCTTTCGCGCCAAACGCCATTCAGCGTTAGTCGATGTTGATAAAAAATCGGCATTGAATGTGCTCGATTATTGGGAACCCATCTGGCACAAGGGCTCGCTCATTTTAGATCCCGATCAGTTTTATATTCTCGCTTCAAAAGAAGCCGTGCGCATTCCGCCAAGCCATGCCGCCGAAATGGTGCCGTTCAATCCATTGGTGGGAGAATTCCGCGTGCATTATGCAGGCTTCTTTGATCCAGGCTTTGGTCACTCATCGGGCCACGGTGAAGGCGCGCGTGCTGTTTTGGAAGTGCGCAGCCATGAAGTGCCCTTTATATTGGAAGATGCTCAAATAATAGGCAGGCTCATTTACGAGCCCTTAACAGAAGCACCGCAGATGGTTTATGGTCAAGACATGGGTAGCAATTATCAAAAACAGGGGCTAAAACTCTCTAAACATTTCAAGACCTATGATGGGGCATATAGGTCATAAGGTGTGTGCTACAAAACTTGCAGAGTTTTGTAATTCGCACATGCTGATAAATAAGCGCGGGCGTAGTTCAGTGGTAGAACATCTGCTTCCCAAGCAGAATGTCGTGGGTTCGACTCCCATCGCCCGCTCCAAATTCATTTCAATAAAATAAAGGTTGTCGAATGTCGTTAGCAGCGAAGTCCAGTGCAGAAGCGGTGAAAGCCGAAATTATTTCAAAGCTCACTTATGCAATTGGCAAAGACCCTGTTGTCGCCAAGCGGCATGATTGGCTGGCCGCAACTATTTTAGCTTTACGCGATCATATTATCGACCGTTGGATGGAATCGACCCGCGAGGCCTATAAGGCTAATTCCAAGCGCGTCTATTATCTGTCACTCGAATTTCTGATCGGCCGTTTGCTGCGCGATGCGTTGAGCAACCTTGACCTCACCACCAGTTTTGAAAATGCCCTCGAAAGCTTGGGCGTCGATCTGGCGCTCACTGAGGCTTTGGAGCCTGACGCGGCTTTGGGAAATGGCGGGCTTGGTCGCTTGGCCGCCTGCTTTATGGAAAGCATGGCCAGCCTTGGCATTCCGGCTTATGGCTATGGCATACGCTATAAGCACGGCCTGTTCCGTCAGCTCATTAAAGATGGTTGGCAAATGGAAGTGCCGGAAGATTGGCTTGAAAACGGCAATCCATGGGAATTTGCCCGCCGCGAATCCGCTTATAAAATTTCATTTGGCGGCTCCATTTTTGCCGACAAGCCCAATGATGTGACATCAAAAGCAACGTGGCACCCTGATGAAGTGATGTTGGCCATGGCCTTTGACACACCCATGGTGGGTTGGCGTGGCAAGCGCGTGAACACCTTGCGCCTCTGGTCGGCACGCTCCATTGATCCGATACAACTGGAAGCTTTTAACCAAGGCGACTTTACCGGCGCATTGTCAAATGCAAACCGCGCTGAAATTCTCACACGTGTGCTCTATCCGTCAGACTCAAATCCGGCTGGTCAAGAGTTGCGCCTGCGCCAAGAATATTTTTTCACCTCAGCTTCTTTGCAGGATATTATCCGCCGCCATTTGCAGCAATATCCTGATGTGTTGAACTTGGCTGATAAAGCGGCTGTGCAAATCAACGACTCGCATCCGGCCATCGCCGTAGCGGAACTCATGCGCCTCTTGGTTGATGAGCATCACGTGGTGTGGAGCAAGGCTTGGGAAATCACCCAAGCGGTGATTGCCTATACCAATCACACGCTTTTGTCTGAGGCTCTGGAAAGCTGGCCGCTGCAATTGTTTGAACGCATGTTGCCGCGTCATTTGCAAATTATCTATGCCATCAATGATCTGATTATCGTGCGCGCCCGCAATGTGGTGGATTCGAACGATGAGTTTGTGGCCTCAGTCTCCTTGATTGACGAGCATGGTTCTAAGCGTGTGCGCATGGCGCAACTGGCTTTTGCCGGGGCCCACAGTGTGAATGGTGTTTCTGCCTTGCACACCGAGTTGATGAAAAAGAATGTGTTTAAAAATTTGAACACATTGTTCCCCGGCCGCATTAACAACAAAACCAATGGCATCACACCGCGCCGCTGGTTGCGCGGTGCCAATCCGCAGCTTTCGGCGTTGTTAACAGAGGCAGCAGGTGTTGAGTCGCTGGATAATGCTGAATTATTGGTCAATGCGGCAAGCCATGTCAATGATAAAAACTTCATCGCAAAGTTTTCAAAAATCAAACTGCAAAATAAAATGGAACTGGCGAATTTGATCCAAGCCCGCATGGAAATCAAAGTTGACCCAAGTGCCATGTTTGACGTGCAGATCAAGCGCATTCACGAATATAAGCGTCAACTTTTAAATATTCTGGAAACCATTGATCTCTATTTGAAGATCAAAGCTGAACCCAATCGTGACTGGTCGCCACGTGTTAAAATTTTTGCAGGCAAAGCGGCAGCAAGCTATGCCCAAGCCAAGCTGATCATTAAACTGATCAACGAAGTGGCCAATGTTGTAAACAACGATCCAGACATTAAGGGCCAGCTCAAGGTCGTTTTCATTCCAAATTATAATGTAAGCTTGGCTGAGGTGATTGTTCCGGCGACTGACCTGTCCGAGCAAATTTCAACGGCGGGCATGGAAGCCTCCGGCACCGGCAATATGAAGTTTGCCCTGAATGGCGCGTTGACTGTTGGCACCTTGGACGGCGCCAATGTTGAAATGCGTGACCATGTGGGGGCAGAACATTTCTTCATCTTCGGCCTCACTGCTCAAGAAGTGGAAGACCGCCGTGCCGCAGGAGTGGATGGTCACGGCGTGGTTGAAGCATCGCCGCGCTTGCGCGTTGTCTTAAAGGCTTTGGCGCAAGGCCTGTTTTCAGCAGGTGACACCGGACTTTACCAGCCGATCATCGGCTCAATTTATAACGGTGACTATTTCATGATCGGTTCTGATTTCAACTCTTATGTGGCGGCCCAGAAAAATCTTTCTAACATTTGGAAGCAACAACAGGACTGGACGAAGCACGCAATTCAGAATAGCGTTCACATGGGCTGGTTCTCTTCTGATCGCACAATCAAGGAATATGCCCGCGAAATTTGGAACGTACCGGTCAACTGGCCGGCAAACTGAAAGTTAAACGGAAATGGCCGAACCGAAGTGGAAAACCAGCGGCCCTGAAATCGAAGCCATTGTAAATGGCAGGCATGCAGACCCATTCAAAGTGCTGGGCCTGCATCCCGTGGGCAAAAGCTGGGTGGCGCGCGCGTTTATACCGGGCGCTGAAACCGTAACTGCACAAAGCCTCGATGGGAAGAATTTAGGCGAGTTGACCATGGTCAACAAAGCCGGATTTTTTGAAGGCAAAGTAAAAGCCAGCGCGCAGCAGGTTTTGCAATTTGTCTGCGCCAATGCCAAAGCCACTTGGACAGTTTCAGATGCCTATTCGATTGGCCCTGTCCTTGGCCCTCAAGATGATTACTTTATGGCAGAGGGCAATCACCTTCGCCTTTACGATAAGTTGGGCGCACATCCTTTGAAAATGGATGGCGTAGAAGGTGTTCACTTCGCAGTGTGGGCCCCCAATGCTGAGCGCGTTTCTGTGGTGGGCGATTTTAATCTGTGGGATGGCCGCCGCCACGTGATGCGCAAACGCATGGATGTGGGCGTATGGGAAATTTTCGTGCCCGATGCGCATGTGGGCCAAGGCTATAAATTTGAATTGATCGACAAGCAGGGCGGTCTGCATTTAAAGTCTGACCCCTATGGTTTTGCAGCAGAGCTTCGGCCAAACACGGCGTCCAAAGTCACCCGCACGGATGGCTTCACATGGTCCGATGAAAATTATCTAAAAGCCCGTGTCGCTCCCGATAAGCGCCGCGTGCCCATGAGTATTTATGAAGTTCATCTGGGCTCATGGCGCAAGAATGATGGCGATGCTTTTCTCAGTTACGATGAATTGTCCGACCAGCTGATTTCTTATGTGGTTGATATGGGTTTTACCCACCTCGAACTTTTACCCGTTAGCGAATTTCCTTATGATCCTTCATGGGGCTATCAGCCAGTGGGCCTGTTTGCACCCACCTCGCGCTTTGGCGATCCTGCCGGTTTTGCACGGTTCGTTGACAAAGCCCATGCCGCAAATATTGGCATTATTCTCGATTGGGTTCCGGCCCATTTCCCAGTTGATGCGCATGGCCTTTCAAAATTTGATGGCACAGCACTTTATGAACACGAAGATCCGCGCCAAGGTTTCCACCCTGATTGGAACACGGCGATTTATAATTTCGGCCGCAAGGAAGTGCAAAGTTTCCTGCTCAATAATGCGCTGTTCTGGCTGGAGCGTTATCACCTTGATGGCTTGCGCGTTGATGCTGTGGCCTCGATGCTTTATTTGGATTACAGCCGCAAAGAAGGTGAGTGGATTCCCAATCAATATGGTGGCCGCGAAAACTTAGAAGCCATCGCATTCCTGCAACGCATGAACCACGAAACTTATGGCCAGCACCCGGGCATTGTGACGATTGCCGAAGAATCCACCGCGTTTCCCGGTGTGTCCAAACCCACCAGCACGGGTGGTTTAGGTTTTGGTTTCAAATGGAACATGGGCTTCATGCACGACACGCTGCAATATATGCAGCGCGAAGGGGTTTATCGTAAACACCACCACAATGATCTCACCTTCGGCCTGCTCTATGCCTTCACCGAAAACTTTGTGCTGCCTTTGTCTCATGATGAAGTGGTGCATGGCAAAGGCTCGCTGCTGGCTAAAATGTCCGGCGATGATTGGCAAAAATTTGCAACCTTGCGCGCTTACTTAAGTTTCATGTGGGCCTATCCCGGCAAAAAGCTTTTGTTCATGGGTCAAGAAATGGCACCTTGGGGCGAGTGGAACCACACGCAAAGCCTTGATTGGAACTTGCTGCAACACGCCCCCCACAAGGGCATGCAATCCCTCATCCGCGATCTTAACCATCTCTATCGCAACAATCCCGCACTCTATGCCCGCGATTGCGAGCCTGAAGGCTATGAATGGCTGATTGGTGATGACGCTGAAAATTCAGTCTTCGCTTGGGCAAGACATGCAGGTGATGGAAAAAAACCCGTTGCGGTGGTTTCGAATTTCACATCAGTAGTGCGCGAAAATTATATTCTGCCCTTGCCAAAGTCTGGAATCTGGGTTGAAGTCTTTAATAGTGACGCAGAAAACTATTGGGGCACAGGCAAAGGCAACCAAGGAAAAATAGAAGCAAAGAACGGGCCGTCGCACGGAAAGCCAGCCTCAGCCCTCATAACTTTGCCACCGTTAGCCACAGTGTATTTTGTGGCTGAAGAATAAATAAGAAACGAATGCTGGATTGGGAGTTACAGCAATGAGTGAAAAAAAGAGAACTGCACCACTGGCGCGTGATGCCATGGCTTATGTGTTAGCCGGCGGCCGTGGCAGCCGGTTGATGGAGCTGACAGACAGGCGGGCCAAACCCGCTGTGCCCTTTGGCGGTAAATCGCGCATTATCGATTTCGCATTATCGAATGCAATGAATTCAGGCATCCGCCGCATTGGCGTTGCCACGCAATATAAAGCCCACAGCTTGATCCGCCACTTGACCAGAGGCTGGAACTTCTTCCGCACAGAGCGCAATGAAAGCTTTGATATTCTCCCCGCCAGCCAGCGTGTGTCAGAAGACCAATGGTATGCAGGAACCGCTGATGCGGTTTATCAAAACTTGGACATCATCGAAACATACAATGTGAAATACAGTGTGATCCTTGCAGGCGATCATATCTATAAGCAAGATTATGAATTGATGTTGCAACAGCACGTGGATTCAGGGGCTGATGTCACCATTGGTTGCCTCGAAGTGCCCCGCATGGAAGCCACAGGTTTTGGCGTCATGCATGTCGATAAGAACGACACCATCATCGAGTTTATTGAAAAGCCAGCAGATCCTCCGGGCATTCCTGATAATCCAGAATTGGCTTTGGCCTCAATGGGCATCTATGTTTTCGAAACAAAATTCTTGGCCGGGCTTCTGCGCCGCGACGCCGCCACGAAGGGTTCCAGCCGCGATTTCGGCAAAGACATCATTCCCTATGTTGTGAAAAACGGCAAAGCCGTTGCTCATCGCTTCACCAAATCGTGCGTGCGTTCGCCGCTCGAAAAGCAAGCTTACTGGCGTGATGCAGGCACCATTGATGCCTATTGGGAAGCCAATATCGATCTCACTGATACGCTTCCTTCGCTTGATCTTTATGACAAGGATTGGCCGATCTGGACTTACGGCGAAGTAACACCACCGGCCAAGTTTGTGCATGATCTTGAGGGTCGCCGTGGCAGTGCCATCGCCTCGCTTGTCTCCGGCGGTTGCATCGTGTCGGGTGCTTCGATCAAGCGGGCATTGTTGTTCACCAATGTGCGAGTGAATTCATTTTCAAATTTGGAAGATGCTGTTGTTTTGCCGAATGTGGAAATTGGCCGCAATGCCAGCCTCACCAAAGTGATCATTGATTCCAGCGTGCGCATTCCTGAAGGCCTTGTGGTGGGTGAAGACCCGGTCTTAGATGGCCAAAGGTTCCGCCGTTCAGAAAAAGGTGTTTGCCTGATCACCCAAGCCATGATCGACCGTCTGGTCTGATGCAAGTTCTATCGGTCACAAGTGAGCTCTACCCGCTAGTGAAAACTGGCGGGTTGGCCGATGTTACGGGCGCATTGCCCGGCGCATTAAAATCGCTCGGCGTCGAAATGCGCACATTGGTGCCGGGCTATCCAGCGGTGATGTCCGCATTGGAAAATACCGTCTCGGTTCACACATTTCAAAATCTTATGGGTGGGCCCGCAACTTTGCGAAGCGGCACGGCCAAAGGCTTGGATGTCTTTGTATTGGATGCGCCTCATCTCTTTAATCGCGCTGGCAATCCCTATTTGGGTCCTGATGGCAAGGATTGGCCTGACAATGCCCAGCGTTATGCAGCCCTCTCTGAAGTGGCTGCAGATTTGGCGCGCGGTGCATTGGGAAGTTACAAAGCGGATATTCTGCATGTGCATGATTGGCAGGCTGCACTGGCCGCCGTTTACACGCGCTATCGCGGTGGCCCAAAAACCGTGATCACCGTTCACAACATCGCCTTCCAAGGCCAGTTTCCAGCAGGCTATTTCAACGTGCTCAACCTGCCGCCACAAGCTTTTGCCATTGATGGTGTAGAGTTTTACGGCAACGTGAGTTTTCTCAAAGGCGGCCTTGCTTGTGCTGATGCGATAACCACCGTCAGCCCCACTTATGCCAATGAAATTTGCACTGCTGATTATGGCATGGGCCTGCAGGGCCTGCTGCAATCGCGCCGAACAGTTCTGAGCGGCATCGTCAATGGCATCGACACGGATGTATGGAACCCCCAAACTGATAAAGCCATCGCCGCAAATTATTCGGTAAAGGATATGACGGGCCGCGTTTTGAACAAGCGCGCGATTGAAAAGCGGTTCAACTTGGAAACAGGTGATGGCATCATTCACGGTGTGGTCAGCCGCCTGACATGGCAGAAGGGCCTCGATATTTTTGCTTCGTTGCTGGATTGGATGGTCGGAACAGGGGCACGCCTTGCGCTCATCGGCACAGGTGAGCCTGCAATTGAAGACGCCGTTAAGGCCGCTGCTCAGCGCCACCCCGGCCGCATTGCTGTTTCAACCGCTTACGACGAAAATCTCTCGCATTTGGTACAAGCAGGTTGTGACACCATGTTGGTGCCATCGCGGTTTGAGCCCTGCGGTCTTACCCAGCTTTATGGTCTGCGTTATGGTTGCGTGCCTGTTGTAGCGCGCACCGGCGGGCTGGCCGATACGATTATTGATGCCAACGATGCTGCATTGGCCGCGGGAGTTGCCACGGGCATCCAGTTCTCGCCGGTTGATGGCGTGACTCTGCAATATGTTTTGGCCCGCACGGCAATGCTTTTTAAAAATAAATCGGCTTGGGCCACTGTGCAAGCGCGCGGCATGGCCACAGATGTTTCTTGGAATCGCAGTGCAGCAGCCTATGCCGCACTCTATCATTCGGTGATTAAAAATGGCTGAGATCGTATCAACCAAACCTTTTGATGGTCAACGCCCCGGCACATCCGGCTTGCGCAAAAAAGTGACAGTGTTTCAACAACCGCATTATGCCGAAAATTTCATCCAATCGATTTTCGATTCACTCGAAGGATTTGCCGGCAAAACTTTGGTGATAGGCGGTGATGGTCGCTACTATAACAGAGAAGTGGTGCAAACCGCTATTCGCATGGCCGCTGCCAATGGTTTTGGCCGCGTCATTGTTGGCCAAAATGGTTTGCTTTCCACGCCAGCTGCTTCGCATCTCATCCGCAAGAATGAGGCCTTCGGTGGCATTATACTTTCTGCAAGCCACAATCCCGGCGGGCCAGATGGCGACTTTGGCATTAAATATAATGGCAGCAATGGCGGGCCTGCGCCTGAAAAAATTACCGAAGAAATTTTCTCGCACACCAAAACCATCAGCGCCTATAAAACGATCAACTCAGCAGATGTTGATTTAAATGCAGTTGGCACAATTCAAATTGCAGGCATGACACTCGAAGTGGTGGACCCTGTGACTGACTATGCAGCCCTCATGCAAACCCTGTTTGATTTTAATTTAATCCGCGCGCTGATTAAATCAGGCTTCACCATGAAGTTTGATGGCATGGGCGCAATCACAGGGCCTTATGCCCACCGCATTCTTGAAGACATGTTGGGCTTTGCCAAAGGCACTGTGATGAATGGCGTGCCCTTGCCAGATTTTGGTGGCCACCACCCCGATCCAAATCTGGTCCACGCCAAAGACCTGTGTGATATGCTGTTGGTTCAGAAGGCTTATGATTTTGGTGCTGCCTCTGATGGAGATGGCGACCGCAATCTCATTGTCGGTAAAAATATTTATGTAACACCTTCAGATTCACTCGCCATCATTGCCGCCAACATGCATTTGGCCCCCGGCTATAAAGGCGGCATCACAGGCATTGCCCGTTCCATGCCCACCAGCGGAGCGGCGGACCGCGTGGCAGCAAAAATGGGGCTTCGCTGTTACGAGACCCCAACCGGATGGAAATTCTTCGGCAACCTGCTGGATGCCAATATGGCCACCGTGTGCGGCGAAGAAAGTTTTGGCACAGGTTCAAACCATGTGCGGGAAAAAGATGGCCTTTGGGCGGTTTTAATGTGGCTCAACATTCTAGCTTCGCGCAAGCTTTCCGTTGCAACAATCGTAACCGAACACTGGAAAGAATTCGGCCGTAATTATTATACACGGCACGATTATGAGGAAGTCGATCTCGACTCTGCTAACGCTTTGATGAAAAATTTGCGTGATCAATTACCAGCCTTGGTTGGCCAGCACGGCATTCATAAAGCCGATGACTTTGCCTATGATGATCCCGTAGATGGTTCGCGCACCACGGGGCAGGGTGTGCGATTGTTGTTTGAAAATGGAAGCCGTATTATCTATCGGCTGTCGGGAACGGGCACCGCCGGTGCCACACTCCGGGTTTATATGGAAAAATATGAAGCTAATCCGCAACGGCACGAGATGGAAACGCAGCACGCTCTATTCGATTTGATATTGATGTCGCGAGATTGTGCAAAAATTGAAAAATATACTGGCCGCAAAGCGCCAACGGTGATCACCTGACGCCTGCTCTTGGAATAACCCTAACCGAAAAAGGTGCCGATGTTGCTGTGTTTTCCAAACACGGCACCAAAGTTAGCATCTGCGTGTTTGATGAAAAAGGCGAACACCGACATGCGCTGAAGCAGCGCGATGGCGATGTGAATTTCGGTTTTATTAAAGGCATCAAGGCCGGAACCCGTTACGGTTTTCGGGTTGAAGGTCCATGGGCACCAGAACTGGGCCTCAGATACGATGCGACAAAACTCCTCGTCGACCCTTATGCGTGGGCGCTCGATCAACCTTTCACCTATCACAGCGATCTTACGGTGCGCGGAGCCGACACCGCAGCCTTGGTGCCAAAATGCATTGCCCAAAAACCGTTGCCCGATGTGCCGCAATTACCAAAGCACAAACCTGAGTTTATTTATGAACTGCCCGTAAAGGCCTTCACCAAACTGCATCCTGAAATCTCAGAAGCAAAGCGCGGCAGGGTTGCAGCACTGGCTGAGCCCGCAATTATCAAGCATCTTAAAACCATTGGTGTTGATACTGTCGAACTCATGCCGATCACGGCGTGGATTGATGAACGACACTTGCAGCCCTTAGGCCTGCACAATGCGTGGGGTTATAACCCCATTCAATTTTTTGCGCCCGATCCACGCGTGGCCCCCGGCGGCTTGGTGGAAATTAGGGACACGGTTGCCGTGCTCCACAAAAACAATATCCGTGTTATTCTGGATGTGGTTTTGAATCACACAGGGGAAAGCGATCAGTTCGGGCCAACCATTTGCCTGCGTGGGTTTGATGGCCCGCTTTATTATGCCCATGCCCGCGGTGAATTGATCAATGATGCAGGCTGCGGCAACACAGTTGCACTGAACGATCCGCATGTGGTTGAGATGGTGATAGCGGCCTTGCGCCACTGGATTTTAAAAACCGGCGTGGATGGTTTCCGCTTTGATTTGGCCACCATCATGGGCCGCCTGCCGCAAGGTTTCAGCGCCCAAGCGCCTTTGCTTCAGGCGATTGAAAATGACTCCGTACTTTCGAATTGTATTCTAATTGCGGAGCCATGGGACGTGGGGCCGGGCGGTTATCAGCTCGGGCAGTTTCCTAAAAACTGGCAAGAGTGGAACGATAAATTCAGAGACGATGTGCGCAAATTTTGGCGCGGCGATGCCCATTCCGCCAATCAATTGGCCACCCGCATTGCAGGCTCGTCCGATGTGTTCTGGCAACATGGCCAGCCCTCGCGCAGCATAAACTTTCTATCCGCCCATGATGGTTTCACGTTGCGGGATGTGGTGCGCTACCGCGTGAAAGACAATTTCAACAACGGCGAAGAAAACCGTGACGGCAAATCCGACGAGGCTGTCTGGACCAGAGGCAACGTCAAAGCTTTGCTTGCTACATTGTTTTTATCCCGCGGCACAGTGATGCTCACCGCAGGCGATGAATTTGGCCGCACTCAATTGGGCAATAACAATTCCTATGCCCAAGACAATGATGTGACATGGCTCGATTGGAAAAATAAGGATGATGATTTAATCGCGCATGTTGCCACTTTAATGAATCTGCGCCGTGCGCAAAAGCTCATCACCGAAGATCATTTTCTAAACGGCACCATCGATCCCAAAACCGGATTGGTCGAAGCCACGTGGGTGAATGCCAGTGGCGGTGCGGTGGATTGGAACAATCCCAATCTCAGGTTTGTGGCCCTGATATTGGAAAATGCCAAAACACGCCTTGCAATCGCCTTCAATGGCGCAGCAGAACCGTTCGGTTGGACAACACCTGCAAAACCCAAATTCAAGTGGCAATCAATCTACGCATCAACAATCAGTGAACAGATTGAGCCAAGTTCCGTTCAGGTATTTCAAGAAGTTTTAGTATAGGCGGCACAACTATATTCGGCCGTGCCGCCAAGCTGCCTAATTGCCCAGCGGATCAGGGCCAAATCGATTGGCACCATCAGTGCCGCGTAGAAAGCCGAGTTCAACAAGCAGCCAAATTCCACCAATGATTGGCACAAATGCTATCAATGACCACCAGCCTGATTTATCACGGTCATGCCAGCGTTTGGTATAAATCGCCAAGGCGGGATAAAGCGTAATCAGTGTAACAATGCCAATTGGCAACATCATCCCGCTCATTGCTGCTTGAGCGGCAGCGGCCGCTGCTTCAGGCGTGGCATTCGGATCAATATGCATCATGCCGGCGCCGAACAGATAGAAAATTACAAATTCAACAATCCAAACAAATATTGCAAATACCAAAATCGAAAGCCAAAACGGCTTGCGGTTCGTGCGGCCTTCAAAGCTCGATAAGAGATATTTCCAGTCCATTTAACCCTCCGTGCACAGTGTGCCAATTAGGCCCCCAGACAAGTATCGCGCAGAATCAGTCGCGGAGCAATTCATTGATAGAAGTCTTGCTGCGGGTCTTCTCATCCACGCGTTTCACAATCACCGCGCAATAGAGCGACGGCGATGGGGAGCCGTCAGCAAAAGGCTTTTGCGGCAAAGAACCGGAAACCACCACCGAGTAAGGCGGCACGCGGCCCATGAACACTTCGCCCGTGGCGCGGTCGATAATTTTGGTGGATTGGCCAATGAACACGCCCATGGAAATAACCGAACCTTCGCCCACAATCACGCCTTCAACAACTTCAGAGCGCGCCCCGATGAAGCAATTATCTTCAATAATTGTAGGGCCAGCCTGCATCGGCTCTAATACGCCGCCAATGCCAACACCACCCGACAAGTGAACATTTTTGCCAATTTGCGCGCAGGAGCCAACCGTCACCCATGTATCAACCATGGTGCCCGTATCGACATAAGCACCGAGATTAACGAAGCTCGGCATGAGAATGGCACCCGGCGCAATGTGGGCTGAGCGGCGCACAATGCAATTGGGCACCGCACGAAAGCCCGCATCACGGAATTTCTTAGCGGTCCAGCCATCAAACTTTGATGGCACCTTATCCCACCACTTTGATTTGCCCGGCCCACCGCCAATCACTTCCATGTCATTCAAACGGAAGGAGAGCAGCACCGCCTTCTTCAGCCATTGGTGCGTCACCCATTCGCCCGTTTCTTTGGAGGCCACGCGAAGCTTGCCAGCATCCAGCTCTCCCAAAGCAAATTCAACGGCTTTGCGAATGTTGCCCTTGGTTTTTAAATTCACCTTGTCGCGGGCTTCCCATGCATCATTGACAATGGTTTGGGCGTTCTTCATGAGGCAACTCCTTTTAGAAATTCTGCAATGTCATTGGTGGTGTGATGCACATAAGGCGCATCATATTTTTTGTCTTCCGTAATGAGAACCGTGGTCATGCCCATGTCGTGGGGTGCTTCAAGGTTTAAGTGAATATCTTCGAACATGGCAGCGCATGTTGTGTCAATATTATAGAGTGCTGCAAACTTGTCATAAGGTTTGCGATCTGGTTTTGGAATATAATCAGAATCGACAATATCAAAAACGCCATCGAATGAATCTTCAACACCCAGCCGCTTCAACACGCGCTTTGCGTGGCCTGTGGTGCCATTGGTAAAAATCAATTTGCGCCCTGGCAATTTTGCCAAAGCTGTTTTCAGTTCAGCACTATGAGCGACCGCCGTATAATCAATCTCATGCACATAATCTAAAAACGCATCAGGCTGCATATCATGCTCCACCATCAGCCCGCGCAAGGTTGTGCCATATTTTATGTAGTATTCAGAACGGCGGCGTTTGGCTTCGGCTTCATCCACACCAAATTGCTGAATGATAAAATCACTCATGCGCACATGCATCTGGTCAAACAGGCGGCATGACGCAGGGTAAAGCGTGTTGTCTAAATCAAACACCCAAGTGTTGATGTGGTTGAACCCCCTCACACGCCGTCCCGTGAAATACGTGTGCCCACACCATGCGGGGTGAGCAATTCCAAAAGCACAGAATGCGGCACCCGGCCATCCAAAATAATCACACCTTCAACACCGGCATGCACCACAGTTGCGGCACTTTCAATTTTTGGAATCATGCCCGCTGTGATGGTGCCGTCATCAACCAGGCCTTGCACATCGCCCAGTTTCAATTCGCTAATCAGCTCTTTGTTTTTATCAAGCACGCCCGCCACATCCGTCAGCAGCAAAAGCCGTTTTGCATTCAGCGCCACGGCAATGGCACCTGCCGCAGTGTCGGCGTTCACGTTATAAGTGTCGCCATCCCAACCTACACCAATAGGCGCAATCACCGGAATGGCATCGCTCTTCATGATGGTTTGTAAAATTTCAATGTTCACCCGCGCAGGTTCCCCCACTTGGCCAAAATCAATAGTGGTCACTTCGCCCGTCATAGGGTCTGTTTTCTTTTTGGTGTAGCGCTCTGCAATCAGCAAACTGCCATCTTTGCCTGAAACACCAACAGCCCGCCCACCCGCTTGCTGAATGGAAGCGACAATAGATTTATTGATGGATCCGGAAAGAACCATCTCTACCACTTCCATGGTCTCAGGATCGGTGACGCGCAGTCCATCGCGAAACACTGGCTTTACGGCCAGCTTATCCAACATTTTGTTAATCTGTGGCCCACCGCCATGAACCACGACTGGATTGAGCCCACACACCTTTAACATCACCATGTCACGGGCAAATTGCTGCGCCAATTTCTTGTCGACCATGGCATGGCCGCCAAACTTCACCACAATGATCTGATCATCATAGCGCTGTAAAAACGGCAAAGCTTCCGAGAGAATTCGCGCCGTTTCAGAAATGTCAGTCATGGTGGCAACCCTTGATTTGAAAGGGCCTTATAAAACAATTGAGAAGCTTGCCAAGTGTTTTGCTTTATCTACCCTTCCCCCAGCGGGGGAAGGGTAGTCAATCCACCCATTCGCCATTGCGCATCAAAGGCTCTGCGCTGCCATCCTTGAACACGCCTTCCACATTCAGCTCACCAGAGCCGATCATCCAATCTACATGGATGAGCGATGTATTCATGCCTCGCGCGAGTTTTTCTTCGGCGTTCAAAATGCTCGTATCTTTCATGTTCTGCGAATAAGCTTGGCCCACCGCGATGTGTGAGGCTGCATTTTCATCATAAAGCGTTTCATTGAAAACAATGCCCGAGGCTGAGATGGGCGATGATTGCGGCACTAAGGCCACTTCACCCAAACGCGCTGCACCATCATCAGTTTCAATCATCTTGCGAAATACATCTTGCCCGGTGGTGGCGCTACCTTCAACAATACGGCCCTTTTCAAAGCGCACCTGAATGCCATCAATGAAAGTGCCTTGATAGGACAGGGGCTTCGTTGACAGCACAACGCCATCCACCCGCTCGCGATGTGGCATGGTGAACACTTCTTCGGAAGGGATATTGGGGTTGCACAAAATGCCATTTTTGGCGACGGATGCACCACCGCACCAAATGTGATCATCCACCAAACCTAAGGTGAAATCGGTGCCGGGGCCCTTATAGCGAAGTGCAGAAAATCGTTTAGCATTCAATGTGGCCGTGCGCGCATGAAGCGCCTTTGTGTGCAGTTCCCAAGCGCCAACCGGATCTGGCAAGTCGGCCCTTGTGCATTTGAAAATCGCAGTCCACAAAGCGGCCAGCGCTTCGTTCTCCGACAAATTTGGAAACACTGATTTGGCATGTGAAGGCGTTGCCGCCGAGATCACACACCAGTTGGTGGCAAAGCTGGTGATCAATTCCACAACAGGCCTATAAGCTGTTGAGCGCGCGCGATTGGCGCGGGAAACTTTGTCAATATCTTGGCCGGACAGAAGCGATGGGTCTTCGCCGATGACTGCCAGCCTTGCGCAATTCCCATCACGAAACGCCTCAGCCATGCCGTCGAAAAGCCAAGCAGGTGCAGCATCAAAAGCAGCAGCATTGCCATCGGTATACCGCATCAAAGCGGTTTTCTCGTCATTGTACAAAGTGGTGACCAATGAAGCGCCAACCTTGTAAGCATGATGCGTAATCCGCCGCACCAGATCAATCGCCTCAATCGGCGCTGAGATTAAAACCTGTTGGCCCACCCGCACATTGAGGCCAGACCGAACTGTGAGTTCAGCATATTTATCAAGCAGGATTTCGTGGCTTGCAGTCATTTTATAATTCCGCAGGTTGAGGCATTGAAATAATATTATAGCCAGAGTCCACATAATGAATTTCACCTGTCACACCACCTGAAAGAGGTGACAACAGATAAAGCCCAGCACCACCCACTTCTTCCAGCGTGATCGTGCGTCTGAGGGGGGCGTGGCTGTTTTGATAGTTGAACATCGCTCTGGCATCGCCAATGCCAGCACCCGCCAAAGTGCGCATGGGGCCTGCGGAGATTGCATTCACGCGCACCCCTTGCGGGCCATAATCGCCTGCAAGATATCGCACCGAGGATTCCAATGCTGCTTTCGCCACACCCATTACGTTATAGTTGGGCATCACGCGGGTGGAGCCACCATAAGTGAGCGTGATGATTGAGCCACCATCCGGCATCAACGCTGCGGCGCGTTTCGTGATCTCTGTGAAAGAGAAGCACGAGATGATCATCGTCTTGGTGAAATTCTCGCGGGATGTTTCAGCGTATTTTCCCTTGAGTTCATTCTTGTCTGAAAACGCAATGGCGTGAACCAGAAAATCAATCGTGCCCCATTTTTCTTTCAGCACCGCAAACACATGATCAACGGTTGCAACATCTTCCACATCGCAGGGGATCAAGAGATTCGAGCCCACGCTTTCCGCCAGCGGGGCCACGCGTTTTCCAAAGGCTTCGCCTTAGGTGAAAGCCAATTCTGCGCCGTGCTTGGCAAGCTCTGTGGCAATGCCCCAAGCAATCGAGTGATCATTCGCAACACCCATCACCAGGCCGCGTTTGCCGTGCATCAATCCATTCATGTTCGTGATTATCCGTTATAGCGTTGCATAATAAGGGTGGCGTTGGTGCCGCCAAAGCCGAAGCTGTTGGACATCACGGTATCAATCTTGGCATTGTCTAAGCGCTTGCGCAGAATCGGCACATCGGCAAATTCTGGATCAAGCTCTTGAATATTAGCACTCTCCGCCATGAAATTATTTTTCATCATCAGAAGGCAATAGATCGCTTCCTGAACACCGGTTGCACCGAGTGAGTGGCCCGTCAGAGATTTTGTCGATGAGATATGTGGAATGTCATTGCCAAACACTTCTCGGATAGCTTGAATTTCCTTTTGGTCACCCACCGGTGTCGATGTGCCGTGCGGGTTGATATAATCAATCTTGCCCTTCACAGTGTTCATCGCATTGCGCATGCAGCGGATCGCACCTTCGCCTGAAGGGGCCACCATGTCATAGCCATCGGACGTTGCACCATAGCCCACGATCTCAGCATAAATTTTTGCACCGCGGGCTTTGGCGTGCTCGAGTTCTTCGAGAACTAATACACCAGCGCCGCCAGCGATCACAAAACCATCACGGCTTTTATCGTAAGCTCTGGAAGCAACCGATGGCGTGTCGTTATATTTCGAAGACATGGCCCCCATGGCATCGAACAACACGGAAAGGGTCCAATCCAATTCTTCGCCGCCACCTGCAAACATCACATCTTGCTTGCCCCACTGAATCATTTCCGTGGCATTGCCAATGCAATGGGCCGACGTGGCGCAGGCTGAGGATATGGTATAATTCACACCGCGAATGCCAAACGGCGTTGCAAGCACGGCAGAATGCGCTGAAGACATGGAAGGCGGCACTGCAAAGGGGCCAACGCGCTTGGGGCCTTTCTCACGTGTCGTATCAGCAGCGGCCACAATGGTTTTAGTGGATGGACCGCCAGAACCCATGATGATTCCGGTGCGCTCGTTCTTCACATCTCTTTCTTCGAGGCCGGAATCAGCGATGGCTTGTTGCATTGAAGCATAATTCCAAATGCCACCATCGCCCATAAAGCGGCGCGCCCGCCTGTCTACCAATTCAGAATCAAAGTTCGGTTGACCATGCACTTGGCTGCGGAATCCGAGCTCGGCATATTTTTCAGCCCGCACAATGCCAGATTTGGCAGCGCGCAAACTGGCGGTGACGTCTTCAGGATTATTGCCAATGCAAGAGACAATGCCCATTCCGGTAATAACAACACGACGCATATTGAACCTCTTAAGCTTGGAACAGACCGACCTTCATGTCGGTCACGTTATAAATCACTTCGCCGTCTGCTTTCATAACGCCATTGGCCACCGCCAGTTTCAGCTTGCGCAAGATGAGGCGCGTGACTTCAACTTCATATGTCACTTTTTTTACAGCGGGGGTGACCATGCCGGAAAATTTAACTTCCCCCACACCCAATGCGCGGCCACGGCCGGGTTCACCCAGCCAGCCTAGAAAGAATCCGGTGAGTTGCCACAAAGCATCAAGGCCCAAGCAGCCGGGCATCACCGGGTCACCTTGGAAATGGCACGGGAAAAACCAGAGATCAGGCTTGATATCAAATTCAGCGACAATCTTGCCAAGGCCAGCAGCGCCGCCTTTTTCTTCTACGTGAGTGATGCGATCAAACATCAGCATAGGCGGCAATGGCAATTGCGCATTGCCGGGGCCAAACAATTCGCCACGCCCACAGGCAATCAAATCATCATAAAGAAAGCTGGATTTCCGTTCGCTCATTCGCTTGCTACGCCTTTAGAAATTGTGTTAGGCGATCATTAACACGGGTGCGGCCTTTCATCAAAGGCCAGAAAACGACTGTGGATTGCATAAGCGCTTCGAAATTTGTATATGGAATTATGCAAACCTCGCTTTCAATCGCTGAAAAGCTCCGCATTTCTGGCCTGCGCCCCACGCGGCAGCGGGTGGCTTTGGCCAAATTGCTGTTCAGCGAAGGCGATCGTCACATTTGCGCAGAATCATTGCACGCTGATGCTTTGGCTCAAAAAGTGCCGGTTTCATTGGCCACAGTTTACAATACGCTCAATCAATTCAAATTCGCAGGCCTGCTGCGCGAAGTGGCCATTGAAGGCGACCGCAGTTATTACGACACCAACACTTCAAACCATTTTCATTTTTACAATGAAGATGAAGGCCGCCTCACAGACATTGCCCCCGGTGATTTGGTAATTTCCGGCCTGCCCAAGGTGCCAGCTGGCAAAACGATCGACCGCATTGACGTGATCGTGCGACTGAAAAAAATCTTATAAACAAGAAAATAATCCTTGACTGCGTACGGTCAAAAGGCTAAGAGCTGGCATATTCCAGAATTGTACTTCAGCATGTGAGCGTAAAGGGCCATAGAAATAAGGCCCTCGCTAAATTCCAATCGGCGTAAGCCATGGTAAAACGCAAACGAGTTTCTATATTTTCAGTTCAGTCTCAAGCCCTCGCTATTTTAGAAGGGCTATCAAAAAAGCACAGCCAGTGCCGAATTATTATCAGAGTTCAAACAAAGGTTGCGTCGCTGTTAGTGCTGTGTGTCTCAATGCTCCTCACTTTCTCCTTCTCCGCTTGCGGGGAAGGTGCCCATTTGGGCGTATGGGGTGGCGGCGACAGATAAATTGTCTAACACCGAGATCCCCACCCGGACCGCTACGCGATCCACCCTCCCCGCGTTGCGAGGAGGGAGAAGAAATCGCTGCTCGACCACCTAAATCAAAGCCTAAACTGTATAGACAGCAAAAATACGAAATGGACCAGGTTCGGAGTTGTTGAAAGCACCAGCCTCGAGGAGTTCTTTTGCGGTGTCGAGCGAGTCTAACAAACAATGGTCGTTGACAATAATTTTTTGGCAAAAATTGCAGCACGACAAGGGCGAACATTCAGGGCTAGTGCCAGCATAAAAACTGACCACATCAAAACCTTGGAGTTGTTTGCTTTGTGGTACTCGAACTTTCGTCTGAAAGCTCAATTCTGAACTAAAAGCTCTCCACAGGTTGACGCTGTCGTCAAACTCAAGTTCATAGACCTCGTAGTAAAATAATCGCGTCGCAGATAGATCAATTGACGCTTCTTGTGCAATCTGGTGGATGAGGTTGGGACTGTCGAACAGCCAAAACCCATTGTGTTTCCAATAATCAATATAGTCGGCAAAATCTTTCGAAATGCAATTGCTCAGCGAATAGATGTCAGTAACATGATCATTCAAAATCCATCTGGGCTTTGCAATAATCCTTTTTGCCAGATAACCTGCGGGGATCATCTTCATATGAAATTTTTATCTCTAATTCACCACTTCACCCGGATAAGCGCCCCACAGCATGGATTGCTCGACGTATCCTGAATAATCACTCACGGTGATTTTGCACCAGTTGCCATCGCATGATTTTATATCGGCCATGGCACCCGATGAAAGGTTTGCAATCAGCCCACTGGTGGCATCTGCGCTCACGTGCAGCGCCGTCATCTGGTCTTTACGCCAAGGGGCAACCACGGCGGTGCGTTTTCCGGCCAGCATGTTTTGCAAAATCCAGCCCTCAGTTCCATCACTATCTCTGATGCGGCGATAGGTTTCGAACTCGGCAATAATTTCAACCGGCAAGCCTTTGCTTTGGAACACCCAAGCCACCGGATGATCACTGGATGGGCCTTTGCGCACATTCACTTTTTCAGCTTTAAGCGAAACAAAGCGCGGAATGGGCAAGCCCGATGGGCCAAGCTGTGGAGCTTTTGAAACAGATGCTGTTGCCTCTTCGCCCAGTGCAACCGCGCTGGCGGCAGCAATGCTGTGGTTTTTGCCGAACACCGACCACAAAACCCCACCAGCAACCCCCACACAAGCCAAAGCCACCAGAGTGGAGGCCACTTGCCTGCGTGCTTTCCCCAATTTCGCCATCATAAGTTTCCTGCTAATCTCGAATGAGTGCCGCGATAAGGTTAAGATTGTCTCAACATCTTTGCAAGGCTAGGAGAGCTTGATGAGCACAGGCACCTATAGAATCATTTCCCGCGAAATCATGGCCAAGGGCTGGTCTTCGCTGTCGCAACTAAAAGTGGTTGGCACCAGACGCGACGGCCGCCAAGTGGAACTGATCCGCGAAGTGGCCGACCATGGCCATGGCGCCAGCATTTTACCGGTTGATCACACCCGCGGCCTGTGCCTGTTGGTGCGGCAATGGCGGGCAGGCGCCGCATTTGCAGGCCACGAGGGCTGGCTGATCGAAACTTGCGCGGGCCTTCTAGATGCTGATGACCCTGAAGGCTGCGCACGGCGCGAGGCTTTAGAGGAATTGGGCACACAGGTTCATAATATAACCTCTGTTGGCCAATGTTTCTCAAGCCCGGGTGCAGTGTCGGAGCACATCAGCTTGTTCATGGGCACTTACGGGGCTGCAGATCGACTTTCGGAAGGTGGCGGGCTGCATGCTGAGGATGAAGACATTGAAGTTTTGGAAATGCCATTGGCAGCGGCTTATGCAATGATCGCCACGGGCGAAATCGTCGATGCTAAAACCATCATACTTTTGCAACATGCGATGTTGAATTTGTCATGATCACGCGAAACTGATTGGCGTATTTTGCAAGTCATTTGCATAAAGAAAAAAAGGAAACATCCATTTTGATTAATCGTCGTTCACTGCTCAGTTTTGCCGCAGTCAGTCTTTTGCCAAACATGGCTTTTGCCGCTGACTGGAGTGCTGTGGAAGCTGAGGCAAAGGGCCAAGAGGTTTATTTCAATGCCTGGGCCGGGGCTGATAATATCAACGCCTATATTGCATGGGCGGGAGAGCAGGTGAAGGCCCGTTTCGGCGTTACTTTAAACCACATCAAAATCACCGACACTGCTGAGGTGGTGAAGCGTGTGCGCGATGAAGTGAAAGCGGGCAAGGCCGATGGCTCGGTTGATCTGGTTTGGATCAACGGTGAAAATTTCCGCGTGATGAAAACTGAGAAATTATTGTTCGGCCCCTTTGCTGCGGCGCTACCCAATTTTGCCTTTGTCGATACCGTGGGCAAGCCAACCACGCTGCAAGATTTCACTGAAACCGTGGACGGTTTGGAAAGCCCTTGGGGCATGGCGCAGTTTACGTTCTTTGGCGATGGCGCAAAAATTTCATCGCCCCCTAAAAGCATGATTGAATTGGCCGCTTTCGCCAAAGCCAATCCGGGGCGAGTAACTTACCCCGCCCCGCCCGACTTTCACGGAACCACATTTTTAAAGCAGGCTTTGGTTGAAGCAACGTCTGATCGCAGCATTTTTGCAAAGCCCATAGACAAAGAGGCCTTCGCCGCCGCCGCAAAGCCGTGGTTGGCTTTTTTGGATGAGCTTCGCCCCTCGCTGTGGCGCGAAGGCAAACAATATCCAAAGTCGCAAGCTGAAATCACGCAGATGGTGGCCGATGGTGAGCTGTTGATTGGTCTCACTTTCAACCCCAATGAACCAGCCAATCTGGTGGCCGCGGGCACTTTGCCCAAAACCACAATTGCGTGGCAACACGCTGCAGGCACCATTGGCAATTCACATTTTGTGGCCATCCCCACCAACGCAAAAGCCAAGGCGGGTGCGCAAGTGGTGGCGAATTTCTTGCTTTCTGCCGAAGCTCAGGCCCGCAAAAATGATTTGAAAATCTGGGGTGATCCGACTGTGTTGGACGTGACAAAATTATCCGGCGATGATGCCAAACAGTTTGCCAACTTGCCCGCACCCGGCAGCGTCATATTTCCCGCGCCAGCGATGCTGGAACCCCATGGCAGTTTTGTGCCGCTGATTGAGGCAATATGGTTGGACCATTACGGCAAGGGGTGACTGGCAAAGTGTGGCGCAGAGCATTTGGCTCCCCGATCATAATTCTCTTCGTACTCCCGCTCGTTGTAAGTCTGCTCTTTGCTTTGGGCGCAGCGTTTGATTTATCCGCCTGGCAACTTTTGTGGGCTCATCCGCAGCTCTGGCCAGCCCTTGGGCTTTCAATTTTTACAGGGCTGATGAGTGTTTTATTGTCAGCATCATTGGCGATTATAATCGTCGCTGGTCTTTATCTCAGTGGGTGGTGGCCAAGACTTTCATTCCCAATCGGTGCTATGCTCGCCATGCCACATGTGGCCTTGGCGATTGGGCTATCATTTCTCATCATGCCATCGGGATTTTTGGCGCGTTCCGTTGCCTTGTTTAGCGGCTGGACCACACCCCCCAACTGGATCACAAATCACGATCCATATGGCCTTTCGTTGATCGCAGCTTTGGTGCTGAAGGAAACCCCATTTCTAATGTGGATTCTCATCAGCATTCTAAACCGCCAAGATGTGCGCGATAATTTTAATGGTCAACGTGCTGTGGGTTTAAGTCTCGGTCACACTATGACGTCAATTTGGCAGCGACTTTATCTGCCGCAAATAGTACCAAAACTGGTTTGGCCATTGTTCGTGGTCTTTGCCTACGCCGCCACCGTGGTGGATATGGCATTGGTCATCGGCCCCACCCAACCGCCAACCTTAGCAACACTGGTGTGGGCCGATATAAATGACTCGCAAGTGCTGAATAATGCGCGGGGTGCTGCAGGAGCGTGGCTTTTGACTGTGGCGATTGCGATAGTGGCGCTGGGTGTTTGGGGTTTGGCCAATGTTATATTTTCGAGACGTGAGTGGTTGACGGTGGGGCCTGCACCAAGAGCCCTCATCAAGGTATTTTTCTTTGCACGATTAAAATTCTCAAGCTTGATATCAGTGTACCTCATCATCACTGTTTTGCTGGTGATCTTGTCCTTCGCAGCGCTGTGGCCATTTCCAAATCTTTGGCCAGAAATACTGAGCATTTCCGCTTGGTCGCGCGTTGGGCTGGACCCTTCGGCCTTTTTCACCAGTGGAGTTCTTGCGGTTTCAACAACTGTCACGGCATTTGCTTTGGTCATCGCTTGGATGGAAACGCAACCGCAAATGCGCGATAAATATGTGACCCTGTTGAGCGCCACGGCATTGGGTGTTCCCGCAATCGTGTTAGCCCTCGGCCAATATCGTGCCTTTCTGCAACTCGGCCTCACCGGTTCCACCTTTGGGTTGTTTCTCGCCCATCTGCTTCCAGTCACAGCCTATATGTTTATTGTTTTGGTTGGCCCTTACCGCAGTTTTGATTCCCGATGGCAGGCGTCCGCCTCAGGATTGCTTGCCAGTTTCCCGCGCTTTTTCTGGGCAATAAAACTGCCTTTGTTGAAAGCACCCTTGCTGGCCGCCAGTGCCATTGGCTTTGCTGTGAGTTTTGGCCAATATGTTCCCGCCCAACTTATTTCAGCGGGGCGCTATTCAACCTTGCCCATGGAGGCTGTGACGCTGACATCTGGAACCAATCGTCCCCTCACGGCTGCTTTCACGTTGCTTTTGATGGTGCCACCGCTCTTGGTCTTCATGGCCGCCGCTCATTTCGGCAAATCGCGCTGGAGCAAGCTATGAGTTTGGTGTTGGAGAAAATTTCGGCCTATCTGGGCGACACACGCATTTTTGAAAGTCTTTCCCTAACGATTGAGCCGGGTGAAATCGTTACTGTGATGGGTGCCAGCGGCAGCGGCAAGACAACCCTGCTTGCGGCTATTGCCGGGGATTTGCCAACGCCCTTTTACGCCGTGGGTAAAGTTATTCTCAACGGCCACGATATGAGCAAGGTCAGGCCAGAGCAGCGCCGCATAGGGCGCTTGTTTCAAGATGATCTGTTATTTCCACATCTCACCGTGGGTGAGAACCTGCTCTTCGGCGTGGAGCGCGGACCCAAAGCAATGCGCACAATGCAGATGAAAGAAGCCTTACAACGTATCGATCTGGTTGGTTTAGAAAACCGCGCTCCACACACGCTTTCGGGCGGTCAACGCTCGCGTGTTGCCCTCATGCGCGCCCTTCTCGCCAAGCCCGATGCAATGTTGCTGGATGAGCCGTTCAGCAAGCTGGACCGCGCTTTGCGTGCTACCATTCGTGACTACACTTACGCGCATTTGCAGGAGCGTAAAATTCCAACTCTGTTAGTGACCCATGATTTTGAAGATGTGCCCAAAGCTGGACGCGTGATTCATGTTTGATCGCATTGCCCTCAAAGTCACCAAACCCGTGGTCGATGCCATGGCCAAACGCATCCATCAGGCAGGCTATAATGCCGATCAAGTAACATTGGTAGCGTTCGGTCTTGGCATGGTGGCGGCGGCATTAATTGCTTTGGGCCATTCACAACTGGCAATCCTGCCCTTGCTGGCAGGGCGGCTGCTTGATGGTTTAGATGGTGCTGTCGCAAGGCTCACTGCACCCACTGACCGTGGCGCCTATCTGGACATAACACTCGACTTTTTGTTTTATGCCGCCGTGCCCTTGGCTTTTGCAACGGTTGATCCTGTCGCTTCAGCCGTTTTGCTGGCGGCCTTCATTGGCACCGGTACCAGCTTTTTAGCCTACGCGATTATGGCCGAAAAGCGCGGTGAGAAGAGTGACGTCTACCCATCGAAATCTTTTTACTATCTCGGCGGGCTCACCGAAGGTGCAGAGACTGTTGCCTGTTTCACTGCCATGTGCCTGTGGCCGCAGCACTTTGCAGCACTGGCGTATTTTTATGCAACCCTGTGCTGTGTGACGACGGCGACGCGACTGTTGGCGGGGTGGAAGAATTTTAGATGAAGAGGCCGTGGCTAAGGACCTCATCTGCCCTTCGGGCACCTTGTCCAAAGGAGAAGGGCATCTTTTTGAATTCACGCTTCTCCTCTGGAGAAGCTGTCGCGATGCGACTGATGAGGTCCCTTTGCCAATAACAAAATCTTAACTAAAAACTTTGTCACAACCCAAAATAATTCTTGAATGTAGCAGTCGAATCCATCATATGCGGCCCACCAGAAGTCGCACGTGCCGCAAGGTCTCCCCAAAGCAACGACGGTGTAAGGTTTTTTGGTCTCTGCTGGCTCTCCATCGGCCAGTGGTTCTGAGAGGCACCACTTTCATTGCCCCACAAGCGATTGGGTCACCCCACTCAAATCAAGGCGCAAACAGGTTAGTTAACGCGTTGTTACGTTTCCATCACGTATATGCGCCTACGCTGCTCTGTCACTTGAACTTTTTGATTCGGGAGAACACCCATGGCCGCTACCGCACGCATTTTAGATTTCTTGCGAACCCAAAATCCAGAAGGCCCCTGCCTTGTGGTCGATCTGGATGTTATTCGCGATAACTATAAGGCTTTTGATAAGGCCATGCCTGGCACTCGCATATTTTATGCGGTGAAAGCCAATCCGGCTCCTGAAATTCTCTCATTGCTGGCCTCGCTCGGCTCAAACTTCGACACAGCATCTGTTGTTGAAATTGAAATGGCCTTGGCCGCTGGCGCATCACCAGACCGTATTTCTTTTGGCAACACTATTAAGAAAGAACGCGATGTGGCTAAAGCCCATGCTTATGGCGTGTCTTTGTTCGCAGTCGACTCCGTTGAAGAAGTTGAAAAAGTGGCGCGCGCTGCTCCCGGCGCAAAAGTATTCTGTCGCATCCTCACCGATGGTGCTGGCGCTGAATGGCCGCTGTCTCGTAAATTTGGCTGCGAACCTTCTATGGCAACCGATGTATTGATGCATGCCCATAAGCTTGGATTGAATGCCAATGGCATTTCCTTCCATGTGGGTTCGCAACAAACCCGCCTTGGCGCGTGGGACACGGCTCTCGAGCAAGCGAAATCCATTTTCGACGAATGCGCAGCTGTTGGCATTCAATTGCAAATGGTAAACCTTGGCGGCGGCTTCCCGACCAAATATTTGAAAGCTGTTCCCGGCACCAATGCCTATGCCAATGCCATCCATGATGGTTTGGCCAAGCATTTTGGCAATGCGATTCCTGAAACTATCATTGAGCCCGGTCGTGGCATGGTGGGCAATGCTGGTGTGATCAAAGCCGAAGTTGTTTTGGTGTCAAAGAAACATGCCAATGACAATCTGCGCTGGGTTTATTTGGACATTGGCAAATTCGGCGGCTTGGCCGAAACCATGGACGAAGCCATTCGTTATCCGATTGTAACGAGCAAAGATGATTCAGCAAAAGCGCCTTGTGTGATTGCAGGACCCACTTGTGATTCAGCCGACGTGCTTTACGAAAAGACGCCTTATGATTTGCCCTTGTCACTCTGTGTGGGTGATGAAGTGCTGATCGAGAGTTGCGGTGCTTATACCACGACTTATGCTTCTGTCGCCTTCAACGGCTTCCCGCCGCTGAAGTCCTACGTCATCTAAGTTTCAACATTTCATTTTAACACTTTCGTTTTGGAGACTTTCAATGGTCACAATTCGTGCTGAAATTTCGTCTGATACTGGTGCTCGCGAAGCCTTGCTCAACCGGGGCTTTGGGCCAGCACGCTTTCGCAAAACATCCGAGAAACTGCGCAAAGGCCGCGTGGCAGCGTTTGCTTTCACAGCTGTGGATGCCAAAGGCAAACTGATCGGCACAGTGCGTTTGTGGCACATCATTGCAGGTTCGGCTGGACCATCGCTTTTGCTAGGGCCTCTGGCCGTGGATGCTAAACACCAAAAATCAGGCATTGGCCGCGCCCTGATGGACCATGCCATTGCAACGGCACGTGCTGAGGGCCATGATTCAATTTTGCTAGTTGGAGATGCGCCCTACTACACGCGCTTCGGTTTTTTCCAAGGCTTGACCCGCAGCTTGCATCTGCCAGGCCCGGTTGACCGCGCGCGCTTCCTTGGCTTGGAACTGACTGAACAGGCGCTCGATGGCGCTGAGGGTTTGGTGGCCGCTTCAGGCGAGATGGTGGAAGCGCTGCAAGTCGCGGCTTAAAAATTCTTCCAACCCTTTGATCTTAATATAGCAATATCAAAACGTGAATGCAGGGCAGCACTTAAAGGTGCAGTGGGAAGAAAACTTTGCCGGGGTGCGGGCAGGGGCGGGAGGGTTTTGGCTCCCGCTCCTGCCAAGGCCATGCGGGCTGTGCCTAGGCCTGTGAGGTCAGCTGAGCCTGCAACCACCACCATGCGGTTTAATGCATTGGCGAGGAACTGGCCAAAATAAGGGTTATTGGCCAAGCCCCCATCAATCGAAATAAATTCGCCCTTGCCCATAGCCTTCACTACTTCGGTGGCGCGCAGGGCAACACCTTCCAGCACCGCCTGCATCATATCTTGCTTCGATGTATCAAGGCCCAAGCCCAGCCAAAGGCCAGAAGCCGAACGATCCCAATGCGGTGCTGCCATGCCTGAAAGGGCCGGCACAAACACAAGGCCGCGCGAAAGGGCACTTGCTGCGGTGAAGGAATTAATCTCGGCATAGTCACTAAATAAGCCCAGCCCTTTGGCCCAATTCACAGCTGAGCCAGCATTGTATACGCCACCATCAACTGCAAAAAGCGCAGGCTGGTGGGTGATACGCCATGCCACGGTGGGCAAAAGCCCCGATGAATTTTTTATTGGCCGTTCTTCCCCGCTGATCGCGAGTGCAAAAGCTCCAGTGCCAAAGGTGATTTTCGCATCACCCACGCGCATGCAACCATGGCCGAAAAGGGCTGCTTGCTGATCGACAATGGAGGCGGTGATCGGCGTGGTGTCAATCATGCCAAACGGGCCTGTGGTATTTCTAATTTCTGGCAGGCATTCCCGTGGCACTCCGAACAAGGCACACAACTCATCATCCCATTGCAACGTGTCTAATGACATGAGCGACGTGCGCGACGCCGTGGTGACATCGGTTGCAAATTCGCCTGTCAGATGATTGAGAAAAAATGCATCGCTGGTTCCCAAACGCAAACGCCCTGCGCTGAGAAGAATTTTTGCTTCATGCACATGATCCAAGATCCAGCGCATTTTGCTGGCGGAAAAATAAGGGTCCAGCGGCAGGCCTGCTTTGCTTTGTGTTAAAGCTTCAGCGCCATCTGCTTTCAATTTTTCGGTGATGTGCTTGGTGCGATCATCTTGCCACACGATTGCATGGTGAATGGGCTTTTTGGTCTCAGCATCCCACGCCACAATTGTTTCACCCTGATTGGCAATGCCAATCGCATCCACTTTGCCGGCTTTTTTGATGCAAGCATGAATGTGGGTGAGAAGCTCCTCAGCATCATGCTCCACATAACCACTTTGGGGATAGAGTTGCTTGTGCTCAAAGCTGGTCACTTTGGTAAAAGCGCCATCCTCATCCAGCGTGAAAGCCTTGGTGCCTGTGGTGCCTTGATCAATGGCAAGAACTTTCATTGTAAATCCTTGGCGATGGTTTCAGCTAAAGCTCTCGCATTCACAACACATGCGCCAGCGGTGTGCACAGTACCGAGCGCGTTTCCCGTTATGATAATGTTTGAAGGTGCTGTGGCCAGCAGGGCATTCTCAGGCTTGAATTTTCCAGACAGTATAACCCCGTCACAAGCGATCATGTTGCGCTGGCCATTGCGTTCAAACTGCACGGCTTCAACCCGTGTGCTTCCGTGAATCGCGATGAGTTTAGTTTTGGTTTGCACTGGAACACCATATGCAAACTTTGCACCCAACGGAAAAAACCATGGCGCATCCAGTTTTTGTTCCTCTGCGAAAATACCAACAGGTTTAATGCCCGCATGGCGACACGTCAGCAGGGCTGAAAACGTCACCCACTCGTTGCCAATGATCATCGGATTGGAAAACGGCTTTTGATTTTTGAGATAAACATACTGCTGCAAGGTTCCAGTGTTCATCACGCCGGGTAACCTGTTGCCCCCAATTAGCTGTGCCGCGCGTGAAGATTCACGCGTGCCCGTGGCCAGCACAATGCGCTTGGCACTCATATCGGAAATGCCTTTCGAAGAATGCACCCGCAAACTATTGCGCATTGTGAATTCAAGAACAGTGGTGCTGGTTCTGATGTCGATATCGTTTGCCGCGCTCGCCATGCGCTTTGCGAATTTAGGGCCACTCATCAAGCGTTTGTGGCTCTCCCAACCAAAACCGAAATGCCCACAATGGCGCGGCACTCCGCCTGCTTTAGTTTCGCGTTCCAGCACCACAACATCCTTTACACCTAATTCACGCAGGCGCATTGCGGTGGACAATCCAGCAGGACCAGCGCCGATGATAATCACATCATGGTTTTCCATGCGCGGCCTCCTTGAAAAGGGAAGCAATTTCCGCGCCACAATAGAACCCTTGGCAGCGGCCCATCATGGCGCGTGTGCGGCGCTTTAACCCGCCCAGATCGCCAGCGGGCAAGGGGCCTGAACATGCCGTTTCAATTTCGCCGCGCGTCACCCATTCGCAATGACACACAATCTCGCCGCCCTTCATATAGGGCCGGATGGAGTGTTCCGCGAGATTGGGCACGGGTGTGAAAATAGGCTCGGGCGGTTTCTTTGGCAGCTTGCCAAAATTTTTAGCGTAAAGTTTGGCCAAGTGCTGTGCGATGCCAAGCGAACCCGTGAGGCCAGTGGAGCGAATGCCAGCAACCGTAATCCAGTTCTGATCCTTGAGCGCTTCGATCACATAGTCTTTCTGTTCAGTCGCAGGGCGCAGGCCGGCATAGACTGCTGTCACATTTACATCTCCGAGCGCAGGCACCATTTCAATGGCGCGGGCTTTGAGTTTTTCGAGTGTGGCAGAATCAGTCGAGCCATTTTCGCGTTCATCAGTGTCTTCAGCGGTGGGGCCAATGGCGAGATTGCCGAAAATCGTTCTAAATAGAACTACGCCTTTGGTTCGTTCGTTGGGTACAGGCAAAATAATGCTCCGCGCCAATTTGGCGGCAGGTTTGTCAAACACCACAAACTGCCCTTTGCGGGGTTTGATTGTGAAAGGCGAAGGTCGCACCAAGGCCTCGACATGATCGCCAAACAATCCCGCCGCATTGATCACGACACGCGCCGTGATGCCTGCAAGCTGCCATTCATCCTTCTTGAATTCTGCCGCTTTCACTTCGGTGTTGCGCATGATTACAGCCCCATGCGCAATGGCTTGTTGCGCATAAGCAAGCGGTGCCGACCATGGATCAATCACATGCTCACCTGGCACGAGCACGCCGCCTAAAACAGATTTTGAAAGCTGCGGCTCACGGATGCGCAGTTCAATCTGCGAAAGTTTTTTGACATCGGCCACACCATTGGCATGAGCTTTCTTGATAATACCATCGAGTGCCGCCAGTTCATGCTCAGTCCAAGCAGCAACCACAGCCCCTGTTTCCAACAATGGTAAATTAAGTTTTTGGCGAATTTCGATATATTCGGCATAGCCTGCTTTCATGCACTGCAACTCAATGCTTTTGGCAGGTGCATCAAAGCCCGTGTGCAGCAAGGCGCTATTGCCTTTGGAGGCGCCAGATAAAATGTCAGCCCCCTTTTCAAGCAGCACACATTTCAAACCCGACATGGCAAAGCGGCGCAAGATTGCGAGCCCCACCACACCGCCACCAATCACAGCAATATCGAATCTCTTGTCCATGGGCGCAGTCTTACACATAAAAAAAGGGCGGCCAAATGACCGCCCTTTAAGATTTTTGAGTTTAGCCTATTTCGCGTCTAAAGCGCGTTCAGCAGCTGCAATTGAAGCCTGACGCTTAGCAATTTCAGCACCCATGGGTGGGCCTTTGAAACGCTTGTTTTCTACACCAAACCACAGGACTGCCAAGAATATGCAGAAACCAGCTGAATAGTACCAAAGACCAGGTACGAAGCTTGATGTGTCAGTTGCAGGAACAGACACAACAAACGCATGACCGCCGATAGTAACAAGCACCGTCAAAATCATCACCAATATGGCAAACAATTTTGACAATCCACCGAGGCGGAAGCTGCCATAGGTTGTCCATGATTTTCCTTCGGCAAAGAAGCCAGCGATAATTGGCATTGCATAGGAAATGTAGAGATACATGGCGCAGCCCGTTGAAAGGGCGGCGAATGCATTGAGGGGTGTTGTAATTGCGGTGAGCAGCACAGCCATGAAGGCCGAGAACCAAATCGCATTTACGGGTGTGCGGTATGTTGGGCTGACTGAAGCCAAAGCTTTAGAGAACGGCAAACCACCATCACGCGCGAAAGCATAGATCATACGTGATGTTGAAGTGACGGCTGCAAGAGCGCAAAGGAAGTTTGAAATGATCACACCGATCAACATCACCTTACCAATGAAGCTTGGTAGAATGGCCGAGATAAACAGATTGTTGAAAGAGCTCCAACCAGTTGCCGCAGCGGCTTTCAAATCAGGAATAGCCATGATCATCGCAAGGATCATCACGAAGCCAAACACGATCGACCAGAACACTGAGTAGATCATGCCCTTGTGAACAGTGTTGCGAGCATCTTTAGTTTCTTCAGATGTATGAGCCGAAGCATCAAAACCAGTGATGGTGAACAATGGATAAAGCAGACCGATGATAATCGCCATCCAAGAACCATATTCTGGTGAAACGCCACCGCCTGCTGCACCTGTGTTATTTACAAATTCAAAGGCTTTCCCAACGTTCATATCAGGAGCCGCCATAAAGAACATGATGATCAAAATGATGGTTACCACGAAAATCAAATAACCAGCAAAGTCTGTGAGCATTGTTGTGAGCTTAATGCCAAGATGATTGAGCAAGGCTTGGGCCGCCGTGATGACGCCCACGGAAATGATCTGCGTTGTGTTGGTCCAGCCAGAAACATCCCAACCTAACACTGAAGCGCAAAGCAAATCGCGCGTGATGAGATAAAGGAAAACGTTCACGGCTGGAATAACGAACAGCAGGCCCAGCAAGTTGACGTAAGCTGTGGCCCAGCCCCAGAAGCGACCACCAAGAATGGACGACCAATGATAAAGTGAACCAGCAGTGGGATAAGCTGATGCGATTTGACCGAGCGATGCTGCAACAACCAATGCAAATGCGCCGCCGATGAGCCAGCCAATTGTGAGTGAGAATGGACCACCTGTGGCAAGTGCAATCGGGAATGAACCGAAGCCGCCTGAGATGATGCAGATGATTGAAAATGAAATTGCAAAACTTTGGAACGTGCCCATGCGTCGGGATAATTCCTGCGCATAACCCATTCCGTGCAGGACTTTTTCGTCCTCACTCATATGTTTATTGTCTGCCATGTGGCACTCCCTAAAGCGTTCAAGGGCGGAACGCGCGTTGCTGATTTTTGATAAACTGAGCAAACGTCCCCACGTTTGAAAAGTAAACAACCCCTTAACGGTATTGTGGCTGCTTTGTGGCAAAGCGTCAACACCGGGTTATGGGGCCAGTGTGCGGTGCAATAAATTCTCGATGATATTTCCTCACCTCGTGACGAACCTCTCGCCATCGTCGAAATGCTCATGCTAGGCTTTTGTCTATGACTGACAATGAACCGCATCATCGCCGCAGCGGCGGCAGAGACGCCAGACGTGCTTTACGTGCCGCCCCAATGCTTTCATTTCCCACATTGGTGCGCGATATTCCCACTTATGAATTGCTGCCGGAAGACGCAGTGGAGCTGATCCATCAAGAGTCTCTCAAGATTCTTGAAGTGGTTGGCTGCGAATTTAGAGACGACCAAGCCCCCGCCATGTGGAAAGCTGCGGGGGCCGACGTGCAGGGCACATTGGTGAAAATTGATCGTGGCTTGTTGATGGATCTTATTGGAAAGGTTCCACCCGAATTCACGCTCAATGCGCGCAACCCCGAACGCACGGTGAAAGTGGGCGGCAAAAACACCGTGTTCGTTCCAATGTATGGCGCACCCTATGTGCGGGATCTTGAAGGCAAGCGCCGCTATGG
>JANYHE010000145.1 GCA_025359215.1 Hyphomicrobiales bacterium
GGGATTCGAACCCTCGATACGCCTTACAGCGTATGACGATTTAGCAAACCGTTGCCTTCAGCCACTCGGCCACGTTTCCTGCAGCCGCTCTTTGCCGTGATTTGCCAAGCTATGCAAGGGCAGCGATTTAAATGTGCGACAATTTATATCCGAGTAAACTTGTCGGTTTTTATTGACGATAGAAAATCGCCAGCTTAGAAGGGAGGCAATAGAAGGAATTCATCATGCTGCGATATCTTTTGGCCACCTGTGTTTTGGCCCTGCCTCTTGTTGGAACTGCTCAGGCCGGCGAAGTCGTTAATATTTATTCTTATCGACAACCAGAATTGGTGCAGCCTCTCTTCGATATTTTCACTAAGGAGACTGGCATCGAAGTTCGCATGATCTATGCCGAGAAGGGCTTGATTGAACGCTTGCAGCAGGAAGGGCCATTGAGCCCAGCGGATATTCTTCTGACGTCAGATGTCGGTCGACTGGTGGAAGCGGCCAATGATGGTTTGGCCCAACCTGTCGACGATGCTGCGATTTTGGCAAACATCCCTGCAACTTTGCGCGATGCGGGAAACCAATGGTTCGGCCTCACCATGCGCGCGCGCGTGGTTTATGCCTCGAAAGAGCGCGTGGCGCAAAATGCTATAACATATGAAGAACTGGCAGACCCTAAATGGAAAGGCAAAATTTGCACAAGGCCGGGCGACCACCCTTATAATCTTGGATTAATTGCTGCGATGATTGCCAAGCGCGGCGAAGCAGATACCAAAACCTGGCTTGCCGGTTTGAAGGCCAATCTGGCCAATAAGCCCAGTGGCACCGATCGCAGCCAAGCCAAGAGTGTTTATGCTGGTGAGTGTGACCTCGCTTTGGGTAACACTTATTATGTGGGACTTATGGCTTCGGATGAGAAAGAGCCGGAACAAAAAGAATGGGCCAAGTCTATTAAGGTGTTGTTCCCGAGCTCGCCTGCCATGGGCACCAATGTGAACATTTCAGGCATGGTTTTGACAAAATCGGCCCCCGATAAAGCCAATGCAATTAAACTGATGCAATATCTATCAAGCCCTGAGGCACAGAAGATTTACGCTGATGGCAACTTCGAGTATCCGGTGAACCCAGCTGTGCAAGCATCTGATATCGTTGAGTCTTGGGGAACGATGACGCCAGACCCAATGCCTCTGACAGAGATTGCCAAGAACCAAGCGGCGGCCGTGCGGCTTGTGGATGAGGTGGGATTTAACAATTGAAGCCCGATAAACTTAACTGAATCTTTGCCTCTTAGGCGGAAGTGTGGTTAAATCTTGGTGGTGGTTGAGGAGTTGAAGTGATGCGGTTAGTTTTCAGTTTTTGTGCGATGCTCGCAGTGTTGGGCACATTGGATTCGGCGCAGGCTTTTGAAAAATTCATTCCCATGGGCGCAGGCTACTCAAGCGAAATCAGCACCCTGCCCGCCATCAACAGTGATGCTCAGGCGGTTTCATCGCAATCTGATATTTATGAAACTGATCTCTATTATAAACAGCTCGAAGACAAAAAACGCGACAGTTACATGCAGCGCTTTATGTTCAATTCTGAGACTTCGGGCTCGGATTTTTCTATCGATTATTGATCGCAGAAAAGGCCCGCACGGATGTTTCCGTTTGCGGGCCTTTGGTCAGACGCTTCCTGTTTAATTTAGTGCAATGTGAGCAAAGCCCGCGCTTGACGCTGGGCTTCAGCAATATCTGTTGCAGACATTTCGCGTGAAATATCGCAACGATAAAACTTGGCAGCATCATTGCCTTTGAGTGCAGCAATGTTGAACCATTTATGGGCTTCAACAAAACTTTGAGCCACTTCGCGGCCTAAGCAATATTTCATTCCCAGTTCAAACATGTCATCTGCACTTGTTGTCACTGGGTTGAAGTTGGTATTCATCTGTTCAATCGTATTCATTTTAAAATCCCATCCTGTTTTGTTTGTTGGACCGGTTTTTGTGGTCCGTTGTTGGGATTGAATTTGCGCCAGCCGATGAAACATCACGTTAAGCGATAGGCTTAAGAAGGATTGAAGACAGGTTTAGTCAAATTTTAAGCATCGAGAATTCAGCGATTCATTTCAAGCACTTGGCTAAAATTAGTGACAAATTTACGGTATTTTCTTCACAGTTGATTCACCAGAACTCGCAAATGCAATGTTCAATTCTGAGGCACGGCTAAAGTGATCACGACTGGAAAATGATCAGAGCCCGCATTGTTGCCAATTGCCTCTGAGCTGATTGGAACAAGATCGGGGCTTGCGAAAATATGATCAATCGCCAATTGCGGAAACCCGTAAGTGGCAGGCCATGTTGGTTTGTTGGTCAGACGATTGACACCGAGGCTCTGCACCACAGTTTCAGTGATCCTAGAAAAAGGCGTGGCATTAAAATCGCCCATGATAATCAGACGGCCCGGCACCGTTTCAATATATTTTACACTTTCCTTGATCTGCGTGAATTGCGCGCGCGAGTGGGGAAACCGGGTTGTGTGAAGGCCAAAAATGGTAACGCCGCCAAATTGCGGGCCAAGGCTGGACTGAATCAGCGGAGCGCCGGCCCACAAGCCTTTTGCAGTTACATTAAACAGTGGAAATTTGGATATAATCGCTGCGTCACACTCTGCTTTTGCAAAGCAGGTTTCCTGATAAGGATAGGCGCTGCGCAGGCTGTCTAATAATTCTTGCTTGTCGGATGTGAATTCAACCAGTGTCATCACATCAGGATCCAGTTTCAATATTGTTTCGCGCTGAGCTGCAAAATCTCGATTGAAAACGAATGAGTTAAAGCTGGCAACGCGCAGTCTTTGGGTTCCGGGCGGTGTTGCCATCTCGGCGGTTTGGAAATTCAATTGTGGCCATAATGCATATGCCACCAGCATCAGCACAAAAATCACCAGTCCAATAAGGCCTTTGTAACGTGGGAACACAAGGCCAAAAACCATGGCAATAGAGAGAAAAATGAATTGCAGTGAAAACTGCGAGAAAACGTCAAAACCCACCCAAAGGTGACCAAGCCTTGCCATAATCAGCCCAAACACGCCGGCAATTAAACCGAGTGTTGCGCCGCTCCAATCACGCTTTATTTTCTTCTTTTTGGGACTGTCTTGGTTCGCGGGGCTGGGAAGTTTTTCTGTCGTCACGCGATTAACCTTATGCTTGTTTAAGTGAGTCTGCTCTCCATCGGCAGAAGTTGTTCTGGTGTAGCAAAACCTGGCAACTCTTCAAACTTCTTCTTCCATGCAACCACATGGGGATAATGACCCAACTCTATGCTGGCCTCGCCTGCATAGCGCAGCACACCATAAATTCCCACATCTGCAACGGTTGGCTTTTTGCCAACAACCCATTCAGATTTTGTGAGCTCTTGTTCCAGCACGGCAAGGGCTGCCTTGGCTTCGGTGTCATACATGATGCGCACTTCATCACCGAATTGGCGCAAGCCCTTGTTGCGGGCCCGCAAGCGGAACACGGGCACACTGAGCTTGTCCCATTGCCAGAACAGCCATTCACGCACGCGCTGCTTTTCTACAGGAACCTTGGTAGTGAACTTATCCAGCGTATCGGCCAGATAAAGTAAAATCGCTGCTGATTGCACGGTGACCATCTGCCCATCGCGCAAAGCCGGCACTTGGCCATAACGATTTTTGACTAAATAATCAGGCTGCTTATGTGCACCTTCCCGCAAGTTTACATGGATGTAGGAAAACGGGTGCTTGCACAGCGACAGCATCAGCGCTGCAGTATAAGTTGGGCCAGAACTTGCAAAACCATAAAGTGTGAAGCGATCATTCTGGGCAGCTGAAGGGCCCTTAATAGCAGGCTTCTTGACCACTGCTTTGACAACTTTTTTAGCAACAATTTTCTTTGCAGGCAGTTTTTTAGCAATTGCCCTTTTGGCTGGTTTCGCCATGGGAGCATTCTCCTATAATCATTTGTGTACTGATAATCAGCACACGGACTATAGCAAACCTTGTAAGCAATTGGAAATAGTTAATAAAAATTTACAACTATTGGTTAATGTTGAGCTTTTTCCGCAGTAAATCATTTACCGATTGAGGGTTTGCTTTGCCGCCGGTGGTTTTCATCACCTGCCCCACGAACCAGCCGAGCATGGAGGCTTTGACTTTGACCGCTTCAACCTTATCGGGATTGGCAGCTATGATTTCGTCTACAGCTTTCTCGATGGCGCCCATATCTGTGACTTGGATCATGCCACGGGTTTCAACGATTTCGGCAGGGTTTCCACCTTCCGTCCAGACAATTTCAAACACGTCTTTGGCTATTTTGCCAGAGATTGTGCCTGCCGTGATTAAATCTACAATTCCGCCAATCTGGGCGGCGGATACGGGTGTGGTTTCAATGGTTTTGCCTTCTTTGTTCAACCGACCAAAGAACTCATTAATCACCCAATTAGCTGATAATTTGCCATCCCTGCCTTTGGCCACTGTTTCATAGAAATCAGCTGATGGGGGTTCTGCTGCAAGCACTGCTGCGTCATAGGCCGAGAGGCCATAAGCGCTCATGAAGCGGGCTTTTTTCTCATCTGGAAGTTCAGGCAAACTGGCCTTGATGGCGGCCACGTGGGCGGGATCTAGCTTCAGTGGCAGCAAATCTGGATCAGGGAAATAGCGATAATCATGGGCTTCTTCTTTGGAACGCATGGAGCGGGTTTCGCCCTTTTTCGCGTCGTAGAGCCTTGTTTCCTGATCTATCTTGCCACCATCTTCCAGAATGCCAATCTGGCGGCGCGCCTCATATTCAATGGCTTGGCCCATAAAGCGGATGGAGTTCACATTCTTAATTTCGCAACGCGTTCCAAAAACATCGCCTGGCTTGCGCACGGACACATTCACATCGGCGCGCATCGACCCCTGCTCCATGTTGCCATCACAGGTGCCCAAGTAACGCATAATCTGGCGCAGCTTGGTGACGTAAGCTTTGGCTTCATCAGCCGAACGCATATCGGGCTTAGACACAATTTCCATCAGCGCACAGCCAGAGCGATTGAGATCCACAAAGCTCATGTTTGGGTGCTGGTCGTGCAAAGATTTTCCAGCATCCTGCTCCAAGTGCAATCGTTCAACACGCACGGGGATCGATTTGCCATCGTCCAAATCAATGGTCACAACGCCCTCGCCCACGATGGGCTGCTTAAATTGAGAAATCTGATAGCCCTGCGGCAAATCAGGATAAAAATAGTTTTTACGATCAAACACTGAATAATTATTGATTTGAGCTTTTAGCCCAAGGCCAGTGCGCACGGCCTGTTCCACGCAAAACGCGTTGATGACTGGCAACATGCCGGGCATGGCGGCATCCACCATCGACACATGATCATTTGGTGCACCACCATATTCCGCCGAAGCGCCGGAGAATAATTTGGATTTGGAAGTCACCTGAGCATGAACTTCAAGCCCAATGATAATCTCCCAGTCGCCAGTGGCGCCTTTGATCCAATCTTTCTTATCCGCAATACGCTTGGCAGCTTCTAACATGTCATAACCCTTGTTTTGAGGGTGGAATAAGGGGTTGGGGTGCTTCGATCAAGGGGCAAAGAAAATGCGCTTGAATTCAGACATTCTGATCCTGAATTTCGCGCAGCAATTTTTGGGTCATGGCCGCGCTGAATGCAAGGATGTTAATAGCAGGAATTGCAAATGCGCCGGGGCCTGCGATAACGTGCGAACGGTAATAGCTTTCGATGCGGGGCGAGCCGTCAATGATCGGCAGACCATTTATGGTGATGCTCAGCGCTGCAGCTCCTTGGCGTGCGGTTTCCACATCGCCCCCTTCATTTTCTTCGCCGTCGCCTGAAACATCGATGGTGCGCCTTACTGGCGTGAAAGGGAGAGCTTGTAAAATGTCGACACAATAATCTAACGCCGCTGCAAGACCTGTTCCACCTGACAAGTTATTCCGTGTTACTTGCTTTGTTTCTTCCGCAAAATTTTCAATGGCGATTTTGCTGTCGAGAATGTGCCATGGCACCCCAATTAATTGGGACTTTCGATTAGACCATAAAATTAATGTTACTGCCACGCGTTGGTTTGGGCCGGCAAGAATTGCTTCGAGCAGTGGCGGGCTGCGCAACGTACTTGCAATGCCTGATATTTGCAATTGAAAATCAGCTGCATCAGCGCTGCTTGAACAGTCCACTGCGAGGACCAGAGCAAGATCGACTATTGGCAGTGCTGCAGTATCTGAAACGAAAATTTGCATGACCAGCATAGGCCTCGACGATAGAATCGTAGCATATGTCAATTACAAGCTTAGAAAAGACTTGGTATTCCAAATTATAGTTGAACACTTATGACAATCGGCCCCTTGCATGAAGCAAAGGGCCCGATGTCGATAAACACCTCTCAGGTCAGATTAATAACCCATTGTGCTGTTCATCATATCTTTGGTGCAAATCGGATCAGTATCGTGGTTAGTGCGGCAATATTTCGACCGATTAGCCATGGCCTTTGCTTTGGTCATGCTCATCATCATCTTACGTTGATTCATCATGGCACGGTCCATGCAAATTGGATCGTAAATGTTATGACGGCAATATCCAGAATGGATCGCAACTGATTTTGCCTGCGCAGGAGCAATCATCAACATCGTTCCGGTGGCTGCAACCATGGCAGCTAACATTATATTTTTCATTTTTTCCCTCATTTATTTTCGGGCTGATAGTCTGTGAGAACGAAGGACACTAACCCGAGATCAAAATTAAAACTGAATGCGTTCTCGTGGTGATAACTTTTAAATCCGAGAAAGGTTCCAATATCATTCTGATTTTTTAAAATTGCTTACAATCCAATTTAATGAGATCAAACAGACATAGCATCGGAAAAATTGCAACTGACGTTTTCTGCAATCAATTTTTTCAAGTCTTGGCGCAACAGCCAGAGCTTTTTTTTCTTTGCAGCAACATCTTCAATTGCTTTATCAGGAAATATCGAGGGCAAATCAAAATTGTTTGAAACGGAGTTTCGTTGAGAAAACTCACACCAAAAGCTGTCGTTATCTGCCAAAAATGTTTTGCCAATTCGATTTGAAGGATTGTTGGCGAGGCTCACGGCCTCTGCCTCTGCAGCGTTCAAACATTTCATTATAGCGTATAAGGCATAAATGACGGCGCCCTTTGGCCGAAGTCCATAAAGATCTCGAGTGGCTTCAATGATATTTGCTTTTGCGTTTTTTTCTCTCGGCCCTTGTAATCCACCAATCGTAATTTTGGTGAAGGTGCCAATTCTGCTCAACGTAAAACTCACTGTAGCGAGGTTTTCAGCCCCGCCAGTCTCACGCAAAAAAATGCTCAATTCACCTTCAGACGACAGTTCCGGAAGTTGAGCAAAATGAAGATCATATGATTTACCAGACTTACCAGTGAGCCTGACCAGCAGAGTCTTTTCCATTCCTAAAATGGATTTCATAAATCTCTTGGAAAATAATTTTTTGGTTACTTCATAATGATCTTCAATACGATCCAACCGTTCCTCAAAAGACAGGCCTCGACTTAGATATTTAAAATAGCTTTTTTTGCGCACTACGAGAATGGGAGCATGACTGAAACCATGCTGCAAATATAACTCATGTATGAAACTAATCCATCTGGCAGAGTTAGGATAGTTATAGATATAATTCCATAAAAACCGGCTGGCTAAGCGGAGGTTCCACTTTCGATATACACGAATGAGATAGTCTAAAAACAAGTTCCACCGCCCGTCAGTCCAATGCTCGGGCTGATAGCAGTATCGTTTTCAAGATAAAACTTTAAAAATTTTAATTATTTCTCTTTCAAGAGCCGGACGCAGCACTGCGTCCGGGCAAACATTTTTTTCGAATATTGACTACTTTGCTTTTGCAGCTTTTGCCTGGTCGACTTTGGCACGCGGGGCTTGGCCCGCTAGCAGTTCCTTAGCTTGGGTAACCCACTCTTCACGCGTGGCGCGGCCTTTGAGGGCAAGTTTGGTGTCGAGCTTGGCAAGGGCCCCAGCCGTCAGGGCGGCAATTTGGCTTAATGTTGTAATACCTTCGGCAGCGAGTGCTTTGGTGAGCTTGGGGCCCACGCCTTCGATTAATGAAACGTCGTCGACCACAGATGACTTCGCTTCAGGGCGAACTGCCGATGCTGTGAGTGACGCCAAGGCCCATTGCCAATGAATTTCGTCACGGCCGTCGGGCTTGCCTTCGTCAATCCACTTTTGGTGGGCAAGGGCGCGGATTGTTTCTTCGTTATAGCTGTGAATGATGTTTGTCATGGGGGCTCTCCAAAATTGATTTGGGGCCGTTTACCATAAAATGCTGCGTTGCACAATATCAATATTGCATTGCAGCATTATTCGCCCGGCGACTTAATTTCCTTGGCAATGGCGCGCACGAGATAGAGCGCCAAAATCAATAATGCCCCCAGAACAGCTAAAAAACTCCAATCTTGGCGGGTCATAACCAAATGACCATCAGGCGTGATTTTTTGATAGATTGAAATACCTGCAAACAGAAGGAGAAGTGCCGCTGCGCCAATGCTTCCACTGCGTAAGACGAGCATTAGAAACTTGGCGAGCGGTGACATCTCAGACATGCTTACTTCTTCTTATCCCACGGAGCCTTTTTCACTTTAAAACCACCCTCTTTAGGTTTGCCTGCAAACTTGGGCTTGCCGCCTTCAAACTTTGGTTTGAACTTTGGCTTGTCGGTGAATGATTTTTTGCCTTCGTAGCGTGGTTTCACGTCGGCATCATGTGGTTTACGATCTTCATAAGCTGTTGCTTCTTCGCGGGGCTTTGATTTGAAACCATCGCCGCGCTCAAAGCTGCGCTTGCGTTCGGATTTTGGCGCGGGCGCTGCTCCATCCAACCGTGAGATCGCAACATCGTCTTTGTCGGCAATCAGCATTGCTGTTGCGAATTTTTCAACAGCATGATTGGCAATTTCAAAACGGGTTTCGTTTTCATTGATGCGAATGGCCCCAATGTCTGGCTTGGTCACATGGCCACGGCGGCAAATCATGGGCAGAAGCCATTTTGGATCGGCATTGTTCTTGCGGCCAATATCCAATTTGAACCAAGTGAAATCACGCGGTCCGGTGTCGCCACCCTCTTTGCGGCGCAATGGCTTGGCTTCGCGGAATTCGCTGCGGGGGCCACCACGATTATCGCCGGGGCCCGGATCAAACACATCTTCGGCAGCTGGTAAACGAGAGCGATAGATGCGTACAAGCGCTGCTGCAATTTCTTCAGGTTGGCGATTGGCCAGAACTGAACGGGCCATTTCCAAATCTTCTTCCGAGTTTACGGCAGTCAGAATTGGATCTTGCAACATGCGCTGCTGATCAAGCTTGCGAATGTCTTCAGCCAATGGGGGGCCGCTCCAGACGGGGCTGACTTTTGCGGTGGCCAACATTTGTTCGGCTTTACGGCGGCGCGACAGCGGCACAAGAAGCACAGACACACCCTTGCGCCCTGCTCTGCCTGTGCGGCCGGAGCGATGCTGCAAAGTTTCCGCATCATTTGGCAAATCTGCATGGATTACCAAATTGAGATTAGGCAAATCGATACCGCGAGCGGCTACATCAGTTGCCACGCAGACACGCGCACGGCCATCACGCAAGGCTTGCAGGGCGTGGTTGCGCTCAGCTTGGCTGAGTTCGCCTGAAAGATTTACGGCAGAGAATCCACGCTCAGAAAGTGTAGCATGCAAATGGCGCACATGATCACGCGTGTTGCAGAACACGATAGCCGATTGCGATTCAACAAAGCGCAGCACGTTAACAACGGCGTGCTCTACTTCATTAGGAGCAACACGCATGGCGCGATATTCAATATCGGCATGGGCGCGTTCTGATCCTTTGGCTTCAATGCGCAAAGCATCGCGCTGATATTTTTTGGCCAGCAGAGCAATTGGCTTTGGCATGGTGGCCGAGAACATCAAAGTTTGACGCTCTTTAGGGGTGGCTTCCAAAATGAATTCAAGGTCTTCGCGGAAACCCAAGTCTAACATTTCGTCAGCTTCATCGAGCACGACGGCCTTGAGATCATTGATCTTCAATGCGCCACGCTCGAGATGATCCCGCAAGCGGCCTGGCGTGCCCACGATGATGTGTGCGCCATCATGAAGTCGGCGGCGTTCGCGGTTCGGGTCCATGCCACCTACGCAAGACAGAATGCGGGCTCCGGTATAGGCATAAAGCCATGCGAGTTCGCGTTCCACTTGGAGTGCCAGTTCGCGCGTTGGGGCAACGATGAGCGCTAAAGGATCGGCTTCGTTTTCGAAGCGCAGTTTATCACCCAGCAAAGTTGTTGCGATGGCCAAGCCATAGGCGACAGTTTTGCCAGAGCCAGTTTGCGCCGAGACCACCATGTCGCGACCTTCAGCCTTGGCTTCCAGCACAGCAAGTTGCACTGGAGTTGGTTCTTCGTATTTACGTTCGGTCAGAGCGCGGGATATCGGAGCAAGTGTTTCAGGAAATGGCAATGGACTATCTTTTCAAAAAATGTGGAGTGAACGCTGCCCTTAAAGCAGTTGAACTGGAAACACCATGGCCCCTATAACATGGTCCATGAGCAAGAATCCCCTCCCTGACAAATTACAACCCGCCACACGGTTGGTGACAGCCGCACGCCAATTCAATGAACACGGCATGGTAAACCCGGCTGTTTATCATGCCTCTACGGTTCTGTTTGCAGACACTGACAGCCTGACCAATCGCAAACAACCCTACACCTATGGACGGCACGGCACGCCAACGTCACGCGCATTAGAAACGGCCATCGCTGCTTTAGAGGGTGGATATGATTGTAAAATTGCGCCTTCAGGATTGGCCGCCATCACCGCCGCGCTGCTGGCGTTTCTAAAATCTGGTGATCATCTTCTGATGCCCGACACGGCCTATAATCCTTCACGTAAACTTGCGGATACTTTGTTGAAAGGTTTGGGGATTGAGACCACTTATTATGATCCGCTGATTGGGCGTGGCATTTCTGCTTTGATCAAAGCAAACACCAAGGTGGTTTATTGTGAAAGCCCCGGCTCGCAAACCATGGAAGTGCAAGATGTTTCAGCGATTGCAGCTGCGGCTCATGCGGTGGGTGCTATTGCCATGATCGACAATACATGGAGTGCAGGACACTATTTCAAAGCCTTTGCTCATGGCTGTGATGTTTCCGTGCAGGCGGCCACCAAATATATCGTTGGTCATTCCGATGCTATGCTGGGTTCGGTTGTCTGCAATGAAAAATGTTGGCCACAATTCAAAGACGCGTTTGAAACAATGGGCCTTTTTGCGGGTCCCGATGATATGTATCTGGCCCTTCGTGGTCTTCGCACTTTAGATGTGCGATTGGAGCGCCACCAGCGCAATGCCACGGTTGTGGCGGAATGGCTGCGCGGGCAAGAAGCTGTGGACACTGTGCTTTACCCTGCCCTTTCCAATGCGCCTGGACACGAAATGTGGAAACGTGATTTTACAGGCGCTTCTGGGCTGTTCTCGGTGGTTCTTAAAGCAAAATCTCAAGTGGCACTTGCGGCGATGCTCGATGGCTTGCAGCTTTTTGGCATGGGCTATAGTTGGGGTGGATTTGAAAGTTTGGTGGTGCCGTTTAAACCGATCCGCACTGCCACGTCGTGGACGGCCGAAGGGCTGTGCTTGCGGTTTCATGTGGGCTTGGAAGATCCGAAGGACTTGATTGCGGATTTGGACGCTGGTTTTGCAAGATTGGCAGCCGCCACTTGATTTGAAAATATTTCGCACCACATCCAGCGCAATCACGGGAGGTCACTATGAAATTTGTATCCGCTCTTTTAGCCAGTTGTTTGATGTTTTCAGGTGCTGCAGTTGCGCAACAGGCTGATGATCCTGAACTGATTTTCAAAAAGAACACCGTGTTTCATCTTTTGTCACCCGATGCGAAACTGGCCACTTATGTGATTGATGATCCGCAGGTTGATGGTGTGGCGTGTTATTTCACGGTGCCTGAACAAGGCGGCTGGAGCGGCTGGGCGGGATTTGCCGAGCAACGTTCCGAAACATCTCTCGCTTGCCGCCAAGTGGGGCCAGCAACGATTAAAGCTAAATTTGCGCAAGGCGTTGATATTTACGAACAGCGGCGCTCATTCTTTTTCAAAACAATGCACATTGTGCGGGGCTGTGACCCGAAACGCAATGTGCTGGTCTATTTGAGCTACACAGACAAATTAATCGACGGTTCGCCGCAAAATTCTACGTCGACAGTGCCGTTGATGCCATGGGGCACAGCTCCGGCTCCGCAATGTAAAGACTTTGTGACGCCATAGTCGTCTAACTACAGACCTTCATTTTGGTATGTAACTTGCTGATTAACCTTCACTTTTTATAATTTGAGGGTTGAACATGGTTAAGTGGTTCAAACTGGCACTTCTTGTGCCAATTTGCTTATTGGTGTCGTTGTCGCAAAGTCATGCTTATTCCGGTCAAGTGGGCAGCTTGAACCCCCACCTCAGGTCGATCCTTTTTCGCATCGAAAACCATTTCCACCGCCCCTTGTCGGTCACATCAGGGTGTCGCTCGCGCCAGCACAATCACCGCATTGGGGGTGCGCGTGAATCTTGGCATTTGCGCTGCATGGCCGCTGACTTTAAAGTTGACGGGATCAATAAATATACTGCGGCCCATTATGCTGCCAGCCTTAGCGATCGCGGCGGCATTGGCACTTATTGTTCAGATGGCAGCGTGCACGTCGATTTGGGACCGCGCCGCGAATGGAATTGGTGTGGCGGGCGCAGAAGCTTCCATCAAGGCCTAATTCGACATTTCACAGAATTTCGATTCGTTTCGCACCATCACCGCCACCACAGGCATTTGAAGAAGCTTCGCCACGGGCACCACCACAAGCGGTACCACCGTCATCATCGAAGGCGGCACTAAGCTTTTTTTACAAACTCAGTGCGCAAAACGAGGCCTTTGATTTTTTCATGACGGCAATCAATTTCCTCTTCGTCATCAGTTAATCTGATGCCTTTGATCATGGTGCCACGCTTCAGTGTGGTGTTGGCACCCTTCACTTTAAGATCTTTTATCAGGGTCACATTGTCACCGTCTTTAAGTTCGGTGCCATTTGAGTCTTTTACAATTATTGTCATTTCTAATCTTGACCCTCGGTAAATAAACGATCAAATTCTGCGGCATATTTTTTCGCAAGCGATGGATTGTTCCAAATCACCATTGCGTTTTCGGCATTTCGTTCTGCCGCGGCAAAGCTGTAGTTAAAAGAACCTGTTTCAACGTGCTTATTATCAACCACAATGAATTTATCATGCATGATCGGGTAGCGGGAATCGCCGCGCACAGCAACACCACAATCTGAAAGATAATCACGTTTAGAATTTGATGGTCCATGCGGATTTGATTTTTGATCCAACACTGCAGTCACAGCCACACCGCGCTCTGCTGCACGACAGAGCGCATCAGCAATGGGTTTTGATGTCATTTGATAAGCAGCGATGATCACTGATGTATCCGAAGCGTCAATGATTTTTTCGACAAGTCGCTGGGCGGAGCGTTGTGGATAAGGTGCAAAGGCAATTTCGATGGTGCCATCGGCAGGCACGCGGCTTAATCGGGTTTGAATAGCCTCTTTAGCCAGATCAATGGCACCCGTTGTTATTTGGTCGCGAAAACTTGGTGCTGCTGGCTTTCTGCTCTTTGCGCATGCGGGCAACGCAGAAATTGCCAAAAGTGAAATTGCTAACGTGAATACTTTTATCATGGGTTCGTCGAATCAACGGAACGCACCAATGCGGACCTGTCGCAGAACTCACACATGCAAATTAACGAATGATTAATAAATTGGCGACCCCGGCAGGGTTCGAACCTGCGACCTACGGATTAGAAATCCGTTGCTCTATCCAGCTGAGCTACGGAGTCACTTAGCAAAGGCGATATAGAGGATGTTGCCTACCATGAGCAAGACTGACAGCGTGGATAAGACTCCCCCCACCATTCGCAATGGTGTTGCTTTATTAGCGCTGAGGCCCAAAGCATGAAGAATGCGGCCAACAACCAGCAAAAGCCCAGCAGCGTGGATCCAGTTATGCCCTACACCATCGAGTTCGGCGAGTGCCATGAGCAATAGCGCCAGAGGAACGTTTTCAATGAAGTTTCCGTGGCGGCGGATGCGCAACTGAAGCTCGGCGTTGCCGCCGTCGAGTATTGAAACATTGGCTTTGCCGCGTTGCATAGAAACATGCGACGACAATGCAATCATGATGAGTGCAAGTACGGCGGCATAAATGCTTGTGATAAGAACAGCGTTCAATTTAATGCGTCCACAACGTGGTTCGGCCGAATTTAAAATTGTCGCTATATGATTTTTTGTTGAGGCGCACGGGCGAAACGGGCGTTACAGTGTAGGCAATGCCATTGCGCTTGGCATAGTCTTCTGCTTCAGCCTGCGTTTCAAACTGCAGCTTCACTTGGGTTGATGTGTCACCGGAGGTCCAGCCCATCAGCGGATCAGCTGTTGGTGCAGCGTCGCGTTCAAATTCCAAGAACCATTCTTTTGATTTGCCCTTGCCAGATTGCATGGCGTTGCGGGATGGCTTGTAAATTCGTGCTGGCATATCTGGTCTCCGTTGCCGAAGGATGGTCGGGGCGGCGGGATTCGAACTCGCGACCCCCTGCGCCCAAGGCAGGTGCGCTACCAGACTGCGCTACGCCCCGACATTTCCTTGTGTGCGCTGCATAATGACTTGCCGCGCAAAGTGCAACTACTCTTCTTTAGTTTTAAAAATTCTGTGAAAAACCTTGTCATTCTGGTGAATTCCAAGTTTTTTTACTGTTCCTGCAGCCAATTCAATCACACCTTCGACAGGTTCTTGCACACTTATTGTGTCGAGTGATTTGGGAACGGTGTTTTCTGCAATTGCAGCAATGGTGCCGTCTTCGCGCACAAAAACCATATCCAGCGACATATACGTGTTCTTCATCCACATGGCGGCTGGGCGTGGTTTTCCAAAATCAAACAGCATGGCTTGGTCTGGCGGTAAAATGTGCCGAAACATCAGCCCCCGCTCACGCAAAGAATCAGTATCGGCAATTTCCGCCTGCAACATGGTGGATGATTTGGCGGTTACTATTGTAATCGGCTCAATCTTTGACGGCTCATCGGCAAACGCAAACGAGTTGGCAAAAACACTCACGGCGATGCAGGCAAATAGTCTTTTCATAACGCCTCACTCACAGACCAAATTCGACGAAATCAAGGCTAGTTGGTTAAAGCGGGACCAGAATCTAAGCTATTGCGCACTTCCGACGCCATTTTGCCGCGGTTGCTATCGCCATAGCGCACATAAACCCACGTATCGGGGATCAATTCGGGCATGGCCGTTTTGCGCATCACTTCCATGTGCACAAAAATATCACCCAAACCGTCACCTTCGCTCACAAAGCCAAAACCACGGGCCCGGTTGAACCATTTCACTTTAGCTCGAACCCAACCCGTTGTTGGCGTGACTGGATTGTGCGTGCGCGCACGGCGCTCCACCGGATTAATTGCAGTGGACTGATCGACCGAGAGAACGCGCAGGCATTGATAACCTTTCTGGCGCGCTACAACTTCACAGGCCACACGTGTGCCCTCCAGCGGTGCATCAAAACCATCGCGCTTCAAACAACTTAAATGAATTAAAATATCAGGTAGGCCATTATCAGGAATAACGAAGCCATAGCCACGGCCCACATCGAACCATTTCACCAAACCATCAACACGGATGATATTTACACCGTGTTCGTTTTCTATACCAAGCTTAGCATCGCGCCCTGCTTCAGCATTCACAATTTCATTCGCCGCCATCACTCACCCAACCCATGCCCCAGAGACGAGGGCCCCCTCGTCTGCTCACATCAACTTGCTCAAATCTTAACGATTTGTACAGAGTTTGATTCAGTTCGACTGTTGAAACTTGCTCGTGTCCATATGAGAGCAATCGGTTCAAATAAAAAATTCATAGAACTCAACCACTTGTTGCAGTTGCACAATGATATTTCAGTTTTGATTTATTGCTGCACAAGCCATGTTTTTTTAAACAGAATGCAAATTCGCTGCACTCAACAATAAATTTCATGGCAAATTGGCAAGTTATGATTCGCAGTTAATGACAACATTAACGCTCAAACCAAGGACCAAATATATGAAATATCTCCACACCATGATCCGCGTCAGTGATCTCGAAAAGTCTCTCGATTTTTTCACTCGTATTTTGGGGTTTGTTGAAACGCACCGAAACGTGAGTGAGAAGGGCCGCTTCACATTGGTGTTCGTGGCATGCCCTGAAAGTCCTGATACGCCAGTTGAACTCACTTATAATTGGGACCCTGAAGTTTACACCGGTGGCCGCAACTTTGGCCACCTCGCCTATCAAGTCGACAACATTTATGACTATTGCGAGATGTTGATGAAGCATGGTGTTGTGATCAATCGCCCACCGCGCGAAGGCCGCATGGCGTTTATTAAAACACCAGATGGAATTTCAATTGAAGTGCTGCAAGCCAATGATGCTTATCTGCCAGTGCAGGAGCCTTGGGCCTCGATGCCAAATATTGGCAGCTGGTAATTACCAGAT